>JBJXEH010000248.1:0-5812 GCA_046153995.1 Micropepsaceae bacterium
GGATAGGTTCGCTCTTCCGTGTTGCTCATATTCGCCGCGAGATACGCGCCGGCCGAAAAACCGATCACGCCGATCTTATGCGGATCGATCCCATACTTAGACGCCCGCTGCCGCAACAAACTCATTGCGCGCTGCGCATCTTCCAAACCCAAAAGCACCTTCGGCCGCTGCTGCTTGCCATTTTTCCTCGGCCACACTTGCGGCGTCCGGTACTTCAAAACGGCGCAGGTCATACCCTGCTGGATCACCCAATCGCAGATCTCGGTACCTTCCAGATCGGTCGCCACCGCATAGAATCCACCGCCCGGCAAGACCAGCATCGCGGCGCCGGTGTTGCGCCCCTTCGGCCGGTAGATGGTCATGGTCGGTCGGGTGACATAAGTCGCCCAATGCCATTTCCTGCCCCCGACAAGCGGCGAGCCATTGCCGGTCGCCTCGGGACGATCGCCGCTGTCGGGTTTCGCGAGTGGCACGTTCGAGGGCCAGAGCGGCACTTGCGTACCGCCAGGGGTAGGTTGCCAAACCCCTTCGCGTTCTATTTTCGGAACCCCGATTTTTGCAGTCCCGCGGTCAGCGCCAATCGCTTGACCACAAGCGACGCCGGCAATGCCGATTGCAAACAACAGCGACGAACGAACAATCCAAATCCGCGGCAATTCCCGTTTCCTTACTTTCACAAAGGCGTATTTGCGCTTGGCAGCATCGTGAGGCTTAGCACGTAACCGAGAACCGCCCCGCCGCTGTAGCCGGCAACGGGCGTTGGATAATTACCGGCAGCTGCGGCGGCGATTGCGGCAAGCCAGATTGCGCCGAACACGCAATAGGTTTGACGATTGCCGGCGTCGTACACCCATCCCGCGATTGCCGGCACAAGAAGGAGGATTGCGCCACCCAGCACGGCCAAACCGGCGATGACGCTCACGTCGAAAGACGTGTAGAAAATCTGTTCTACAAAGGGCATTGCAGGAAGAGTGTCGGCTTGCGCGAGCGTTGCTGCAAAGCCGATTGCGCTGCCAATGAGCGCCGTCACCGTTAAACGATCGCGACGGAAAACCGTGAGCGCCGCCAACCCCGACACCAACATCGCAGACATGGCGCGGTCGGGCTGTATCGCGAGCGCAATCGCGGCCACGAGCACGCCCGCCGTCGAAAGAGCATCGCGAGAACCGGCAAAACCGGCGATCATGACGGGAAGCAAGACGAGGCTGGGTTGAACAGTGAGGACACCCAAATCGATCCACCGGGCGGCACCCTCGACCCGATCCCCAAGCAAAGCGGTTGCAAGCAATGCAAGCGAGAGGACCAACGTGGCCGCACCGGACTGCCGCCTCAATGCCGGGCCGAGATGATCCAGCATCACCAAGATCAGCAGCCCCAACACGCACGCCCCGGCATTGATCATGAGGTACGCCGCGGGTGCGCCGGCAATCATCATGTAAACGAGTCCCAGCCCCACGGCCCCGACAGCACATGCGACGCCGGTCCAGCGGGGGCGGCGCAGCAGTGACTCGAAGCGGCCCATTTTAGTTTTTCTCCAAATTGCGACAGGTGATCGCGTCCCCCGGCTGCGAAACAAAAGCCTGAGACCGCGGGCGCCCTCGTCCACCCTTTGAGGGCTTGTTTCGTCCGGCGAGTTCATCACGTGTCACCGGAATCCCAACTGTATGTGCTATCGCGCCGAGCTGCTAATGAGTAAGCTATTGCTGCATTCGTGCATACGCGTGAGAGTTCAATACGGCGCATGGGATCCTCAAATCGCTCCAGCTGGGTGCTGCCAAGTCTCTTATTGTCCGTGCTGCTGAACGTTGCGGGTCTTAGCTCACTGGCGCGTGGCCTCGTCGAGTGGCAAGGTTATTTCCTGTTGGTGGTCGAGACATATCAAGATGTGCGCAACTCAGTCGCCGCACTATTTGTTGAACCACTCTTACCCGCTTCCTGGACGCCCATCGCAGGGCCGGTCAAAGATGCGGCTCTCTTGTTGTCACTTACCTACTTCTCGCGAAAGGCTTTCGCATGGATGCTCTCTGTTCCCCTTGCGCAGCTTCGTCACGCGACGGAGGTGGAGAATGAGCGTAGGCGAGACGAAGCGTTGGGCGATATCCAGGCAGAGGTTAGCAGGCACGAAGATCTCGGTGGCCCGGACCAACTTTCGCAGCCCCGAACGCTTAGCTCGATTTTCCAGGCGTTTGGTTCGATAGAGTCTTACAAACTACTCTTAGGGATCATATTCGGGACTGTTTGCGCTGTCGTACTGTCTTTCGCCTCTCGATATTTCGAACCAATAGACATTCCAGTTTACGGTTTGCTCCTCATTTTCCCTGTATTTGGTGTTGCCCTCATTCTGTTGCTGGTGATGAGCACGATGACCGAAAACACAGGTCCTGCCGACACTAGCCAAGCCGGGCGATCACAATCGTTCACCTCGACGGCACTTCGAGGTCTTCTGTACCTTGTTGGGTTTTGCGCCGTAGGAGCCGCTGTGCTTGCGCTGCTTTTTCAAACCGCTGAGGCTATGAGCATCTATGAGAGCGGTTTACTTCTGACAACTGCAGCCGCGTTTTCATACGTTGCAGCAATTGGCTTTGGCATAGCTGACGCCAAACGACTTGCACGAACTGAACGCGAGTTTACGCTCAGTGTGGCGCTAATGGTGGCGCCTGTTCTTCTTTTTGCCTTGGCGGTGTTTGTTCAATGGCAGCTGTCTACGCTCTAGCGCTTGTCAATCGGTCCGCGGGCCGACGCAGATAAGGCTCGCGGTTCGGCGCTTTGCGAAGCATCGTGAACAGGTCGGCGTGTTCGCAAATTGAAACATGCGGTGCCGTCTACCGCGCGTCAGGATACACCAGCGTTAGCGGCGTGCGGCCGTGTTTGCGATAGACGGTGAAGTCCGAGTCGAGCGTCAGGACCGTGTGGCCCTCGTGCAGCTCGGCCATGCGCACGACGCAGGCGTCGGCCAACGACATCGGCGTGTCGCGATATTTGCGCAGAAGCTTGCGCAGTTCTTCGACGTGATCCTCGACGCGAAACGCCATGGCGAGCGCGCCGTTCTGGAAGAGTTCGAGCAATGTATCTTGGGCTTTCGGGAAGCGGGAAAGCAGATAGGACGCCTCGGTGAGCACTGGTTCGCACACGAACAGCGGTGCTTCCAATCCCTCCACGCGCGCCGCGACCCAGTCGTGATGGCGTTCCGACCTGTCGAAGAAGGCGACGAGCGGCCCGGTATCAACTATCGCGCGAGTCACGTCCGAAGCCTTCCAAATGCTTTGGGTTACTGGCGAGATCGGCGGCGTCCGATGCCACGCTACCGCGCGCGCCTTCCATCAAGCGGGCCAACCGCGAGCGTTTCGGCTTCCGCGGCGTGCTGAGAACCAGGTGCAGGCCTTCCTCGACCAAGTCCTTAAGCTTGCGGCCGCGCTGCGCCGCTTCGGCCTTCGCGCGGCGGTAGAGTTCGTCCGGCACTTCGATCGTCGTCTTCATGTTCTGCGGTCCCTCGGACTCCGAAACCCATATAACCATAAAACCATAAAACCATAAAGCTGGAAATACGTCGGCGGGCTCGATGGCGGCCCAAGAAGGTTTTCCGCCCTCAAGTGCCTCTTTCCTTGCTTTTGTTCGCATTTTGTTCTATAACCGTCACCTACCAAAACCGATGGCTCGATGACAATCGAAGAAAGACTCGCTGCGGTGTACCCGGCCCTCCAAACCAAGATTTGGCGGCGCGCAGCCGCGTTTTCTCCAGCTAACTTACGGGTACATGGGGTTGTTCGCTCAAATTCGGATCCGGTACCCCCCTTGGCCGTTGTCCACCGTGTAAGTCCCGCGCGACTGCCGCGGCCACTCCCGCCCAGGGCTAAGACCGGCAACAATACGAAAATGACCGCAACCGCCAAGCACCTCACGGCTGACGAGCCCGCCTACCTCAACGTCGCGCGCTCGGCGCTCGGCCGGCGCTGGGTCGAGCGCGCGCACGATCCCTCGCAGGCACTCGCCCTCGCGCAACGTCTGAAGACGGCGGAGATCGTTGGCCGTCTGCTCGTCGGCCGAGGCGTCGATCCGGCGCACGCGGAGAGCTACCTTAACCCGTCGCTCAAGACCGACCTTCCGAACCCCAGCATCGTCAAAGACATGGACGCCGCCGCTGCGCGCCTTGCCGACGCGGTGCAGAAGGGCGAACGCATTGCGATCTTCGGGGACTACGACGTTGATGGCGCGACCTCATCGGCACTGCTCGCGCGCTACCTCCGCGGCGCGGGCGCTGATGCCACCATCTACATCCCTGATCGGATTAGCGAAGGCTACGGCCCGAACATTCCGGCGATGACGAAACTCGCGCGCGACGGCGCGAAAGTCATCGTCACCGTCGATTGCGGCACGCAAGCCCACGCCGCGCTCGCCGCCGCGAAGGCCGAAGGCGCGGACGTCGTCATCTGCGACCACCACTTGCCCGGCGAAACGTTGCCCGAAGCGTTCGCCATCGCAAACCCGAACCGCCACGACGACACGTCGGACTTGGGCCAGCTCGCAGCGGTGGGTGTGGCGTTCCTGCTCTGCGTCGCGTTGAACCGCACGCTCCGCGACATCGGTTGGTTCGGCGTGCGCGAAGAGCCGGACCTACGCAAGTGGTTGAGCATCGTAGCGCTCGGCACCGTTGCCGATGTCGTACCGCTCACGGGCGTCAACCGCGCGTTCGTCATGCGCGGCCTCGTCGGCGCGCGCGAGTCCGTTGCCGGCATCACCGCGTTGATGGATGTGGCAGGCTTGAAAGACAAGCTCGAGCCCTACCATCTGGGCTTCGTGCTCGGCCCCCGCGTCAACGCCGGCGGAAGGGTAGGGCGCTGCGATCTCGGCGCGCGCTTGCTATCGACCGACGATGCGGATGAAGCGGCGGCCATCGCGCGCGAACTCGACGTGCTGAACCAGCAACGGCGAGAGATCGAACAAGGCGTCCTCGACGAAGCCATCGCCACCGTCGAACACGACGCCGCAATCCGTGGCGCGCCGGTCATCGTCGTCGGCCGCGAAGGCTGGCACCCGGGCGTCATCGGCATCGTTGCGGGCCGCCTGAAGGAGCGCTACGGCAAACCCGCTATCGTGATCGCAATCAACGAGGGCGTCGGCAAAGGCTCCGGCCGTTCCGTCAACGGCGTCGATCTGGGCAGCGCCATCGTCGCCGCGCGCGAAGCAGGCGTCCTGGTGAATGGCGGCGGCCACGCGATGGCGGCGGGACTCACAATCGAGCCCGGCCGCATCGAAGCCCTCGCCGCGTTCCTGGGCGAGGCCCTCGGCGCCGACTGCACGGCCGCATCCGAAGGCAAACACTTAACCTTCGACGGCGCTGTCTCGCCGGGCGGCGCGACAGCCGATCTCTGCGCGCTCATCGCCCGCTGCGGCCCATTCGGCGCCGGCAATCCGGAGCCGTTGTTCGCCATCCCCGCCGTCAAGGTGAACTTCGCCGCCATCGTCGGCGAGCAGCACGTCCGCTGCGTCCTCACATCGGCCGACGGCGCACGCCTGAACGCCATCGCCTTCCGCGCACTGCAATCCGAACTCGGCCCTACACTGCTCAACAGCAAAGGCCGCCCGCTGCACATCGCAGCGTCGCTAAAGGCGGAAGAGTGGAACGGAAACCTGCGCGTCCAAGCGATGATCCGCGACGCGGCGGTTGCGTGAAGACTGGCGCGCCCTAGGGGAGTCGAACCCCTCTTGCAAGATTGAAAATCTTGAGTCCTAACCGATAGACGAAGGGCGCGGAACGGCGGTTTCTATAGGGCGAAGGCCCCCGAAGCAAGCCCCGAAACCCCGGCAAAACCGC
>JBJXEH010000249.1:0-27618 GCA_046153995.1 Micropepsaceae bacterium
TCGAGCTCCTCGATCGTGCGCGCGTTCGGCGCGGGGAACGCCGCTGCCATGCCCGCCTTCGCGACGGCGGTGACGAGCTTCGGACCGGAGACGAGGAACATAGGCGCCGCGATCGCGGGGATCGTCAGCCGTTCTTTGAACGAAAGCCACGCTGAGGGCATCGGGTACAACTCCAACCGCCTGTGCGGTGCTGAGTTAGATTTTTAACACGAAGGAAGGTAAGTAGCCACGAAGGTTCACGAAGAAGATAGTATGGGCGCTACGCGCCCAAATATATTCGCAACGAGGCGCAGGACTCTACGTACCCGAGGGTTCTTGGTGAACCTTCGTGGCTACTTACCGTCCTTCGTGTTTAAAAGCTGCCTCGCAACCGAACCCGTTGTCGGCGGCTAGTCCTTCGCGCGTTCGACGTAGCTGCCGTCTTCCGTGTTGACGACGACTTTCGTGCCGACGTTGATGTGCGGTGGCACCGCCGTCTTCACGCCGTTCGAGAGCATTGCCGGTTTGAACGAGGACGAGGCGGTTTGGCCTTTGACGACCGGTTCCGTGTCGGTGATTTCCAGCACCACGCGTGACGGCAACTCGATAGAGATCGGCAAGCCGTTGTGCAGGCTCAGCGTCACTTCCATGTTTTCTTGCAGGTAGCTCACGCCGTCGCCCAAAATGTCGGTCGAGACGTGCACCTGCTCGAAGTTTTCCGGGTCCATGAAGACGTAGGCGTCGCCGTCTTTGTACAGGTAGTTGTGCGTGCGCATATCGACGAACGCCTTCTCGAGGCTGTCGGTCGTCTTGTAGCGATCGTTTACCTTGACCCCGTCGCTGATCCGGCGCATTTCGATCTGCGTGGTGGGCGTGCCCTTGCCGGGGTGAAAGTTCTCCGCCGTCAGAACGACATAGAGCCTGCCGTCCTTATCGATGATGTTGCCCTTACGCACGTTGCTGGCGATGACCGAAACCACGCGAGACTCCTCAAATGAGAGCGCCCGGCTCAAACCTGGCCGCTTGGGCCGGCGCACCGGGCACGAATTTGCGTGGGGTGATAGCAGCGCTGGGGCGTGCCGCCAAGGTGGCAGAAACGTGCGGTTCAAGCCGTGGTGACGCACTCACCTTGGTGGGCGCGCGAAAGGCACGCTGACCGGCGGCCTTTCTTGCTGGCGCGCAACCGGATGAAGGCAGCGCTTCGTGCGCATTTCGAGGCACAAAGTTTCGTCGAGGTCGAGTGTGCGCAGCTGCAAGTGTCGCCCGGCAACGAGACGCATCTGCATGCGTTTGCGAGTGAGGCGACCCAGCGCGATGGATCGGCTCAGCGATACTATCTGCACACGTCGCCGGAGTTTGCGTGCAAGAAACTGCTGGCGGCCGGCGAGCGCCGCATCTTCGATTTCGCGCGCGTATTCCGCAATCGCGAGCATGCGCCGGTGAACGTGTCCGAGTTCACGATGTTGGAGTGGTACCGCGCCGAGGAAACGTATGATGCCGTGATAGCCGATTGCGTTTCGCTAATCCGGTTGGCGGCGAAGACGGCGGGAACGAGCGCCCTCTCCTATCGCGGACGTTCGGTTGCGGCGTCTGCGGAGCCGGAGCGGATTTCGGTGGCGGACGCTTTTCAACACCATGCGGACATCGATCTGCTCGCGACGTTGACGCCGGAACACGGCGATTGCGCGGCGCTGGCGGCGCAAGCGGCGCGGACAGGCGTTCATGTCGCGGCGGGCGATACGTGGTCGGATATCTTCAGCCGCGTGTTAAGCGACCGCGTCGAGCCGCGGCTCGGGTTTGAGCGGATCACCATCCTCGACGAGTATCCGCGCATGGAGGCAGCGCTGGCGCGGGCGTCGGCGCGCGATCCGCGGGTTGCCGAGCGGTTCGAGGTCTATGTTTGCGGGGTGGAATTGGCGAACGGGTTTGGTGAGCTCACCGATCCGACAGAACAGCGCCGGCGCTTTGAGCACGAGATGGCGGAGAAAGAGCACATCTATGGCGAACGTTATCCGATCGATGAGGACTTTCTGGCGGCGCTTCGCGAGATGCCTGCGGCCAGCGGCGTGGCGCTGGGGTTCGATCGACTTGTGATGCTTGCAACAGGCGCGCCTTCTATCGAGCACGTGCTTTGGACACCGCCGGTGGGGCGTACATGAGCGCGCGCACGTTGAAGACCGTTGGCGATTTGGTGGACGCGGGACTTGTCGAGTCTTCGCAAGCTGAGGCGCTTCAGCGTGTTGCCGCAAAGTACGCGGTTGCGATCACGCCGGCGATGGATGCGCTGATCGATGCCGAGAATGCGGCCGATCCGATCGCGCGGCAGTTTGTGCCGGACGCCCGCGAGCTGCATGTGTTGCCGCAGGAGTCCGTCGATCCCATCGGCGACAAAGCGCATTCGCCGGTCGAGGGGATCGTGCATCGCTATCCGGATCGCGTGCTGCTCAAGATCGTGCATGTTTGTCCGGTCTATTGCCGCTTCTGTTTCCGGCGCGAGATGGTGGGCCCGGATCGCGAGCCGGGCTTGACGCCGCCCGCGCTCGATCGGGCGATCGATTACATCGCGGCGCATGTCGAGATTTCCGAGGTGATTTTGACCGGCGGCGATCCGTTCGTGCTGACCGCGCGGCGGGCGGCCGAGTTGACGGAACGGTTGGCGGCAATCGACCACGTCAAAGTGTTGCGCTGGCACACGCGGGTACCGGTCGTCGATCCGGAGCGGGTGAGCGACGAGTTCGTTCGCGCGCTAAAGACGAAGCAGGCCGCGACCTATGTGGCGCTGCACGCGAACCATGCGCGGGAGTTCACGCCGGCGGCGCAGGCGGCGATTGCGCGGATTGTGGATGCCGGCATCCCGATGCTCAGTCAGTCGGTGCTGCTGCGCGGCGTGAACGATAGTGTGGATGCGTTGGCTGACTTGATGCGAGCGTTCGTCGGCAACCGGATCAAGCCGTATTATTTGCATCACGCCGACTTGGCGCCGGGTACGTCTCATTTTCGTACAACGATTGCGGAGGGCCAGGCGCTAATGCGCGAGTTACGGCGACGCGTGTCCGGCATCGCCCTACCCTCTTACGTGCTCGACATTCCGGGCGGGCACGCAAAAGCGAACTTAGAGCTCTGCGATGTGGAGCGCGGGGATGAGGGTTTGCGGGTGCGCGATGATGAGGGGAATTGGCACGCGTACGTGGAGTGAGTGCCTGGGAGCGCCGGCTTCTAGCCGGCACTTCTTGTCGAACTCCCAACGCAAAAAAGAGCCGGCTGGAAGCCAGCGCTCCCAGGCTTTCCCTTCAACGTGGGAGGACGCGAATGTCTACCCTACGCTTGTTGTCCAAGAAAGCTTTCGCCGCCGCCGCCACTTCTTCCGCGGTGATGGTTGCGTAGTCGTCCATCACCGTTCGAACGCGGTCTAGGTTGCGCGGATCGGATTGGATGTCTTGGAGCGCGCCGATCCAGTAGGCGTTTGTCGATTCCGAGGCGTAGTGCTGGTAGAGCACCGGCTTGCGGGCGCGTTCGAGGAGGTCTTTCGAAACCGGGGCGCTTGCCAACTCCAGCACGATTTCGTCGAGCGTCGTGAAGAACTGATCCACCGCGTCGGGCTTCGGTTCGACGCCCGCCAAAATATAGCCGTAGCCCTTCAGCGCTTGCGACGAATAGGCGGTGCCGAACGGCACGTAGGTGCCGCCCTGCTTCTCGCGCACTTCGTCGAGCAGGCGCAGCTGCAGGATTTCACTCATGATCGCGAGGGCGCGTTCGCGGCGGACGTCGCTGAAGACGTCGGGGCCGGGGAACGCGGCGGCGACTGCTGTTTGGTCTTCGCGGCCGTTGTGGCGCAGTTCGATCGCGCGGCGCTTGGCCGGGAAGCGCACCTCGCGCGCGCCGTCGGGCAGCTTGAACGACGCCGGACGCGGCGGCAGCGCCCCGAACGTTTGCGCCGTCGCATTGATAGCGTCTTCGACCTTCACGTGGCCGATGATGGTGACCTCTACCGGCGCGCCGGCGAGCGAAGGTGTGATCGTGGCTTTGATGTCGTCCATCGTGAGGGCGCGCATTTCGTCGAGCGACGGCGGGGCCCAGCGCGGGTCGGCGTCGTGGACGATTGCCGGGATCTCGCGCGCGAGGACGCCCATAGGCGCTGCGGTTTGTTCGCGGATTTGGCCATCGCCCGCCGACTGCAAGCGGCGCAAGCCGTCGGGACGGTAGGCGGGGTCGGTAAAGAACGCGGCCAGCACGCGCAGCTGCAGCAGCACGTCGCGCTCGACCGTGTCGCCGGAGAGTTGGAACACGTCTTCATCGAGGTCGAGGTTGATCCCGGCGAAGTGGCCGGGTTCGGTCTGCTCCAACTCGCCGATCGTGAGCTTGCCTAAGCCGCCTTCGACGAACGCGAACGGCAGCGCCCAGGCGACACCGCGCTTGTTCTTGGGCAACGCGAGATAGCCGCCGGCAAAGCGCACGATGACGCTGACCTTGTCCTTTTCGAAGGTCGTCGACTTGACGTTCAACTTCACGCCGTTTTGGAAGCGCACCAGCGTGGCGCCTAAATCGGTGAGCGTACGTCGCTCGGCGACGGCGCCCTTCGGGCCGAAGTCGCGGTAGCTGAACTCTTTGATGGTGCTGGCCGGCGGGGCGGTGACCGGCACTTTCATGCTGGCGAGATAGGCTGCTCGTATGGCATCGGCACCGCCAGCGGGTGCTTGCGAGCTCGTAAAGAAGATGAGCGGCGCTGCGCCGTTTCCGGCGGAAGCTTTCAGCACTTGCGTCGCTGTTTGCGCCTTCAGGCCCTTGATGCTGGCCGAATACAGCGCGAGATCGGTCCTCGGGTCCGTCGGGATGCGGTTTGCTTCGAGCGAGCCCATGATCAAGGTGGCGACGTCGGCGTTCGAGCGCGTGTTTTCGTTCGCGGCGACGAGCTTGTAGGGCGATTGCTGTTCCAGCGCCTCGCGGTCGGTCTCGGCCGGCTGGAGGCCGTGCACGAGTGCGCGGCGAAGTTCCTGCTCGGCGGCGGCGAGGCCCTTTTGCCATTCGCCGGCCTTCGTGCGGATTTGGAGCGAATGCACGACCCCTGCCCCGCCGATCTGTTCGCGGCCCATATTGGCTTCGATGAATGGTGCATCGCCTTGGCGCGCGAGCTTGCTCAAGCGACGGTTCAGCACAGTGAACGCGACGAGGCGCGCGTGCACCTCGCGGCGGCGTGCAGTCGAATCCTGCCGCGTGTCTTCGGGCGTCACCCAACTCAAGACCAAGCTTTCATCGAGACCCGGCTGTATCGACTGCGCGACTTCGAGGCCGCGCGGTTTCGGTTTGCCGAAGTCCTCCGCCGGTAGGGGGCCGGCGGGCTTCCACGAGCCGAAGACGGCGGCGATTTTCGCTTCGATCAAGGCGGCGTTCACATCACCGGAGACGACGAGAAGCGACCGCTCCGGCCGGTAGTAGCGTTCATAGAAGCTGCGCAGCTCGGCGGGCCCGGCCTTTTTGATGAAGTTGGTATCGCCGATCGGGAAGCGCGTCGGGTACTTTTGGCCCGCAAACAGCATGCGGATTTGCGACTCGTTTGCGCGCTGGCCCGGCGTGTCGCGCGAGCGTTCCTCGGAGAGGATCACGCCGCGCTCGTTCTTGATCGCCTGCTCGGACAGCGTGAGGCGGTCGGCCATCTCGCGCATAATGTTGAAGCCGGTGTCGAGCGTCGCCGGGCGCACACTCGGCAGCGAGATCGTGAACGACGTGTTGTCGAAGTCAGTCGCCGCGTTCGCATTCGAACCGATTTGGATGCCCATACGCTGCAACGCGCGGAACATTTCACCTTCGGGGTAATTCTGCGAACCGTTGAAGGCCATGTGTTCCAAAAAATGCGCGACGCCGCGCTCGTTCTCGTTCTCATGCAGCGAGCCCGCCGCAATGCGCAGCTTGAGCGTCACCGTGCCTTCGGGATTGCGGTTGGGCTTGATCGCATAGCGCATGCCGTTCGGCAGGACACCGAACTTGATCGTGGGATCGGGTTTGAGGTCGGAGCCTTCGTGCGGCCAGATTCCGCGGGCATCGGCGGCGGCAACGCTGAGCAGAAAGAGAACGATAAACGAGGCCGCAAAAAACCCGCGGTCAAACAAACGCCACGCCCGCATCAATAACTCCCGGTTCGGTCACTGGAAAGCTGAGCGCGAGTGACATCACAATTGCGGCTCAGGTAAGGCCTAGAGAATCCGCATTATGCCGTTTCTGTGCGGGTTGTCGCGCACGGGAATCTGTCACTTTCGCTTGGGTCACCGATTCTCATTTTCACGCTCCGCTAGAATCGGTGCATGCTTTCGCTCTGACATCGATTCCCGTCGTGGGAGCGAAAACGCACTTGCGTCGTGCGGTCAGCGGGCGGGTTTCGCGTCGGCATATGTGCCCTGTTCTGTGGGCATCCTGTGGCCCTTTCTGGGCATTGCGGCATCGAAATCGATGTCCACAGAAACGATTCTGCGCACCTACTAAATCTGGTATTTGCTAACGCTCATTAACACTAAATCTGTTGCAGCGATCAAAATGTAGGTACTAGATAGGGGTCCCTGTTAGCCAAGATTTTTGGGCGCCAGGGACTGACCCGCGCGGGGGACTTTGGTGAAGCGCGCGAAGCCCGGTCCCAAGAGCTCCAAACACATCAAGGCCTTCAGGGAACAGTTGTCACCCAAGGGCACTTAGAGGGGCTTCACGCATGCGCATCGACCGCGTTTTCACCGTTGACGGGCAATCGGCTTACGAGAGCATTTCGTTCCGCACGACAGCGAGCGAGATACGCAATCCCGACGGTTCGGTCGTCTTCCGCCAAGAGAACATCGAAGTGCCTGAGCGTTGGAGCCAAGTCGCGTCCGACGTGCTGGCGCAAAAATATTTTCGCAAGGCGGGTATCGCCGCGAAACTGAAGCCCGTTGCCGAAGACAAGGTGCCGGAGTGGCTGTGGCGTCACGCGCCGGATGATGCGGCGATCAAGAAGTTGAAGGACGAACCGAAGGCGGTCGGCGAGTCGAGCGCGCGTCAGGTGTTCGATCGCCTTGCAGGTACGTGGACATACTGGGGCTGGAAGGGCGGCTACTTCGACGAAGAGAGCGATGCCCGCGCGTTCTTCGACGAGATGCGTTACATGCTGGCAGCCCAGATGGCGGCGCCGAACAGCCCGCAGTGGTTCAACACCGGTTTGCATTGGGCGTACGGCATCGACGGTCCGGCACAGGGCCACCACTATGTCGATCATTGGACAGGCGAACTCACCGCTTCAGCCAGCTCTTACGAGCATCCGCAGCCACACGCTTGCTTCATTCAAGGGATCAAGGACGACCTGGTGAACGAAGGCGGGATCATGGACCTTTGGGTGCGTGAGGCGCGCCTGTTCAAATATGGCTCGGGCACGGGTTCCAATTTCTCGGCGCTGCGCGGCGTGAACGAGAAGCTGTCGGGCGGCGGCAAATCTTCCGGCCTGATGAGCTTCCTCAAGATCGGCGACCGCGCTGCCGGCGCGATCAAGTCGGGCGGCACGACGCGCCGCGCGGCGAAGATGGTCATCGTGGACGCCGATCATCCGGACATCGAAGCCTTCATCGACTGGAAGGTGATTGAAGAGCAGAAAGTGGCGTCGCTCGTCGCCGGCTCGAAGCTGCTGAACAAGCATTTGAACCTGATCATCAAAGCGTGCGTGAATTGCTCGGCCGATGGCGACGCCTGCTTCGATCCGCAGCAAAACCCCGCCTTGAAGCGCGAGATCAAAGCGGCCCGCAAGGTACACATTCCGGAGAACGCCGTGCAGCGCGCGATCCAGTTTGCGCGCCAAGGTTACACGTCGATCGACATTCCCGTCATGGACACGGATTGGGACGGCGAGGCGTACTACACCGTCTCCGGCCAGAACTCGAACAACACGGTGCGCGTGACCGACGACTTCTTGCGCGCGGTCGAGCAGGATGCCGATTGGCAGTTGGCGCGCCGCATCGACGGCAAACCGCACAAGACGCTGAAGGCGCGCGACCTGTGGGGCAAGATCGCCGAAGCCGCGTGGCAGTGCGCGGACCCGGGTCTGCAGTTCCACACCACGATCAACGATTGGCACACCTGCCCGAACTCCGGCCAGATTCGCGCGTCGAACCCGTGCTCGGAGTACATGTTCCTCGACGACACGGCGTGCAACCTGGCCTCGCTGAACCTGATGGCGTTCCGCAAGGACGGGCCGGAGGGGCGCAAGGTGTTCGACGTAGCCGCGTATGAGCATGCCGTCCGGCTTTGGACGATCGTGCTCGAAATCTCGGTGATGATGGCGCAGTTCCCGTCGAAGGAAATCGCGCAGCTATCTTACGAGTACCGCACGCTGGGCCTCGGCTATGCCAACATCGGCGGCTTGCTCATGACATCGGGCATCTCCTACGACTCGCAGCAGGGCCGCGCCGTTGCGGGTGCCTTGGCTGCGTTGATGACGGGCGCTTCTTACGCGACGTCGGCTGCGATGGCGCGTGAGCTTGGCGCGTTCAAAGGCTACGCCAAGAACGCCGACCAGATGCTGCGCGTGATCCGCAACCATCGCCGCGCGGCACACGGCGCGGTCGACGGCTATGAGAAGCTGTCGATCAAACCGGTGCCGCTGAACGCGATCGAGATGCCGGCGACGGGCTATGAGGGTCTGATCGATCGCGCACGCGGATCGTGGGACGAGGCGTTGGCGCAAGGCGCGCTCTATGGCTATCGCAACGCGCAAACAACGGTGATCGCGCCGACCGGCACGATCGGGCTTGTGATGGACTGCGATACGACGGGTATCGAGCCCGACTTCGCGCTGGTGAAGTTCAAGAAGCTGGCTGGTGGCGGCTACTTTAAGATCATCAACCAGTCGGTGCCGGAAGCGTTACGCGTGCTCGGCTATCGCCCCGAACAGACGGACGCGATCATCAACTACGCGGTCGGCCGCGGCACGTTGAAAGGCGCGCCGGGCGTGAACCACGAATGGCTGAAGCTCAAGGGTTTCACGGACAAGGAACTCGGCGCCATCGAGGCTTCGCTCGCGACTGCATTCGACATTTCATTCGTGTTCAACCGTTGGACGCTGGGCGAAGAGTTCTGCCGGAAGACGCTGAACCTTGCGCCGGAGCGGCTGGATGCGCCGGACTTCAACCTGTTGCTCGAAGTCGGCTTCACGAAGGCCGAAGTGGACGCGGCGAACCTCTATTGCTGCGGGGCGATGACGCTGGAAGGCGCACCGCACCTCAAGGAGGAGCACCTGGCGGTGTTCGACTGTGCGAACCCGTGCGGCAAGCTCGGCAAGCGCGCGTTGTCGGTCGACAGCCACATCTTGATGCTGGCGGCGGCGCAGCCGTTCATTTCGGGTGCGATCTCGAAGACGATCAACATGCCGATGTCGGCGACGGTGAAGGATTGCGCCGACGCCTACATGAAGTCGTGGAAGCTGGCACTCAAGGCGAACGCGCTGTACCGCGACGGGTCGAAGCTCTCGCAACCGCTCGCGTCATCGCTGCTGACGACCGACGACGACGAGGACGATCTCGTCGACGCGTTGCCCGATATGGCGCAAGGCGCGCGCGCGCAAGCGCTGGCCGAACGCGTGGTGGAGCGGGTGATCGAGATCACGAAGCGCGACCGCGAGAAGCTGCCGCATCGCCGCAAGGGCTACACGCAGAAGGCCACTGTCGGCGGTCACAAGGTTTACCTGCGCACCGGCGAATACGATGATGGCCGCATCGGCGAAATCTTCATCGACATGCACAAGGAAGGCGCCGCCTTCCGCAGCTTGATGAACAATTTCGCGATCGCGATCTCGATCGGGCTGCAGTACGGCGTGCCGCTGGACGAGTTCGTCGAAGCGTTCACGTTCACGCGCTTCGAACCGGCCGGCATGGTGACGGGCAACGAAGCGATCAAGAACGCGACGTCGATCCTCGACTATGTGTTCCGGGAACTGGCCGTGTCGTATCTCGGGCGTCACGACCTGGCGCACGTCATCCCCGGCGATAGCGAAATCGGCGGCGGCGATTCCGAAGGCAAGCGTCCTGCAACACCCGCGCAGAGCACCGCGCGGATCGTGTCGGCGGGTCTGGTGCGCGGTCAGATGCCGCAACAGCTCTTGGTCGTCGAAGGCGGCGCTGCCGTGAAGATGGATCCGGCGCAGATGATGTTGGCGACGGCAAGCGAGCTTGCGCTAGACGCCCAAGCGCGGCGCGCACTCGCCAACCCGGTCGCGCACGCGATCGAGACCGTCGAGCGCGAGGTGACGGTTTCGACCGCCCACCTGCGTGCGCGCAAGATGGCCGAAGCCCGCATCAAGGGCTACGAGGGCGATGCGTGCGGGAACTGCGGGAACTTCACGCTGGTGCGCAACGGCACCTGCTTGAAGTGCGACAGCTGCGGAACGACGACCGGCTGCAGCTAACCGCGACAAGCGAATAGGCCCAGCGGGAGGTCAACTCCCGCGGGCCGGTGGGTAGAACAAGAACAACGGAATCCAGTGACAATGATCATCTGCTCGAAAGACGAAGGCAACGGAACGTTCCGCGAGTTCGCGCTCGACAACGCCGCGTTCGGCGACAAGGCCTCTGTGAAGACGCATCTCGCCCACCGCACGGACGAAGGCCTCGTCGCCGACGACGAGTGGCGCGATGCCGGCATGATCAAGCGCGCGGATGGCGGCGTGGAAGCCTCGATCCTGCGCTCGGTCAGGCGCGGACGGATGAGCGACTTTGTAAAGCTCGACAAGCTGTTCCCGAACGAGATCGCGGCGCTGCAAGCGATCGCGAAGCACTACGTACCGGCGAGTACCGCGCGGAACTAAAGCCGCACCGCCTCGCTCGCGCGGGCGATTTCGGCGTGGTTGAAGACGATGCCGGTTGCGTCTTCGATCGTGACTTTGATCTCGTCGCCTTCGCTTTTCAGCAGACGTACGGCGCAGTTCATGGCCTTCGGCTTGTCGGGGAAGGCGTGGGCTTCTTTCCGGCCAGCCATGCTTACGATCACTTTGTACATGATCACCCCACGTCCTTCTTTTTTGTTGGGGGGAGTTTTACACAGTCGGCGGCAGTGCCAAGGCACAGCACCGCAACACTCTTGTGGAAATCACTGTCACAATTGATTGACATTGAGCGTCGGCGCGCGTCGATTCGCCGCTTGAGCCGGTTACTCGGCGGCTTGTGCAAACACCGGCTTCCGCGCGTGAATTTCCGTCGCGGCGGATTTCCATTCGATAATCGCAAGATTTCCGGCGTCGTCTTCCGTTAAGGCTGTGCAACTCTCAACCCAATCGCCATCGTTGCAGTAGACGATTTCGCCGATTTGGCGAATTTCTGCCTTGTGGATATGTCCGCAAACCACGCCATCGACGCCGCGGCGCTCGGCTTCTTTGGCGACCGCGTCTTCAAAACGGCCGATGAACTCAACCGCGTCCTTCACATGATTCTTAAGCCAGCGTGAAAGCGACCAGTAAGGCATGCCGAGGCCGCGCCGCGCCGCCGCGACCACGTCGTTCGCGCGAATTGCGAGACTATGCGCCCAATCCCCTGCCCGCGCGAGCCAGCGTGCGTGCGTGACGACGCTGTCGAAGCGGTCGCCGTGGAGCACCAGTAGCTGACGGCCGTCCGCGGTTTCGTGGATCGCTTCCTCCGCAAGCTCAACGCCCGCGAAGCAAAGACCGGCATAGTCGCGGAAGATTTCATCGTGGTTGCCCGGGATGAAGATGACACGGGTTCCCGACTGCGACATGCGCAGAATTTCGTTGACGACTGCCTTGTGGCTCTCGGGCCAGTACCAACGTCGCGACAGCTGCCAGCCGTCCACAATGTCGCCGACGAGATAGAGGAGGTCGCAATCGTTATGCTTGAGGAAGTCGATGAGAAGCTCTGCCTTGCATCCGCGCGAGCCCAAGTGAACGTCGGATATCCAGAGCGTTCGATGACGCCGCGGACGCGCCGGTTCCACATGCCGCGACACGGCGCGCGGCCAAAGGCGTTCCTGCTGACTGTCGAAGCTCGATACCAACGCCATCGCGTGAGACCTCCATCGTGTCGCGTGGCCGAATCGTTACAGCCAGCGACAAAGAATCGTTGGCATTGCGATGTGAAGAATGCGTGTCACATGTGTGAAACTCACATTTGAGTTTTGGCGATCAAAAAAGGTCCGCAAAGGCGTCACACCGGCGTCATGCTGCGGGTGTTCTTGTGCCCTCGCAACATCGGCGTTTACGATGTAGCCCTGCCTAAAACCGCTTGGAGCGGCTACTCCCTTGCCGCTCCAAGCGCCCCGGCCCGCCGACCCGAAAAACGGCAATCCACAAAAACTTCGACCGTCAGGTGCGCATTGGCCGCACGGCGTAACTCATTGAATTTCTGATGACTTCCGACGCGCGGCAAAGGGCGCCGCGACGCTCAATAACTCTGTGACAGGAGCATCACAAAAGGTTCACGGGCGCATGGTTCACGTCCACACGCGGTGACGGACGTCGACATTCGATCGTCCGGACATCGACGACCACAAAGGGGTTCTCATGCTCAAGAAAACTTTGGTAGCGCTGCTGGCGACGGTGTCGATCGGCGCGATTGCCACGGCGAACGACTTGGATCCGCGCTATCCGGCCTATCAGTCGCAGTCCGGCGTGTCCGGCACCGTGAAGTCGATCGGTTCCGACACTCTCAACAACCTGATGACACTCTGGGCCGAAGGCTTCAACAAGGCCTATCCAGGCGTAAAGATCGAAATCGAAGGTAAGGGTTCGTCCACGGCTCCCCCGGCGTTGATCGCGGGTACCGCGGGCTTCGGTCCGATGTCGCGGCCGATGCGCTCGACCGAGATCGACTCGTTCGAGAAGAAGTACGGTTACAAGCCGACGGAAGTCCGCGTTGCGGTCGACGCGCTGGCCGTGTTCGTCCACAAGGACAACCCGATTAAGTGTCTGTCGCTCGGGCAAATCGACGGCATCTTCTCGTCGTCGCGCACGCTCGGCGGCGCCGACATGGTGAAGTGGGATCAACTTGGCCTCAGCGGCGAATACGCCGGCAAGCCGATCTCGCTCTTCGGCCGTAACTCGGCATCGGGCACCTACGGCTACTTCAAGGAAGTTGCCCTCGGCAACGGCGACTACAAGTCGACTGTTAAAGAGCAACCTGGCTCATCGACCGTGGTGCAGGGCGTCGCATCCGACAAGTTCGCGATCGGCTACTCGGGCATCGGCTACAAGACAGCTGACGTCAAGGCTGTCTCTGTTTCCGGCCGCGACGGCCAGTGCTACGAGCCGAACCAGGCGAACGCGTATTCGGGGAAGTATCCGATTTCGCGCTTCCTCTACGTGTACGTCAACAAGAACCCGTCGGCGGCGCTTGACCCGCTGCGTGGCGAGTTCTTGAAGTACGTGCTGTCGAAGGAAGGCCAGCAGGTCGTGCTCAAGGACGGCTACTATCCGATGCCGTTCGTGTTCGCGAACCAAGACCGCTCGAAGCTGGGCCTGCAGTAAGCGAGAGTACCGGTGCCGGCGGCTTAACGGCCGCCGGCGCTTTCTGCCGCGCGGGGGCGCGTGTAAGGTTTAGGGGGCACCGGACGCCCATGTCCGGGTGGGATAGATGGTTCGATAGCGATGGCGAAGGTAGAGCAAGCGGCGCCCGAGCAAAGGCGCCCCGCGTCGGTCATTTATCAACGCGATAAGAAAACCAAGGCGTCGGTCCTCTTTACCGACGCTTTCGCGCGTTACGGCATCTCCATCGGCGGCACGCTGGTCATCATCGCCGTATTCACAATCATGGCGTTCCTTCTTTGGGTCAGCTTTCCGCTGCTCGACGGCGGAAGTGTCACGGGCACGAAGACCTATACGCTCGAGGCTTCGGACAAGCCGTTTGTCGAAACACAGATGGACGAACAGCAGACCATCGGCGTGGACGTCGCGCTTGACGGCCATGTGGCGGCGTTTCACGTCGCGACCGGCGCCACGATCACTGCACCGAGCTTCGACCTGGGCCCCATCGCGGCTTCGACGTTCGCAAGTACGCTCAAGGGCGACGACGTTCTGTTCGGATTCGCCGACGGGACAATTCGCACCGGCCGGCTGAACCTAAAGGCACAAGTGGTCGCCGCCGGTCTCGTGCCCGCCGGTCTCAAAAAGCTCGACGAGCGCGACTTGACCGACGGCACGGCCGTCTACACGCGCATCCCCGGTCAATTCCGGAAGACAGCCGTCGAACTGTCGTTGGAGCCCGCCGTGCAGATCGCCGAGACGGGCGTTGCGATTCTGAAGGCGGACTATCGTTCCGGCGGCACGGCAGAACGTCCGCTGAAGACGTTCGTCACGCTGGATGCGACCGGCAAGCTAAGGCTCAGCCAAGCCTACAGCGAAATGAACATGCTGACGGGCGAGGCGACGACGCAGCTCTCGAACGCCGAGATTCCGCTCAGCGTGCCGGCCGAGAGCGTGATCAAGCTTCTGCTCAACGCGCCGGGCGACCGCGTCCTGGTCGCGCTGCGCGACGGGACGCTGTACCGCTACAACACGCGTGACTTTGCCAACCCGAAGCTAGCCGAGACAATCAAGACGCTCGACGGCAGCACGGAGCTTTCAGCCGTCAGCTATATGAACGGCGAGAACTCCGTCGTCATCGGCGGCTCGAACGGGTCGATCGCGATCTGGTTCGGCGTCGAACGCAAGACGAAAGACACCACTGACGGCATCGTTTGGACCAAGGTCCATGCAGACTTCGCGCCGCAAGCGGCGGCGATCACCGACATTCGCGTCAGCCAGCGCACGCGCATGTTCACGACCTCGGACGCGAAGGGCAACGTTTGGATCCGGCACGGCACGACGGAGCGCACACTGCTGCAGCTGCCGGGTTCCCCCGATGCGAACGGATTGCAGGCCACGATCTTCGCGCCCAAAGACGACGGCGTCCTTGCCATTGGCAAAAACGGCGGCGTGCGTCTGTGGTCAGTGAACATTCCGCACCCCGAAACGACCCTCCAGTCTTTATTCGGCAAGGTTTGGTACGAGGGTTATCCCGAGTCCGACTATGTGTGGCAATCGACGGCGGGTACGGACGCCCCGGAGCCGAAGCTGTCACTCATTCCGTTGATTTTCGGGACGTTCAAAGCCGCGATCTACTCATTGATGCTGGCGATTCCCATCGCACTGCTTGCCGCGATCTACACCTCCGAATTCGTCCAACCAAGCACGCGCGCGGTGGTGAAGCCGGTGATGGAGTTGATGGCGACCCTACCTTCCGTCGTGGTCGGT
This sequence comes from Micropepsaceae bacterium, assembly GCA_046153995.1. GTDB lineage: Bacteria > Pseudomonadota > Alphaproteobacteria > Micropepsales > Micropepsaceae > SZUA-430. Next base: position 15,215 of record JBJXEH010000249.1, read on the forward strand.
TTCGTCGCGGCGCTGGTGTTGTCGCCCATCGTGGAAAATTGGATTGCGGCTGTCGTCATAGCCTTCGGCGTCATACCGCTCACACTCATAACTTTGTCGTTCTTCTGGCAGCTGTTACCTCAGCCGGTCGCGAATGTGCTCGACGGGTTTCCGAAGCTGATTGCCTATTTTGGTGCCATCGTGCTCGCGGTGTGGGTAAGCAGCAAGGCTGGTCCGCTCGTCGAAGCTACGTTGTTCGGCGGCGACTTCAAGCGGTGGACCGGCGGCGAGGGATCGGGGCAACCGTTCCTGTTTCTCATGCTGCTGCCTGCATCGTTCCTGTTCGTAATCATCGGCACCCGCCCCATTTTTAACGCGGCTTATCGGCTGAATTTGCGCGAAATGCCTAAGGTCGTCGCGGCATCGCGCGAACTCTTGGGCTGGTTCGCCATTCTGGTGCTATCGCTCGGCCTCGCCTGGGGCCTGTCCCTGCTGTTGAACGATTACGGTTACGACGTGCGCGGCGGCGTGGTCGATACGTACGTTCAGCGCAATGCGCTCGTCGTCGCCTTCGCGATCGCGTTCGCCGAAATCCCGATCATCTACACGATCTCGGAAGACGCGCTGAACGCAGTGCCGCAATATCTGCGCTCAGGGTCGCTTGCGTGCGGCGCATCGCGCTGGCAGACGACCCGGTGGATCGTGCTGCCGACGGCCGCATCCGGCGTGTTCTCGGCGATCATGATAGGGCTTGGCCGTGCCGTCGGCGAGACCATGATCGTCGTCATGGCGACCGGCAACACGCCGATCCTGGACGTGAACATCTTCAACGGCCTGCGAACTTTGTCGGCGAACATCAACGTCGAACTGCCTGAGGCCGTGCGCGACTCGACGCTGTATCGAACGCTATTTCTCTGCGCACTCGTGCTTTTCGCCATGACCTTCGTGATCAACACGATCGCCGAACTTGTCCGCCAGCGCTATCGCAAGCGCGCGGCGCAGCTGTAGGCCGGGGGCGCGATCATGACCGAGACAACAGCAGCAGCAGCCGGAAGCGTTCCGACCCCCGTCATCGTGCGCCGCCGGGCGCGCAGCGACCTCGCCGCGCGCGGCGAGCCGTTCGTTTGGCTGATGGGCGCGGCCCTCGTCACCGGCCTCGCCATGATCATCGGCTTTCTAGCCTTCGTGATCTATGTCGGCGCGCTGACGTTCTGGCCGAGCCCGATCGAAGTCGTGACGCGTAGTGACGGCAAGATCGTCGCCGGTGAAGTCTTCCGCGCCGAGAGCTACAGGGTGCCGGAAGAAGCCGTAAAGGCGGCCACGCCGGACGTGAAGGCGAAGATCGAGACCGATCTGGGCCTCGCCGAGCGCACGCTTTATCGCGTCGGCAACTACGACGTCTTCGGCGAAGACTTTGTCTGGGTATCGGAGTTCGACAAGAAGTCCGTCGCGTTTCCGCGCGACATCTACATGATCGAGCGCGTCGAATGGGGTCCGTTCATCGGCCGCATCAAGGAGATCGATCTTTCGGGCACGAAGACGCCTGAGCCTACTGCAGCGCAGGTTGTAGCGGCGCACAAGGCAGCCGAGGTACGGCGCAAAGAGATCGAGCGGCTCGAAAAGGTAGAAATCGCAGGTCTCAACCACGAGATCGAAGCGATGCGCCTCGATATCAAGCGCGCCGAACTGGACTATGGACCGGCAAGCCCAGAGGTTGCGGCCGTAAAGGCAGATGTCGCGAAGCGGACGGCGGTTTTAGAGGCAAGCTACAAGACGCTGGAGCAGAAAGTCTCCAAGCTGCGCCAAACCGACGAAACCTTCACCGCGACGCTTGAGGCCGTAGACGGTCAGACGAAGACCCTGCCGGTGTCGCGTTTCATTCGCCTCTACCGTGCGAACGACATGTCGACGGATGAGAAATGGTCGATCTATGGTTCGCGTTGGGCGGAGTTCATCACCGGTCAACCGCGTGAGGCCAACACCGAAGGCGGCGTGTTCCCTGCCCTCGTCGGCACGCTGACGATGATGGTGCTGCTCAGCCTCGCGGTTGCGCCGTTCGGTGTGATCACGGCGCTTTATCTGCGCGAGTACGCGAAACAGGGTGCGCTCGTCTCGTTCATACGCATCTGCGTTAACAATCTGGCCGGTGTGCCGTCGATCGTTTACGGCGTCTTCGGTCTTGGATTCTTCTGCTACATCCTGGGTGGGTCGATCGACCAGATCTTCTTCCCCGAGAAGCTACCGACGCCGACATTCGGTACGGGCGGCATGCTGTGGGCGTCGCTGACGCTGGCGTTGCTGACCGTGCCTGTCGTGATCGTGGCGACCGAGGAAGCGCTCGCTGCCGTACCGCGGTCGATGCGCGAAGGGTCGCTCGCGGCGGGTGCCTCCAAGTGGCAGACGATCTGGCGCATCGTGTTGCCCAGGGCCGCCCCCGGCATCATGACGGGGCTGATCCTCGCCATGGCGCGCGGCGCGGGCGAGGTCGCGCCGCTGATGATCGTGGGCGTCGTGAAGCTGGCGCCGGAGCTGCCGGTGGACCTGACACTGCCATTCGTGCATTTCGAACGCAGCTTCATGCATTTGGGTTTTCACATTTACGACGTCGGTTTCCAGTCGCGAAATTCGGAAGCCGGCCGGCCGATGGTGTTCGTCACGACGCTGCTGTTGATCACGCTCGTCTTGATGCTGAACGCCTTCGCCATCTACGTACGCAACAGCCTGAAGAAGGCTTATCAAGTGGGGCAGTTCTGATGGTTTGGGGGCACTAATGGCGGACAAATTCGATCCGACCGCGTATCACGTCCGCGCTGGCGGCCAGGGCATTTCACTGAAGGTCGAGAGCTACAATCTCTGGTACGGCCCCACTCAGGCGCTTTGGAATGTCGATATGGACTTCGAGAAGGGCCTTTGCACCGCCCTGATCGGACCGTCGGGCTGCGGTAAGTCGACCCTGCTGCGCTCCATGAACCGCATGAACGACCTGATCGACGGCCTGCGCACCCAGGGGCAGATGCTGATAGAGGGCGAACCCATTTACGGCTCGCGCATCGACGTCATCGCGCTTCGCAAGCGCATGGGCATGGTGTTTCAGAAGCCGAACCCATTTCCGATGTCGATTACTGAGAATGTTATCTACCCGCTGCGCGTCGATGGCGTCACGAACCGCAAGCTTCTCGCCGAAGCCGCCGAAGCGGCTTTGCGTGGCGCGGCGCTTTGGGACGAAGTCAAGGGCCGGCTGAACGAGAGCGCATTGAGCCTTTCCGGCGGTCAGCAGCAGCGTCTTTGCATCGCGCGCGCGATTGCCGGCAATCCGGAAGTGCTTCTGATGGACGAGCCCTGTTCCGCGCTCGATCCGATCGCGACGGCAAAGATCGAAGAGCTAATTGACGAGCTGAAGGGCCGCTACACGCTGATCATCGTCACTCACAACATGCAGCAAGCCGCGCGCGTGTCGGACAACACGGCGTTCATGTATCTGGGCCGGTTGATCGAGTACGGCGACACGAAAGAGATGTTCGAGAAGCCCAAGGTTAAGCGCACGGAAGACTACCTCACCGGACGCTTCGGCTAGGGCCTGAGCGATACACGCGCTTTTCCCGAAGCCGGACGGAGCATGTGATGATCATCGTCATCTTTGGTCCGCCCGCGGTCGGTAAGGGGACGCAGGCAACCTACCTTAGCCGCACCTACAACATCCCCCACCTTTCGACGGGCGCTATGTTGCGTGCCGCCGTCGCGGCCGGCACGCGCGTGGGACGCCGCGCCGGATCGATCATGGCCAAAGGCGGCCTCGTCCCCGACCGGGTTATCTTGCAGATCGTGACCGGACGGATCGCAGAGCCGGATTGCGCCAACGGATTCATATTGGACGGCGTGCCGCGCACAGTGGTGCAAGCGAAAGCGTTGGATCGGCTGCTACGCCGCACGAAGCGCAGGGTTGACGCCGTCGTCGTTTTGGAAGCCGACGAGGACGAACTCGTGACGCGCGTCGAGAAGCGCGCCGCCGATGCGAAGGCCAACGGGGAACCGGTGCGCAGCGATGACGATCCTGAGGTCTTCAAGCGGCGGCTTGCCGCGTACAAGAGCGAGACGGCGCCCGTGCTTCCCTACTACGATCGCCAGCGAAAGGTTGCGCGCGTCAACGCCATGCGTTCGGCGGACGAAGTTTCCGCAGCAATCGTCGATGCGCTGATAGCTATGCGCCGGCGGAAACCCTGGTATGCGCGCTGGTTCGGATTACTTTTCGAGGCGCGCCAGTCATCGCAACGGCGATTCAAGAATCCGTGATCGCCATAAAAGCGCTTTCACGAACGTTTCGTATGCACATGCGGCGAATTGTGCGCAACGAACATTGCTGATGATTTGCCGTCACGTTTGCTGTGGATATGGCGAACATCATTTTACCTTCATCGTAACTCGGTTTGTTTGTCGTGGAGCGATGGCCTTCTCCCGCCGCCGACGAAGGCGATCATCGCCCAAGCGGTAGACGAGAGAGAGACCTCCAATGAAGACCCAACTCTTTGCGGCTGCGTTGACGCTGGCTGCGTTTGCAGCACTTGCGCCGGCGAAGGCTTCGAATGTCAGCGGCGGCGACGTTCCCTCGCTCGACGTGACGTACTCAGACCTCAACCTTGGAAACCGCGCAGGTGCGGAAACGCTGCTCCGGCGGATTCGCTCGGCTGCGTCCGAGGTGTGCGGCGGCGATCCCCGCCGTTCGTTCAGAGACTTGAGGGTGAAGCAACAATATCGCTCGTGCGTCCGCACGGCAGTAGATGACGCCGTGCGGCAGGTGAACGCACCGATGCTGACCGCCGTCTATCGCGGCGTCGATGCGATTGAGCCGCGCTACGCGGAAGACGTCGCCCGATAACGAAAACGGCCATGACGGGACCGGTATCCCGTCATGGCCGCTCTCACAGAAATTCAGCGCGTCTATTCTTCTTTGTCTTTTTTCTTTTTCTTGGCTTTCTTATTCTCTTTCTCGCGCTTCTCTGCGTCGTGACCGTTCTCGTGTGATTCGGCCTTCTTACTTTTTTTGGCCTTGTCGGGCTTCTTGTCTTTGTCGGGCCCTTCGTAATCGACCATCCCCGTCGTGATCGCGTAGCACGCGAGACGGACCGTACGCGGAATTTTTACGGGCTTGCCGCCGCCGCGCTCTCCCTTCTCATAGTACTGCACAACGCGTCGCTTAAGACCCAACGCGTCGGCTGCATCTTTCTGAGATAAATCAAGGGTTTTGCGCCACCGCTTGAAGTCGTTTCCCTTCATCATTTGCCCACCTGTCTCGCCCTTTTTTTCTATGCGTTCAGTACCATGCCGGGCCGCGCGACCGCTACCTCCAGAAAAAAAGCGCACAATGTGCGGTTCACACACTTGTCACAAAGCGCACAATGTGCATATTATTACAGACTGTGGATAATTCCACGGCTTTAGGAGGTCTCTCGCCCAAGCTGAAAAGCGTAGGTCGCTTCGATGTCACGGCGTCAATTTTGAGGAGTAATGGCTAATGCGATCCCATCTTTTTGTGCTCGCCCCGCTGTGGCCCTTGTTTGCGTTTTGCGTGCTTGCCGGCGCCGTATGGGTGGCATCTCTCTAAGCCCAGAAATGGGAAACTATTCCAGCTTCAGACGCGGCGCCCGACGGGCGCCGCAACTGCATTTGGGGAGCCGCTAACCGCCCTACACAACCCGCAGATGCGCATTTCTTGGAGCGCGCAGATTGCTGTGCATACAACCGTCACTCCCGCGCAACGCGCACCCCTCCGCGTTACACACGTCATGCCGCTGTCATTTATGTGTCATGGAGCGGCGGCACAAAGGCCGGGCATTAACAAGGGGTGTGTTCCAAAATGCGGAAATCAATTTGGCTGGGGTCGGCGGCCCTTGCTGCGGTGATGCTGGTTGCGTCGCCCGCGTACGCCGGAAAGTCGACGAAAGACGATCGTCGCGATCAAGAAATTCAAGATCTCAAGGCTCGTTTGGAGCGTCTTGAGCGCGAGTCCGAGGACGACAAAATCTCGACGGGCTCTCGCCTGAACAAGGTCGAGCAGACGCAAGATGCGGTGCAGTGGTCGTTTGCCGACGGTCGGCCGACGGTGCGCTCGGGCGACGGACGGTTCGAGATGTCGTTCCGCGGCCGCTTCATGTTCGACGTCGCCGCGTTCGACCAGGACGCCAACGACTTCGGCGGCGCCTACGGCGCGCCCGGCCTCTGCAATGCGACGAACGTCCTTTGCGACCAAGGTTCGGGTGCCGTGTTCCGCCGCGTGCGCTTCGGCGTCGAAGGCCGGTTCTTCCGCGACTTCATCTACGAGATGCGCTTCGACTTCGGCGGCTCGGGTGTCGAAGGTTCCGGTATCATCAACATCATGCGCGTCGGCTACACGGGCATCCCGGACACGCGCATCCATCTGGGCGCCATTCAGCCGATCTTGACGATGTACGACGCGACGTCGTCGGCGGACCTCACGACGATGGAACGCGCGGGCATCATCACGACGCTCGTCGGCGCCTTCGGCGGCGACAACGGGCGGCGCGGCGTGGAAATCACCTGGCAGAAAGAGAACCTCTTCTACCAGGGCAGCAACTTCATGTTCTCGGGCGCTTACACGGGCGAACGGGTTACCGTGGGCGACCACACCGGCATCCCCGGCAACGACGAAAGCACGCATTTGCTCGGCCGCGCCGCGTGGCGGCTGTATGGCGACGGCGTGAATAACGTTCAGATCGGCGCCAGCGGTTCGATGATCATGAACCAGGACGACAACGTCGTTCGCCTTCGTGAGCGTCCGGAAATCCGCGTCGGCGGCGATCGCTACGTCGATACCGGCAACATCACGGTCGAAGACGGCAGCAACAACGCCTACGGCTTCGAGTTCGGCGCGAACTTCGAAAACTTCTACGTCGCGGGCGAATGGTACCGTATGGCGCTGAACCGTCCGGGCGCGACGCTCGATCCGGAGTTCGACGGCTGGTATGTCGAAGGCGAGTGGATCTTCACGGGCGAAAACAAGCGCTACGCAGCATCTGCGACGAACAACAACGTCGCCGTGTTCCGTGGGCCTTCGGTCACCTCACCGTGGTCGATGGGCGGCTCGTTGGGCGCCATGTCGCTCCATGCGCGTCACAGCGTCCTCAACCTGAACTTCAACGAGGGCGATCTCTCGCTCGCGTTGCCGGCAGGCGGCATCCGTGGCGGCGAGCAAACGGTCACGAACGTCGGCTTGACCTGGTACTTGAATGCCAACTTCAAGATCATGGGCGAGTACTCGATGGTCGATATCGAGCGCCGCTCGAACATAGCCGACAACCTGCTGACGTTGAATGTGGTCGAAAACAGCCTCGATGCCGAATTCGACATCATCCAAGGCCGCTTCATGTTCACGTTCTAAGGAACCTCTTGCCTTAGAAACACCCAGGGGCCCCGCGGCGATTGCCGCGGGGTCTTTTCGTTGGCGGTTGCTACTTCACGGTCGCCAGATAAGCGATGATGTCGGCGCGGTCTTGGGCGTTGCCGAACTTCACGAGCTTTGCGGCGCCCGGCACCTTCTTCTTCGGGTCGGCCAGGAACTCGTCCAGCGCCGTTTCATTCCACACGATGTTGGCGGCCTTTAGCGAGGCGGAGTAATTTGCCGCTTCGACGGATGCGGACTTTCTTCCGACGACGCCTTTCAGGTGCGGGCCCAGCTTCTTCTGCGCGGGGTCCAGCGAACGACAAGTGGCGCACACCGATTTGAAGCGCTGCTCGCCCCGCACCGCGTCGGCGGCAAGCGCGGGTGCGCTGCTCAGTATCAGGGCAGCACTGAAGGCCAAGGGCGCACGTATCATGAGCGGAGACTCCATCTGACAAATACCACCCACGCGCGGTACGCGGGGACGCAAAGACTGGGCTAGAATTGCAACCATCGTCAACGCCTACCGCCGAGTCGCAACACGGGACAGTGAGCCATGGATTACACTTTGAACGGGCAGAAGCGCACCTACACGGGCGACGCCGATCGTCCGTTGCTTTGGGTGCTTCGCGAAGATGAAGGTTTGACCGGCACGAAATACGGATGCGGCATCGCCGCGTGCGGTGCGTGCACGGTGCTTATCGACGGATCGGCGACGCGGGCTTGTATGACGCCGATGTCGGCGGTCGAGAACGTGAAGGTCACGACCGTCGAGGGCGTGAGCGGCAAAGCGGGTGAGGCCGTTCGCCAGGCATGGCGCGAGATGGACGTCGTCCAGTGCGGCTGGTGCCAGTCGGGTCAGATGCTGACCGCAACGGCTTTCCTCTCGCAGAAGGCGGCACCCAGCGCCGGCGAGATCGTCGAGGCGATGGACAACAATCTTTGCCGCTGCGCCACGTACCACCGTGTCACCGCCGCCGTCGCGCGCGCGGCCGACATTATGAAAGGCTAAAGCCCATGAACGAACAGGTTCGGATCAAAGACAGGTTCGCCGATTATCTGCGCAAGCCTTCGCGGCGCATGTTCCTCAGCGTCACGGCGCTGGGTGCCGCAGGGTTCCTCGTCGGTTGTGGCGAGTCCAAGCCGCCGGCGGGCGCTGCGGGTCCCACCGTGGATGCCGCCCTTAACTGGTTCGTGCGGGTCGCCTCGGACAATACAGTGACCGTGCTGATCAAGCATATCGAGTTCGGACAGGGAACGGCGACAGGCTTGTCGACGCTGGTCGCCGAGGAGATGGACGCCGATTGGAACCAGATTCGCATTGAGCACGCGCCCGCCGATGCGGCGAAGTACGGCAACACGCTGTTGGGCGGTGCGCAGGGCACCGGCGGATCCAGCGCGATCGCGGACAGCTACCAGAAGATGCGCAACGCCGGCGCCGGTGCGCGTGCGATGCTGATCGAGGCGGCCGCGAAGCGTTTTGGCGCGGATGCGGCAACGCTGAAGATCGAGAAAGGTGTCGTGCAAACGGCCGACGGCGCGAAGAAGGCGACGTTCGGCGAGCTTGCCGCGGACGCCGCGAAGGTGACGCCGCCTGCGGTCGATATGCTGACGTTCAAGGACGCGTCGGCTTACGTTTACGTCGGCAAGAAGCCGTCGCGGATGGACTCGCCTGCGAAGACAGACGGCAGTGCCAAGTTTGGGCTCGATCATCATCCGAAAGAGGTCGTGACCGCGCTGCTGATGAAGGCACCGAAGTTCGGCGGGACCGTGAAGTCGTTCGACGCGAGCGAAGCGAAAAAGCTCCCCGGCGTCGTCGAGGTCATACAGATCCCACAAGGCGTCGCGGTCATCGCCAAGGACATGTGGTCGGCGATGAAGGGGCGCGAGGCGCTCAAGGTCGAGTGGGACTTGACCAAGGCCGAGACGCGCGGCTCGGCGCAGATCATGGCCGACTTCAAGAAGCTAGCGAACTCGCCGGGCCAATCGGTGCGTAACGACGGCGACGCCGCGGCGGCACTGAAGGCGGCGAAGAAGAAGTTGAGCGCAGAGTTCGAGTTTCCCTATCTTGCGCACGCACCGCTCGAGACGTTGAACTGCACGGTGCTGTTGACGGACACGAGCTGCGAGATGTGGTTCGGGTCGCAGTTTCCGACGCTGGACGTGCCTATCGCGGCGGGCGTCGCGGGCTTGAAGCCCGAGCAGGTCAAGATTAACACGCTCTACGCGGGCGGTTCGTTCGGACGGCGTGCGCAACCGGACTCGCATCTGGTGGCCGAGACGGTCGCGATCGCGAAGGCATGGGGCGGCAAGAAGCCGGTGAAGCTGGTCTATACGCGCGAGGACGATATCAAGGGCGGCTACTACCGGCCGATGGTGTTGCACCGCTTGAGTGCGGGACTGGACGCGCAAGGCAACATCACGGCGTGGACCAATCGCATCGTCAGCCAACCGATCTTGGCAGGCACGCCGTTCGTGCCGCCCGGTCAGCCCGATCCGTCAGCGGTCGAAGGTGCGTCCACCCTGCCCTATGCCATTCCCAATCTCTCGGTCGACTTGCACATCGCGAAGGTAGGCGTGCCGGTGTTGTGGTGGCGCTCCGTCGGGCACACGCATACGGCTTATGCGACGGAGGTGTTCTTGGACGAGATCGCGCGGGCGGCGGGAAAGGACCCGCTTGAGCTCCGCCGTTCGTTGCTGGCCAAGCATCCGCGCCATCTGGCTGTGCTGAACCTGGCGGCGGAGAAGGCCGGTTGGGGCACGCCGCTCGGCGCAGGAAGGGCGCGCGGCATCGCGGTGCACGAGTCGTTCAACTCGTTCGTCGCGCAAGTCGCCGAGGTGACCGTGAAGCCGGACAAGAGCTTCACCGTCGATCGCGTGGTATGCGCCGTCGACTGCGGTATCGCCGTCAACCCGGACGTGATCGCGGCGCAGATGGAGGGCGGCATCGGCTATGGGCTGTCGGCTGCGTTGCACGAGGCCGTAACGCTCACCAACGGCGCCGTCGATCAGTCGAACTTCAGCGACTACACGATCCTGCGCGCGAGCCAGATGCCAAAGATCGAAGTGCACATCGTGCCGTCGACCGAGAAGCCGACCGGCGTGGGCGAACCCGGCACGCCGGTGATCGCGCCCGCAGTCGCCAACGCGTTGATCGCGGCGACTGGAAAAGCGCCGCACAAGCTGCCGATGGGGACGAAGGTTTAACCAGCATCTACACCAGCATTTCTGGGCCTCGCGCGTATCGGTGCGAGGCCTTTTCTTTGTAGCTTGCACGTGTCTTTGAAAGCTGACATCGAATCCGCATGAGCCAATCCGCACCCGAGCCGAAGATGCAGCTGCGCATCATTCCGGTGACGCCTTTGCAGCAGAATTGTTCGCTGATCTGGGACACAGCGACGAAGCATGCGGCGTTCGTCGATCCGGGCGGCGACGTGGATACGCTCACGGGGGCGTTGAAGCATTTTGGGCTGACGCTGAAACGCATTTGGTTGACGCACGGGCATCTCGATCATGCAGGCGCTGCAGCGGCGCTACGCGAGCAGACGGGTGTCGCCGTCGAAGGGCCGCACAAGGACGACCAGTTCTGGCTCGATCAGATCGAGGAGAGTTCGCGCCGCTATGGCATCGTGGGCGGGCGCAACGTGACGCCGGATCGCTACCTCGAGGACGGCGACACGCTGGCGCTTGAGGGCGTGACGTTCGACGTCTCGCACACGCCGGGACACACACCCGGTCACGTGGTCATTCACAACAAGCGCGCAAAGATCGCATTCGTGGGCGACGTACTGTTCGCTGGCTCAATCGGGCGCACGGATTTTCCGCGCGGCAATCACGAGCAACTGATCGCCTCGATCACGAGCAAACTCTGGCCGCTCGGCGACGACGTGACGTTCATCCCGGGCCACGGACCGACCTCGACGTTCGGCAACGAGCGGCGAACGAACCCGTTCGTAGCGGATAGGTTGACAGGCTATGGCGGCGCAGCGACGCAAGCGGCGGATGAAGGCGAACAGCGGGCCACGAAGCGCTATACCTGATCTCAAATGCGCCACATCAGAGTGGCCAAGACTATGCGCGTGACGCGTTGCCAGGGCGCGATTGATCCGGTAACGCGCGCGAGGGTCGCGTAGCTGAGTGCCGGCATCGCGCTTGGCGGGAAGCGGGCGGCGTTGGCTGCGGCGAGCGCCGCTTTTGTGCGCGTGGCCGCGCGGGTCGCGATGCGCTGCAGAGCGGGCGTCATCGACGTCGCCGCGAAGATGTCCTCGGCGTTCAAGTTTTCTTCCGCCAGCCACGCTAGCGGGACGCGGCAGCGGCGTAGCTTTGCGAACTGGGCGAGATCGCGGATATGTTCGTTGTATGCGTAGGCGATAGCGGCATGGCGTGCAGCCGTGTCGGCGCGGTCGCCCAAGCGAAGAACGCGCGCGGCCAGGCGCATGATGTTGCCCGTGGTGGCGTCAGCGTGGGCTTCGAGGGCTGCTTCGTCTGCGAATGGGGTCTCGTCGAGGTCGTGGGCGCGGGCGTCGATCACGGCGTCCAGCAACGCGCGAGGGAGTGTGTGGGTTTTGATCGCTTCGGCAAGTGCGCGACCCGTCGGTGATGCTGGTGCGCCACCGTCGTAGACCACGCCCAGCTGTTCGCGCCACCAGGCGAGGCGGACGTGGCCTGCCATCGGTTCGCGTATTGCTTCGCCGATGTGGGCGAGTTCGCGGTCGAAGGCGTAGAGCGCGAGGAGATGATTGCGTGCGCGCGTGGGCGCAAAGAACGTTGCGACGTGGCGGCCGGGGTCGTGGGCCGCCACGGTCTCTTCTATGTCGCGCCATTCTTCTTCGGTCACGGTCCCCTCAACGAGAAAGGGCTGCGCCCTTGAGCACAGCCCCTGCCCTATTCGATGCGCGATCCGCTCACCCTAAGTTCGCATTGACGCCGCCGCCGACCATGCAGAACAGCATCGGGATCGAGAGCATGAAGTTCGTGCGCGAGAACAGCATCGCGGTGCGGCCGTGGGCGGCCTTTTGGTCTTTGCTCAAGT
>JBJXEH010000250.1:0-18117 GCA_046153995.1 Micropepsaceae bacterium
GCCGGCATCTGGTGGAGAAGCGCCGGGACCTCGATCATGGCACCGACCCGGAGCGTCGCGGGTGTGGCAACGCCGGCCCGCGACAGCCGTTCGACCTCGATGTCCAGGATCACCCGCGCCCGAACCAGCTCGTCGACCTCGGAGACCATCGGAAACATCAGGCTGAGCGGCCGTCCCTCCGCCGCGAGGAGGAGGGCGCGGAACTGCTGGCGCAGCAGCGAGGGCCGATCCAGCGTCATGCGGATCGCGCGCCAGCCCATCGCCGGGTTTTCTTCGTTCAGAGGCCGCGCATAAGGCAGCACCTTGTCGCCGCCGAGATCGAGCGTGCGGAACACGACTTGGCGGCCGGCGGCACCGTCAAGAACCGCGGAGTAGAGATCGACGAGCTGCTTCAGCCTTGGCATCTCGTGCGAGATCATGAACTGAAGTTCGGTGCGGAAGAGGCCGATGCCTTCGGCGCCAGCTTCTTCGAGATGGGGCAAGTCGGCGAGCAGGCCAGCGTTCATCAGAAGCTTCACGCGCTCACCGTCCTTTGTGACGGCAGGTACCAGGCGCATCGCCGCGTACGCGGCCTGGCGTTGCGCGCGCAGCGCGAGCTTGTGGCGGTAAGCCTCGCGGACGTCATGTGCGGGGCGCATATGGATTTCGGCGGTGTCGCCGTCAGCGATGACCCAATCGCCGGCTTCGATCTGATCGAGGACACCCTCGACGCGGCCGATCAGCGGGATATCGAGCGCGCGGGCCACGATCGAAACGTGGCTGGTGGGCGAGCCTTCCTCGAGGATCAGCGCGCGCAGTTTCGTGCGGTCGTAGTCGAGCAATTCGGCGGGGCCCATCGTGCGGGCGAACAACACCGTGTCTGCGGGCAAGGCTTCGTGCGCGGAGGTGCCGGCTTTGCCCATCAGGTGGCGCAACAGACGGTTCGCAAGATCGTCGAGATCGTGCAGACGCTCGCGCATCAGCGGATCGGTTTGGCGGGCCATGCGCGCGCGGGTGTCGTTTTGCACGCGTTCGACCGCGCCTTCGGCGGTCAAGCCCGACGTTACCGCTTCGCGCAGGCGGTTCGTCCATCCGCGGTCGTGCGCGAACATCTGGTAGGCCTCAAGCACTTCGCGCGATTCGCCGGCGATCGCAGTGTCGTCAGCCGACAGCATTGCGTCGATCGACTTGCGCAGATCGATGATCGCGCTGTCGAGGCGGTCACGCTCGGCGATCACATCGTCGGCGATCAGCTTTTCGACCTTCACGCGCGGTTCGTGTAGCACCGCACGGCCCATCGCGATGCCTTCGCAGAACGAGACGCCTTGGCCGCGCCACGGCCTGTCGTGCTTTGGGCCGATGTCGATTTCGGCGAGGTCGACGAGGGAACCCGAGACGACGAGTTCGGCAAGCACGGTTGCGACGGTCAGAAGTGCTTCAACTTCCTCGTCACCGTAGTGGCGGTGAGTTTTGTTCTGAACGGCGAGAACGCCGACCGTCGTGCCGCCGCTGCGGATGATCGGCACGCCCAGCATCGACTGGTACGGGTCTTCGCCGGTTTCCGGGCGGTAGGAGAAGCTTGGGTGTTGCGGCGCGTCTGACAAGTTCAACGGCCGCGCGTTCAGCGCGATGTCGCCGATGATGCCTTCGCCCATTTTGAGTCGCGTCGCGTGGACCGCGGCGCGGTTCAGACCTTCGGTCGCGAACAGCTCAAGCCAACCGCCGGGCTTGGACAGATAGATCGAGCAGACCTCGGCCACCATGTTGACGGCGATGACCTCGACCATCTTGTCCAGACGCGCCTGGGGCGAGATGCGCTCGACCATGATCTCGCGCATGCGCTTTAGAATCAGGCGTGGGCCGGCGGTGGTGGCCATCTAACTCTTCAAGGTCCCGTGCGAGCGGTCGTCATTTGTCCAAGCCGTAAGCGGTGTGCAGCGCGCGAACGGCGGTGTCGGTCATTTCGGCGGCGATGAGGACGCTGATCTTGATTTCGGAGGTCGAGATGACCTGGATGTTTATACCCTTCTCAGCCAGCGTCTTGAACATCGTTTGGGCGACGCCCGCGTGCGCGCGCATGCCCACGCCGATGACGGAAACTTTCGCCACGTTTTTGTCGGTCAGGAGCTTTTGGTAGGCGATCGCCGTTTTGTTGCGTTCGATGATGTGGATCGCGCGTTCGAACTCCGCTCTACCGACCGTAAACGTCATGTCGGTCGTCGCGCCATCCTCCGATGTGTTTTGCACGATCATGTCGACGTTGATGCCGCCGTCGGCGAGCGGGCTGAAGATCGCGGCTGCGACGCCGGGTTTGTCGGGGACCTTCACGAGGGTGATCTTCGCCTCGTCCCGGCTGTAGGCGATGCCGCTGACCAGTTGTTGTTCCACGATTTCGTCCTCATCGCACACGAGCGTGCCGGGCAAGTCTTCGAAGCTCGATAGCACTTGCACGGGCACACGGTGAATCATTGCAAGCTCGACCGAGCGCGTCTGCAGCACTTTTGCGCCGAGGGATGCCATCTCGAGCATTTCTTCGTAGGAAATCTTGTCGAGTTTTCTGGCCTTCGGCGTGATGCGCGGGTCGGTCGTGTAGACGCCGTCGACGTCGGTGTAGATGTCGCAGCGTTCGGCCTTCAAGGCGGCTGCCACCGCGACTGCGCTGGTGTCGGAGCCGCCGCGGCCCAAAGTGGTCACGCGGTTGTCGGGCCCCAAGCCCTGAAAGCCCGCGATCACGGCGACTTGGCCTTGGGCGAGGCGTTCCTCCAGGATTTTCGTTTCGATGCCAGTGATGGCAGCCGAACCGTGCATGGCGCTGGTGTGAATCGGAACTTGCCAGCCTAGCCACGAGCGGGCTTGCACGCCGATGTGTTGGAGCGCGATCGACAGCAGACCGACCGTCACCTGCTCGCCGGCGGCCACGACGGTGTCATATTCGCGCGCGTCATGTAGCGGCGAGAGTTCGCGCGCCCAATTGACGAGTTTGTTCGTTTCGCCCGACATGGCAGAGACCACGACCGCGACCTCGAAGCCGCGGTCGACCTCGCGCTTAACCTTGAGGGCGACGTTCCGGATACGCGCGAGGTCCGCCACCGACGTGCCTCCGAACTTCATCACGAGTCTGGGCATGGTGGCGCGGCGTTAGGTCCGTGAGTTCAAGGGGTTGAATGGGCTCGGCTGGGGTATAGTTAGACTCCTAGCGTTTGTCACGCAAAGCGCTGAGGGAGGGCAAGGCAGTGGCGACCGTCACACAAGGACAATCCACAATCGACGAGGCCGAGGTCGCGCGCTTTTCGGCGCTGGCGGCGGAATGGTGGAATCCGCACGGTAAGTTCGGCGTCCTGCACAAGTTTAATCCGGTTAGGCTTACCTATATCCGTGACGAGGCGGCGAAGCATTTCGCGAGGGACCCGAAAGGCACGAGGCCGTTCGCGGGTTTGCGGCTGCTCGACATCGGGTGCGGCGGCGGCCTGTTGAGCGAGCCGATGGCGCGGCTCGGGTTCGACGTGCTCGGCGCGGATGCTTCGGAGAAGAACATCAAGACGGCGGCGACACATGCGGCGGAGGGCGAGCTTACCATCGACTACCGCGCAACGACGGCGGAGGCGCTGGCCGCGGCGGGTGAGCGGTTCGACCTGATCCTCAACATGGAGGTGATCGAGCACGTCGCGGATTTGAACCTGTTCGTGAAAAGCTGCGCGTCGATGCTGAAGCCTGGCGGGTTGATGTTCGTGGCCACGATCAACCGGACGATGAAGGCCTACGTGCTTGCGATCGTCGGGGCGGAATATGTGCTGGGCTGGCTGCCGAAGGGTACGCACGATTGGAACAAATTCGTGAAGCCGCTGGAGCTGGACACGGCACTCAGCCGGGCCGGTCTCGACGTCACAAAAGAGACGGGCGTCATGTTCAATCCACTTAGCGGCGGGTTCTTGCTGGCGAACGACACCGACGTGAACTACATGGTGGTGGCGAAGAAATAGTTGGAGGCAGAGATGCACTCGGTCGCCGGACGGTACGTTGCGACTGCCCTGTTTGCGCTCGTGTTGGGGGCGTGTGGGGCGACTCGCGTTTCCGTGACACTGGCGCCAGTCGGACTCGTGCACGTGCCGGCTTCGGTGCTGCCGGCCGACACCAGGGCGCCTCGCGGCAGCGAGGCTTTGCGGATCGATTTCACATCGAGCCCCGAGCTTTTGTCGGAAGAGGGGTATATCTTGGACGATGCGCGTTTTTGCGACGCTGAGGATTCGAACCAGATACGCAATCAGACGTTGGCACCGTTTCTCGGCGACACGTCGATCCGCCACCCGTTCACGCGCGGGAAGTTAGCCGCTGAGCGGGCGAACGGAGCAAACGCCTCTGCACGGCCTGTGTATTCCACCTACGTCTCTGTGGCACGGCCTGCATATCCGGCAATGAATCAGATGCCGGCGCTGCCAGCGTATGATCTCGCGCGCGAACCGAGGCCGCTTTGTGTGTCGCTGAGTTTGCGCGACGGCTACGAGTTAGGGCGGACGACGAACACGTTGACGTTCTCAGCCGAACAGGTCGCGGCCGCCCTTCGATGAGATTGGCGCGATGGGAAGTTCTTGAAGAAGCCGACTTCCAAGAACTTGACGGCGCGCCAACTCGCCGAGTTGAAGGCGCTGTCCAAACTCTCGGATAGAGATATCGACACGCGCTCCATCCCTGAGGTGCGCGATTGGACTGGGGCAAAGCGAGGAGTGTTCTTTCGGCGACTCGGGCGCAGGGCGACCGGAGAGGTTTAGGGCTTCAAGGACCCTGCGATTGCCTTGCTCATCGGCTCATAGTTCGTCAGTTGGGCCGCGCGCGACGCTTCGATCCACTGCTTTCTGTGCAATCGTGTGAGATCAATGCCGTGACCGGCGCGTTGTGCGAGTTGCTTTAGAAATTGCATCTGTGTCCGTCCATTGCCCTCGCGGAACGGGTGCACGTAGTTGATATCGCCGATGATTTGGGCAACCTCACGCGCGAAATCTTCAGCATCCAATCCTGCGAGAAACCTGCGCTGTACAAGCCGCCTGTGAACATCGGCCATACCTGTTTGGATGTAGGCCACGAGGTGAAACTGATCGCCATCTTTCGCAAGTTCCACGGTACGCGTTTTGCCTGCCCACGTGTACACGTCTTGAAAGAGATGCCGGTGGATCGCGCACAAATGATCTAGGTCAAAGTTGCCGCGCGGTACGCCTTCTTCGACGCGCTGAACGACAGACCGTCTTTCCACCTTGTCGAGGCGTTCGGCGTTCTTGATTCCAAACTTGTTCTTCAGAACAGCCGGCGCGTCGGGATAAACGTACGGATCGCTGCCGCTCACTCCGCGGCGATGTCCGCAGCCAAATTTTTTGCGAGGTCGGCGAGATAGGCCCGCCGGCGTTCGTCGCTCCAACCTTCGCGGCGGAACATCTCAAACATAGCAATCTCTTCCGGCGTTAGTGGATTGCCCTCGATCTCCTGCAACGCGCAGGCTTCGCGGAACCGGTGTTGGCGCTCGGCGGCTTCTTGTTTGGGATCGTTGCTCATGGCGTTAGCCTATTACGAATCCGCCCTCGGGAGTGAGGGGATTGGGGCTACCGGAATGCCTTCTTCGATGAGGTCGCGGGCGTCTTCCAGCGTGGCTTCGCCGTAGATTTGGCGTTCTTTGGCGTCGCCGTGGTGGATGGCGCGGGCTTCGTCGGGGAATTTTTTGCCGACGTATTCGGCGTTCTGTTCGACTTCTTTGCGGACGGTGGTCACCCACTCGCGCATCGCTTTTGCTTTGGCCGCGGCTTCGTCGAGTTCGCCCTTCTTGGAGATCGAGGGCGCCATCGGTGCCTTTGCGATTTTCTTCGAGCTGCATGTCGGGCAGGCAAGCAGACCCTTCTTCGCCTGCGTGTCGTACGCGGCGCTGTCGCGGAACCAGCCTTCGAAGCTGTGGTCTTTGGGGCAGATCAGCTGATAGCGGATCATGGCGGCTTTGGCTTACTCCGATACTGATGGATCAAGATGACGGCCGGGGCTCCCTTCGGCAAGTCCGCTGTCCATGCGACGCCAGCCACATTAAAGAAGGGTAAATGGCGCGCCTTCGTACAACCGCCGTCACTTATGCGGGGCCTTTAGGTCACCGCTTTGCGCGATTTGAAGGCGGGTGTGTCCCACGCCTGCTTCGCCATCACATCATCGATCACCTCGGCGGCGTCGAAAACATCCACAAAGCGTGTGGTCAGGGGTGAGAACCCGAAGCGCACGATATCGGGCGCGCGGAAGTCGCCGATTAGGCCCCGCGCAATGAGGGCTTGCATGATCGCGTAGCCCTCAGCGTGGGCGAGCGAGACGACGGCGCCGCGCTGGTGCGAGTCGCGCGGGCTTGCGAGCGTGAACCCGTAGCGCATGAGGCGTTCACCGGCGAGCGTCACGAAGAGGCTCGTCAATCCTTCGACCTTCGTGCGGAGCTGATGCAGGTCGATGCCGTCGAAGGCGTCGAGAGCCGCATCGAGTGCGGTTAGCGAGAGGATCGGCGGCGTGCCGGTCAGGAGCTTGTCCATGCCCTTCGCGTGCTCGTAGTTGTCGGCGAACGCGAACGGATCGCTGTGACCGAGCCAGCCGGTCAGAGGGTGATCGAACGTGTCGTGGTGGCGTTTGGCGACGAAGACATAGGCCGGGGCGCCGGGGCCGCCGTTCAGGTACTTGTAGCCACAGCCTACGGCGAAGTCGGCGTTGAGTCCGGCGAGTTCGAGGGGCAGCACGCCTGCGCTGTGCGAAAGGTCCCAGACGATCAGCGCGCCGGCCGCGTGCGCGGCTTCGGTGATCGCGCGCATGTCGTGGATGAAGCCGGACTTGTAGTTCACATGCGTGAGCGAGACGACGGCGGTTGTGGCGTCGATCGCGCCGATCAAGTCGCCGCCGTCAACACGTTTGAAGTGTGTGCCGGTCAGCTTCGCTAAGCCGCTTGCAATGTAGGCGTCCGTTGGGAAGTCGCCGTGGAGCCCCAAGATCGTGCTGCGGCTGGGGCGCATGCGCAGCGCCCCAGCCAAGACTTTGAAAAGTCCGACCGACGTCGAGTCCGTGACGATCACTTCGTCTGCTGCTGCCCCGATAAGCTTCGCGATTTTCGCGCCGACGCGTTGCGGAGCCGTGTACCAGCCGGCGTTGTTCCACGAGCGGATCAGGCCCCTGCCCCATTCGTCTTCGACGGCAGCGGCGACGCGCGAGGCGACGTTCCTCGGCAAGCAGCCCAGCGAATTGCCGTCGAGGTAGATGATCCCTTCCGGGATCGCGAAGCGGTCGCGGGCGTGAGCCAGCGGGTCGCTTGCGTCGATGTCGAGCGCGTGTTGACGGGTCAGGCTCATTTCATCAGCGCGTCGATCTCCGCGCGGATCGTCTTCCACGCGTCCGACGTTGGGTCGATCAGCTCGAAGTGGCCTGCGTTTTCGATCGTGATTTCTTTGACGGTATCGCCGTTCTTCGCGGCTACATCGGCGTAGTTCTTGCCAAACGCCGGCGGCACGATCTTGTCGAGCGCGCCGGAGATCACGCTCTGGCGCACGCCGATGGGAAGCAGCGCTGCGGGCGACGTGTCGGCGAAGACGTCCACATTCCTGCGATCGGCAGCACCGGTGAGTGCGTCGATTGTCGGCGGTCCGCCACAGGCGCTTGGACCCGTCGCACGATAGGCTTTCAAGTCGTTGATCCCGGCGAGACTGACGACGCCGGTCATGGGCAGTGGATTTGGCGTCGCGAGCGCGCTTGCCTTTGGCAGGCGCGGACGGGCGGCGGACCATGTCGCGAGGTGGCCACCGGCGGAGTGACCGATCGCGACGAGCTTGCGCAAGTCGAGGTTCTTAGCCGGCGCAATTTCTCTTAACTTGTCGATCGCGGCAGCGGTGTCGGTGAACGTGTTGGGATAGCCACCGCCGTTTTTTTCGCCGATGCGGCGGTAGTCTAGGTTCCAAACGGCGTAACCGCTCTGGCGTAAGTCTTCGGAGATATATGCCATGAGCTCTGTGCCAGGAAGCGCGGCGAGCCAGCAGCCGCCGTGGATCATCACGAGCGTGCGGTGCGGGCCTTTGCCTGCGGGCAGCCACAACTCAGCGAATTGATGCGGTGCCGAGCCGTAGGTTACGACTTTCGTGGGTGTGGCACGCGGTCTCGACAGCAGATCGCGGAACGTGATCGGGGCCGCGATCGCGACCGACATGGCGCTCCACAGCGCGATGGCGGCTGCGGAGACTTTTAGCAGTTTGTGCATGTTGCCCCCGTGGATCGTGGTTATGGCTGCGAGAATGGCCGGTCGTGCGTCAGCGCGGGCACGCGCGAGCGCGCTTCGGCGACTTTGTTTGGGTCGATGTCGGCGACGATGACGCTGGGGGCATCGCCCGCTTCCGCGATGATGTTGCCCCACGGGTCAACGATGACGCTGTGACCGAATGTGTGGCGGCCGTTTTCGTGTTTGCCACCTTGAGCTGCAGCAATTACGAAGCAGCCGGTTTCGATCGCGCGGGCCCGTTGCAGCACGTGCCAGTGCGCTTGACCGGTCGTGTAGGTGAACGCTGCAGGGATCGAGAGGAACGAGGCGCCGGCCTTCGCAAGCGCGCGATAGAGATGCGGGAAGCGCAGGTCGTAGCAGACGCTGAGGCCCAACTTTCCCCACGGCGTGTTCGCGACAACCGCGCGCTCACCCGGGCGGTAGTTGCGCGACTCGCGATAGACCTCGCCGCCGGGAAGGTCGACATCGAACATGTGGATCTTGTCGTAGGTTGCGCGAACGGCGCCTTTCGGGTCGATCAGGAACGAACGGTTCGCGCATTGGCGCTCGGCTACCTTGATCGGGAGCGAGCCGATCGAGAGCCATAGCGACAATTCTTCGGCGAGGGCGCGGAACGCTTTGAGGGCGACGTCGTCTTCTTGCTCGCGGACCTTTGCGAACAGCGCGTCGGACTCGGCCTCAAACAGTGACGTCATTTCCGGTGTCGCGGCGAAATGTGCGCCTTTCGCCTTTGCGTCGCGGATGAGGTTGCTCGCTGCGTCGATGTTGGCGGCGACGTCGAGGCCGGTGCGCATTTGCACACAGGCGGCACGGAAAACTTGGCTCATCTTTGGGAGGTTAGCTGCCGCTCAGCAGCGAGTCGAGCTTGCCCGAATCCTCAAGCTCGTAGAGGTCGTCGCAGCCGCCGACGTGCTTGTCGCCGACGAATATCTGCGGGACCGTGTGGCGGCCGTGCGCGCGCTCCGTCATTTCGGCGCGCTTTTCCATGTCCATGCCGACGTCGATTTCGGTGAAGTTCACGCCCTTCTTGCGCAGGAGCGCTTTCGCGCGGTGGCAGAAGGGGCACAGCAACGTCGCGTAGACGACGATTGCGGCGGTTGTGTCAGGACGCATGACAGCTGACATAGGAATCGCTCTGCACTCTCGCACAAAGATATAGGACAGGGCCGACCGCTTGGCCACTGGCGATCATTATAGGGACAGGCTTAACGGGCGCACAACGCGCGCCAGTGTGACTACAGATACAGACGCGGCGCCCGCCTTGAGCAGCACTTTCGCGCAAGCCCCGACGGTTGCGCCAGTGGTTAGGACGTCGTCAACCAAGGCGACGCGGCGGCCCGCAATTTTCGTTCGTCCGGCCTCTGCGACGGCGAAGGCGCGCACGACGTTTTTGGCGCGGGCGCGGGCGGACGGCATTTCGCCTTGGCTGGGTGTCGGCTTCGTGCGCAGCAATGTTCCGGTGTCCACGGGTAAGGCGACGCGGGCGGCCAAAGCGTGCGCGAGCACCGCCGCTTGATTGTAGCGGCGCGACGCGAGCCTGCGCCAATGAAGCGGCACGGGGATGAGTACGTCTGCCCCCACGCAAGCTTCGCGTCCGGCTGTCGCCATCCAGCGGCCGAAGAGAGGCGCGGCCTCCAACTTGTCGGCGTGCTTGAACCCTAGGATCAGATCGCGGCTGGCGTCGTCGTAGGCCAAGGCTGCGCGCGAGATTGCAAACGGCGGCGGCCTGGCGATGCAGGCTGCGCACTTTACGCCGCTACCCAGATCGTGCGGGAACGGCAGGCCGCATTGCGTGCATTGCGGCGCGCTCATGAAGCGGAGTTCGCTCCAGCACGGTGCGCAGACCGACTGGGGCTCGCCCACCGGGGCACGGCACTTCAAACAAAGCGGCGGCAGAATGAGGTCGAGCGCCACGCGCGCAGCTGCGCGCGTCAACTTGCCGACGTTTAGAGATGCCAGACCCATCGCCTCGATCATGGCGCGGGTTTTGGCTCTGTGCCAGAGTCCGCGTGAGGCATGAGCGGCGTTCCACAGATATTCGACACTAGGTTGCGGCGGCGGCGGCGCGAGCGCGCGGTGCGTGCGTTCGATGCCTTTTCGTTCTTGGCGGCGGCGGCGCGCGACGAGATCGGCGAGCGGTTGGCTGCCGTGAACCGAACGTTCGAGCGCGTTGTTTGGCATGGTGCGGTCACGCCACCCGCCGGGCCGATCGGCTGGGTGCATTCGGACAGCGCCTTTGGTTTCGTTCCGGCGGGCGGGCTCGCGTTTGAGGAAGAGCGGCTGCCGTTCGGCGCGCAGACACTCGACCTTTTTGCGAGCGCGATGACGCTGCATGCCGTCAACGATCTTCCAGGCGCCCTGGCGCAGATACGCCGCTGCCTGAAGCCCGGTGGTCTTTTCATGGCGGCGATGCCCGGCGGACGCACCTTGCACGAATTGCGGCTCGCATTGGGCGAGGCGGAGATCGAGACGACCGGTGGTTTGTCGCCACGTGTCGCCCCGTTTGCCGACGTGCGCGATACGGGCGCATTGCTGCAGCGGGCGGGCTTCGTGCAGCCAGTCGCCGACGCCGATCTGTCGACCGTGCGATACGAACACCCGCTAATACTGCTCCGCGACTTACGGGGGATGGGTGAGGCGAATGCGCTCAGCGAGCGGCGGCGGATGTTTTTGAGGCGCGGTGTCTTGGCACGCGCTTGCGAGATTTACGTGCAGAAGTTTGCCGGAGCCGACGGGCGTGTCCCCGCGACGTTTGAGGTTATCTATCTGACGGGCTGGGCGCCTGGGCCCTAGCTCATCATCGCGGCGACCAGCGTGAACATCACCGATGTCAGGCCGGCGACCGTCTCCACGGACGCCAAAATCGCCAAGAAGATCAGCCCGACGATCAAGCCGTATTCGATGGCCGTTGCGCCGCGTTCGTCGGCGGCGAATTTCTGCAGCATTGGCGTGAGCGCGCTCATCGTCCGCCTCGTTCAGGTTCGTTCACTCGCGAGAATGCCGCGAGTGGCCTTAACAGGACGTAACATCTTCAATTTTACGGGTCGCGAAATTGCGCGCCCGAGCCTTACAGGAGGTCGCGCAGTTGTGCGACGAGCGGGACGTCCGCGGGCGGCATTGGATAGACACCCATATCGTTCGGGCGCACCCAGGCCAGTTTTTGGCCCTCGCGCGGGGACACGATGCCTTCCCAGCGGCGGCACAGGAACAGCGGCATCAGCAGGTGAAAGGTTTCGTAACCATGCGATGCAAAAGCGAACGGGGCGAGGCAATCCTCTTTGACTGCGATACCGAGTTCCTCGTCCAGTTCGCGGATCAGTGTCAATTCGGGACGTTCGCCCGGCTCTACCTTGCCGCCCGGAAACTCCCACAGCCCAGCCATCGATTTGCCTTCGGGGCGTTGGGCTAGGAGGACGCGGCCGTCGGTGTCGATGAGGGCACAAGCCGCAACGAGGACGATATTCGTAGGGCCGCTCAACTGCGGTAGTCGCCGTTGATCGAGATGTAGCCGTGGGTGAGGTCGCAGGTCCATACGCCGGATGCGCCTTTGCCGACGCCAACATCGATGTCTATTTCGATCTCGGCGCGTTGCATGTAGCGGCCCATCAGTGCTTCCGAGTAGTTCGGGTCGCGCTGGCCCAAGGTCGCTACCCTGTGGCCGCCGAATTTGATCGAGAGCTTGTCGCGATTTGCCGCTTCCCCAGACTTGCCGACCGCCATGACCACGCGGCCCCAGTTTGCGTCGCCGCCTGCGATCGCGGTCTTGACCAGTGGCGAGTTCGCGACGCTGAGCGCGATCTTGCGTGCGGCTTGGTTGCTTTCGGCGCCGTTGACGTTGACGCGGACGAGCTTTGTCGCGCCTTCGCCGTCGCGCACGACCTGGGTCGCCAGATCCTGCAGTAACGTGTTCAGTTTGACGCGGAAATCGTCGAGGCGCTTGTCGTTTGCGCGAATGAGCGGATTGTGGCGCGCGCCTTTGCCGGTCGCAAACAGCAGAAGCGTGTCGCTGGTCGAGGTGTCGCTGTCCACCGTGATGGCGTTGAAGCTTCCCTCCACACCTTGGGTCAGCAGTAGCTGCAGGACGTCGCCGGGGATCGCGGCGTCGGTGAACACGAACGACAGCATCGTCGCCATGTCGGGCGCGATCATGCCGGAACCTTTGGCGATGCCGTTGATCTTGACGATCTGACCGTCGATCTGGGCCGTCGCCGTCGCCATCTTTGGGAACGTGTCGGTCGTCATGATGGCGCGGGCGGCCAGTTCCCAAGCGGTCGCGCCGGTATTCTCGTAGATATCGGGGAGCGCGTTCGTCAGGCGCTTGACCGGCAGCGGCTCTCCGATCACGCCGGTCGAGGCGACGAAGACCTCTTGCGGCTTGCAGCCTGCGATCGCCGCGGCGGCGTCGGCGGTTGCGCGGACGGCTTCAACGCCCGAGCGGCCCGTGAAGGCGTTTGCGTTGCCGGAGTTCACGATCAGGACGCGGGCGGACCGTGGCGCGATCGCGGCGCGGCACCAGTCTATCGGCGCGGCTGCCGTCTTCGAGGTCGTGAAAACACCGGCCACCGTGGTTCCCGGCGCCATTACGGCCATCAAAACGTCCGTGCGGCCTTCATAGCGGATGCCCGCCGAACCCGCGCCTAAGCGCACACCGGAAATCGGTTGCAGCTTCGCCAGCGATTTGGGAGCCAATGGTGACGTGGGGGGCGCGCTTTTGACGGCCTTTGGTGTCAATTCCGGTGCCGGCTTAGCGGTGACCGCAATCTTCGCAGACTTGCCCGCTGGCGGGGCCATTGGTTTGATTCCCTCATCGGCACGCGCTCAAACTTCACGCGTGTCCGCGCTTTGTTCGTAGCGGTCGGCGCAAAACCGGTCAAGAACCGCAGAATTCTGCGATGGACTCCATCCCCAGTTCAGATGCCATGGAACCGCCTTTGACGCCCTCTCGACGGTTAAGGGGTGAGTTGATCGGATCACTCTGTCGCATGAGCCGACGACGTCTTTGCCAACGGTGGGGCGTCGCGTTGACAGGGGGGTGGTCCCCCCTTATCTGTCCACGCGGCTTCGCGCGAAACCCCTGTTTCCGTACGTCTTGGAGGCGAGTCCCGCCATCTCGGCGGTTGTAGCGCCTCGACCTCAATCTCTTCTCTTCAAGGACGGTTTCGAATGCTCGGCTTGTCAACGCTGGCCAAAAAGATTTTCGGCTCCAGCAACGATCGCAGACTCAAGCCCTTTTACGCCCGCGTCCCCAAAATCAACGCTCTGGAAGCGGACATCGCTAAGCTCAGCGACGACGCGTTGCGCGGGCGCACGGCGACGTTCCGCGAGCAGGTCGCGAACGGCCGGTCGCTCGACGACCTTTTGCCGGAAGCGTTTGCGACGGTGCGCGAGGCGGCGAAGCGCACGCTCGGCCAACGCCATTTCGACGTGCAGCTGATCGGCGGGATGGTGTTGAACGGCGGCGACATCGCCGAGATGAAGACCGGCGAAGGCAAGACGCTGGTTGCTACGCTCCCCGTCTACCTGAACGCGCTCAGCGGCAAAGGCGTGCATGTCGTCACGGTGAACGATTACCTCGCCCGGCGCGACGCGGAGTGGATGGGGCAGGTTTACAAGTTTCTGGGCTTGTCGGTCGGCTGCATCGTGCACGGGCTCAACGACCCGCAGCGGCGCGAGCAGTACGCCGCCGACGTGACCTATGGAACGAACAACGAGTACGGCTTCGACTATCTGCGCGACAACATGAAGTACACGAAGGCGCAAATGGTGCAGCGCGGGCACAATTTCGCGATCGTGGACGAGGTGGACTCGATCCTGGTCGACGAGGCGCGCACACCGCTCATCATTTCGGGCCCGACGGAGGACAACTCGCACCTCTACAAGGTGATCGATGCGTTCATGCCGGAGTTGCAGCCCGAGTACTACGAGCTCGACGAGAAGCAGCGCAGCGTCACCTTAACCGAAGAAGGCAACGAGGCGGCCGAGAAGTGGCTTGCCAAGAACGGCGTGATGACGGAGGGCAGCCTTTACGACATCGCGAACATTTCGCTGGTTCATCACGTGAACCAGGCTCTGCGCGCGCACAAGCTGTTTCAGAAAGATCGCGATTACATCGTCAAAGACAACAAAGTCATCATCATCGACGAGTTCACCGGCCGTATGATGGAAGGCCGGCGGTATTCGGAGGGGCTCCATCAGGCGCTGGAAGCGAAAGAGAACGCAGCGATCCAGCCGGAGAACGTGACGCTGGCTTCGATCACGTTTCAGAACTATTTCCGCCTCTATTCGAAGCTTGCCGGAATGACCGGTACGGCCGCGACCGAGGCGAACGAGTTCATGGAGATTTATGAGCTCGACGTCCTCGAAATTCCGACAAACGTCCCAGTCGCGCGCGGCGACGACGACGACGAGATCTACCGCACCATCGACGAGAAGACCGATGCGATCGTCGAGACGATCAAAGACTGCGCCGCGCGCGGACAGCCGGTGCTCGTCGGCACCGTCTCGATCGAGAAATCCGAGACGCTGGCCGCGCATCTGAAGAAGCTCAAGATCAAACACAACGTGTTGAACGCGCGCTATCACGAGATGGAGGCGCAGATTATCAGCCAGGCCGGCGTGCCCGGCGCCGTCACTATCGCGACGAACATGGCCGGCCGCGGCACCGACATTCAGCTCGGCGGCAATGCCGATATGCGCGTCGCCGTCGAGACCATGGGCATCGAGGACGAGGCGGAGAAAAAGGACATCGCCGATAAGATTCGTGCCGAGATCGCGGAAGCGAAGAAGAAGGTGATCGAAGCCGGCGGACTTTACGTGCTCGGCACCGAACGGCACGAGAGCCGGCGCATCGACAACCAGCTACGCGGCCGTTCGGGACGTCAGGGCGACCCCGGCCATTCCAAGTTTTACCTCAGCTTGCACGACGATTTGATGCGTATCTTCGGGCAGGACAAGCTTGACGGCATGTTGCAGCGGCTTGGCCTCAAGCAAGGCGAGGCGATCAGCCACGGCATGGTCAATGCGGCTGTCGCCAAGTCGCAGCAGCGCGTGGAGGCGCGCAACTTCGACATCCGCAAAAACCTGCTGAAATACGACAACGTGATGAACGATCAGCGTAAAACGATCTTCGAGCAGCGGCTCGAGTTCATCAGCGCCGAGACGGTTCACGACACGATCCTCAGCATGCGCCATCAGCTGATCGAAGATTTGGTGAAGCGCTACATTCCGGAAGGGTCGTATGCGGAGCAGTGGAAGCTCGGCGAACTCGACGGCGACGTGCGCGACTTCTACGGCCTTGAGATGGGCATCGACAAGTGGGGCAAGGAAGACGGCATCGCCGAAGAGGAGATCATCGAACGCATCACCAAAGCGGCCGACGCCCGGGCCGACGAGCGACTGCGCGGCGCGCCGCCTGAGGCTGTCAGTCAGATCGAGCGTGCGGTGTTGCTGCAAACGCTGGACCACGAATGGCGCGAGCATCTGGTGACGCTTGAGCATTTGCGGCACACGATCGGTCTGCGCGGTTACGGTCAGCGCGATCCGTTGAACGAGTACAAGTCGGAAGCGTTCTTGCTGTTCGCCGGACTGCTTGCGAGCGTGCGTCAGCAGGTGACGAAGCAGTTGATGCACGTGCAGATTCAGCTTGAGGCACCGCCGCTGGAGGAGCGCGCGCTGCCGCAGATGCAAGCGATGCACATCAACCCGGACACGGGCGAGAACGAGTTCGACGAGCCGGAGCTTGGCCCCCGCACGAACGCACCGCGCCTTGCGGGACGGCCGGTGCCGGTCAACCCGAACGATCCGCAGACATGGGGCAAAGTCTCGCGCAACGCACCCTGCCCTTGCGGCTCAGGCAAGAAGTTCAAGCAGTGCCACGGGACGTTTTGAGCTAACGCGGACGGTCGCCTTCCACCGTTACGCGGTGCATTTCGCGGCGGTGGCCGTGGTAGTCGTTGAGCGCGTAGTGCTGGGCGCAGCGGTTGTCCCAGAACGCGACCGAATTCTTGCGCCACGCAAAGCGGCAGGTGAATTCGGGTTTGGCGCCGTGTTCGTAGAGCCAGCGTAGCAGCGGGCGGCTTTCTTCCTTCGTCCAGCCGTCGAAACGTTGCGTGAAGCCGATGTTGACGTAGAGCGCTTTGCGCCCGGTTTCCGGGTGCGTGCGGACGACCGGGTGGATCATCTCGGCTTTTGCGTCGTCCGACGTTTTCGGCTTCATCGAGCGTTGGTCGTTGTGGCGGTTCGCTTCGCTCATGCCGTCGACGCCGTACTGCGCGTTCGCGGAATGGACGGCGGCGAGGCCGTCGAGCGTGCGCTTCATGCCCGCCGAGAGCGCATCGTAGGCGAGGTATTGGTTTGCGAACATCGTGTCGCCACCGGCGGGCGGCACTTCCTTTGCGTAGAGCACGCTGCCCAGCGGGGGCTTTTCAAAGAACGTCATGTCGGAGTGCCAGCCGCCGCCGAAGTTGATCTTGTCGTCCTTCTCTTTGAAGACGCGCATTACCTCAGGGTGGCCTTCGATCGAGGCAGCAAAGGGATGGATTGAGATCGGGCCGAAGCGGCGGGCGAAGGCGATCTGCTGATCTGGCGTCATCTGCTGGTCGCGGAAGAAGATCACGCAGTGCTCGAGTAACGCCTTGTGCACGGTGGCGAAGGCTTCGTTGCCCAGCGGCGCACCGAGATCGACACCTGAAATCTCCGCGCCGAGCGCGCTGGTGAGGCGAGTGACGGTGATGTTGCTCATGCCGTAGCGTTCCTTTGTTCGGCCCTAGCCTAGGCGAGCCAACGATTGTTGAAAAGGTAACTTGCGCGGGCGGCGGTCCGGGTCTCCAATTGCGCACCCGCTATACGGAGTGCCGCGATGTCCCAACCCGTTCCCTTCAAGATCGAAATTTCGCAAGCCGTGATCAACAAGATCATGGACCGCGTGCGCGCGTTCGAGTGGCCGGATGCGCCGGCGGGCGGCGGCTGGGGCTATGGCACCGAGCTTCAGACGATGAAGGAACTCGTCGAGTATTGGCTGCACGGCTATGACTGGTATCGCGAGCAGGAGATGCTGAATGCGCTGCCGCATTTCAAGGCGCGCGTGCGTGATCTCGATATTCATTTCATCCACTTGAAATCGAATGCGCCGAAGCGGCGGCCGTTGATCATCACCCACGGGTGGCCGGGATCGATCGTCGAGTTTCTGAACGTGATCGAGCCGCTGGCGCAGCCGCAGAAGCATGCGGGCAAAATCACGGATGCGTTCGATGTGATCGTGCCGTCGCTGCCGGGATATGGGTTCTCAGACAAGCCCGCGAAGCCGATGAGCCCGCGTACGGTTGCGGGTTACTTCGACGAGCTAATGACGGGCGTGCTCGGCTACAACGACTATATCGCGCAGGGCGGCGATTGGGGTTCGGCGGTGTCTGGGTGGCTTGGCTACGAGGGGCGCGGATGCAAGGCGGTGCATTTGAACATGCTGGGCTGGCGGTCGCCTGGTATCGCGTTCGAGACCCCGGAGGAGAAACAGGCCGAGCAGCAGTTCCAGATGCTGTTCGATATGGAAGGCGCGTACTTCCGGCTGCAGTCGACGAAGCCGCTGACGCTCTCATACGGGATGATGGATTCGCCGGTGGGCGCGGCGGCGTGGATCATCGAGAAGTTCAAGGGCTGGTCGGACCTCGACGACGGCAAGCTCGAGAGCGTTTATACGAAGGATCAACTGCTCACGAACATCATGGTCTATCTGGTCACGCGCACGTTCGGGACGGCGACGTGGATGTATCGCGGGTTGTTCGAGGACGCGGGCGGGAAGCCCGTGCCTCCAAAAACTCGGATCGAGAAGCCGGTTGCGATCGCGCGCTTTCCCGTGGATCTGATCCCGTTTCCGCCGC
>JBJXEH010000251.1:0-3092 GCA_046153995.1 Micropepsaceae bacterium
CGGACGACGAAGCGCTGTTCGAGCAAGCCCGCAAACGGTTGCACGTACTGTTTGGCCAAGGCGTCACCACGATCGAGATCAAATCCGGCTACGGCCTCGACCTCGAGACGGAGCTGCGTCTGCTGCGCATCGCGCGCCGCTTAGGCGGCACCGGCGCGCCGCGCGTGATGACCACTTACCTGGGCCTTCACGCGCTGCCGCCCGAATACACAAACAAACGTGCCGCCTACGTCGCCGAAATGAGCGGCCCCGTTCTGCGCGCGGTCGCCGCCGAGGGCCTCGCCGACGCGGTAGACGCGTTCTGCGAAGGCATCGCCTTCACCGCCGACGAAACCGCGCAATTTTTCTCCGCCGCCAACGCACTCGGCCTGAACGTCAAGCTCCACGCCGACCAGCTGTCCGATACGAACGGCGCAGCGCTGGCAGCAAAGTTCGGCGCACTCTCCGCGGATCACCTTGAATACACGGACACCGCCGGCATCGCCGCGATGGCGAAGGCGGGCACCGTGGCCGTGCTTCTCCCCGGCGCATTCTTCGTGCTTCGCGAAACCAGGAAGCCACCGGTCGAAGCGTTCCGCCGCGCGAAAGTACCGATCGCGGTCGCGACCGACTGCAACCCGGGCACGTCGCCCAACATTTCGCTGCACAACACGATGGCGATGGCCTGCACGCTGTTCGGCCTGACGCCGGAAGAGGCACTGGCCGGCGTCACGCGCAACGCCGCCCGCGCGCTAGGCCTCGGCGCCGAAACCGGAACGCTCGAAGTCGGCAAAGCCGCCGACTACGCCGTCTGGCCCATCGAACATCCGGCCGAACTCAGCTATTGGATCGGCGGCAGCCTTGCGCCTTCCGCCATCGCCTGCAGCGCGTCACTCGCCGCAGCAAACCAACAAGCGTCATGACAGAATTCGCAACCTACCCAAGCCTGAAGAACGAAGCCGTCATCGTCACCGGCGGCGCCACCGGCATCGGTGCGTCCATCGTCGAACACTTCGCGGCGCAAGGCGCACGCGTCGGCTTCGTCGACATCGACGAAGAAGCGGGCAGGGCGCTTGCCACCCGATCCAACGCCACCTTCTTGGCCTGCGATCTGCGCGACATCGACGCCCTCCGCGCCGCCATAGCGAAGCTCGAGACCGCACACGGCCCCACGCTCGCGCTCGTCAACAACGCCGCGCGCGACGACCGCCATACCATCGAAGAGGTCACGCCCGCCTATTGGGACGACCGCATGGCGACGAACCTGCGCCATCAATTCTTCGGGGCCCAAGCCGTCCTTCCGGCGATGCGCAAACGCAAACGCGGCTCGATCATCAACGTCGGTTCGATCAGCTGGCGCCTCGCACTCGGCGGCATGCCGGCTTACGTGACCGCGAAAGCCGCCGTCGAAGGCCTAACGCGCGGCCTCGCCCGCGACGTGGGCGAAGACAGCATCCGCGTAAACAGCGTCATCCCCGGCTGGATCATGACCGAGCGCCAAATCAAGCTTTGGCTCACACCCGAAAGCGAAGCCGATCTGATGGCGAAGCAGTGCCTGAAGGAAAAGCTATATCCCCCCGACGTCGCGCGCATGGTCCTCTGGCTCGCCGCCGACGACAGCCGCATGGCCACCGCCCAAAGCTTCGTCGTCGACGGTGGTTGGGCCTAAGCGGGCTTCGCCATCTTTTTCAGATCGCCCTCAAAGTGCTTGCCTGCAAGCCAATAGTGCGCCGCCGCCCAAAGGTTCAGGAACGTCAGGATCAAAAGCGAATAGGCAAGCGCATTCGGACCGTAGGCCGGTGTTAGCGCATCGCTAATCAGGCCCGCAACCAACGGCCCAAGCCCCATGCCGATCAGATTGATCACAAAGAGCAGCAGTGCCGACGCCACCGTGCGCATACGAACCTCGACCAAACCCTGCGTCATCGCATATGTCGGCGGCAGATAGACGGCCCCCAACGCTGCTGGAACGCCGATGAGCGCGAAGACCATCCAGGATGAGTCCGCGAGGTAGATCGCCATGCCGAAGGGAAACCCGGCCAGCGTCGCGATGGTCACAATCCGCGGCATCCACTTCAAGTCGCGCTTTGAGAACTGATCCGCGATATAGCCGCCGAAGAACGTGCCGAGCCCGCCCGCAACACCGAACACGAGGGCCAGGAACAAGCTCAGATCCGTCATCGCAAGCCCATGGCTACGCATCACGAAGGTCGGCCACCACACCACGCCGGCGTAACCGACCAGCGTCGTCAGCGTCGCGCCCGCAAACACATGTACAAGCGACTTCTGCCCCAGCATATGGCGCACCGTCGTCATCAGCGCGGGCGCCTCCCCCGATTGCGCCAACCCGTCGCTCGCCCCGCGCTGCGGCTCGCGTATCGTGAAATAGACCAGGAGTGCCAGAATCAACCCCGGAATACCGAGCACGAAAAACGTCGTTCGCCAGCCATATGCCGCCG
Source organism: Micropepsaceae bacterium (assembly GCA_046153995.1). GTDB lineage: Bacteria > Pseudomonadota > Alphaproteobacteria > Micropepsales > Micropepsaceae > SZUA-430. Next base: position 2,439 of record JBJXEH010000251.1, read on the forward strand.
CGATCTGCGCGCCGCCGTAGAGGCCGACGAACAATCCGAACGGCACACCCAGCGCGAAGACGCCGAGCGCCGTCGCCCGTTCCTTCGGTCCGAAAAGGTCCGAGATGATCGAATGCGACGGCGGACTGCCGCCCGCCTCACCGACGCCGACGCCGACGCGAGCCAACGCAAACAGCCAAAAGTTCGAGGCAAGGCCGCACAAGGCGGTCATCGCCGACCAGATCGTCACCGCGATTGAAATGATGTTCTTGCGATTGCCCCGGTCTGCCCAAATCGCGATCGGCACGCCCAGCGTCGCGTAGAAGATCGCGAACGCCGTCCCCGCCAAGAACCCCATCGCCGTGTCCGAAACCTGAAACTCCGCCTTGATCGCGGGCATCAGCACGGAAAGGATCATCCGGTCGGCGTAGTTGCTGATGTAGACGGCCAGCAGCAGCAACAGCACATAAATCTTGTAAGCCGTCGAAAAATCCTGCGCTTGCGAAGGCGCGGCGGTGACCGAGCTCATGGGCGTTTCCCTGGAATTGACGTTTTCTTTGTTAGAACCGAACTTGCAGGAAACGCCGCCAAACGGCAAAGCCTTTTGATCGGGCAAGGTTTGAGGGAGAACGCAATGCAGGACCGAAAGACCGTCGACGTCATGTCGCTGGCCGG
>JBJXEH010000252.1:0-14336 GCA_046153995.1 Micropepsaceae bacterium
ATGAACGAGAACGACTGCGTCCTACAGCCGCCCGGCATCCGCCACCGCGTGCTCGAAGCCTCAAAGGGTCTCGAAGTCATCGAAGTCAGCAGCCCCGCCGAACACGAAACCTTCCGCGACCACGCACTTGAGTTGCCGAACTCGATGTTTCACTTGGACCGCAAGTATGGCGATCAGCGCTTCGTCTACCACGAGGCGGCGACCGCAACGTGGCGCACGACCGAAGGCGTCATGATCGAAGAAACCGGCATAGCCACGGCAACAACCGGACTTGCGAGCGTGCGCGTGCTGCATATCGGTGGGACGGCCCAGTGTTCGCACAACGGCGACTTCCTGTTCCTCTATGTACTGAAGGGCCGCGCATACCTGACTGGCACGGGGCTGAACCCGCAAACGCTCGAAGCCGACGATTGCTGCACCTTGCCGGATGGCGCCGACTATGTGCTCACGGGCGATGCAGGATGCGAAGTCTTGGAAGTCGCACTTCCCGCGATCAGATCAAATTGATCCGCATGTTGTCGCGTGCCACGAAGCAGCCGGGCCACGCGGCGAGCGCCGTCGCCTCGACCTCTTCCATGAAGTGGTCCTCATGGTCCGGATCGTGGTGGAAGATGGCAAGCCGCTTCACCTTCGCCGCCCGCGCAAGGCGCATGCCTTCCTGCCACGTCGAGTGCCCCCAGCCCTTCCGCGACGGGAACTCGTGGTCCGTATAGGTGCTGTCGTAGATCATCAGATCCGCACCTTCGACGAGCCCCAAGATGTTCTGATCGGGTTTACCCGGCGTGTGCTCCGTATCCGTGATGTAGCAAAGCGACCGGCCCTGATAGTCGAGCCGATACCCCGTCGCACCGTCCGGATGGTTCAAAGGCGCAGTACGCACCTTGATGTCGTTCTCAAGCGTGAACGTATCGCCCGCTCGAAAGTCCTCGAACTCGATCTTCGCCTTCATGATGTCGATCGGCACCGGAAAGAACGGATGCGTCATCTGTCCGGCTAGCACGTTTTGTATCCGCAGGCCGGCGCTCAAGTGCCCAGCCATGATCCGGAAGTGATGTCCCTCAGCGAACGCCGGCTGGAAAAACGGAAAGCCCTGAATGTGGTCCCAATGCGTGTGCGACATCAGCACGGTCGCCTCGCGCTGTTGCTTGCGCATAAACCACTTGCCGAGATTGCGGACACCCGTGCCGAGGTCGAAGATCACGCGCCGGCCTCCCATCGCGACCTCGACGCAACTTGTATTGCCGCCGAACGCAAGATGATTGGGCCCGGGACAAGCAACTGTTCCCCGCGTACCCCAAAACTTTACTTTGAACGCCATTTCTGTGTTCGACCCTCAGCCCGCCCAAGACTTTATCTGCAGCACGGCACGCGCGAAGCAAAGCCTGTCATTGTTTGGCGTGACATACGTCACAGCGGATGCTTCCCGATGAACGCCCGCGCCTCGGCGAAAGCCGCCCGGACCGGCGCAAGTTTGGTCTTATCCATGGAATGCCGTTCAGCTTCAGCTGCCGCCTCTGCCACGGCAAAAGCGCCAATCCCGCGTGCGGAACCCTTAAGCGTGTGCGTCCACTGTTTCCAGGCTTTCGCGTCAGAGGCGTTTTCCAGTTCCGCAAGCACCTGCTCGCAATGCGTCACGAACAGGCCCAGCACTTCGCGCATAACATCGACGTTTCCGGCGGCCTGATTGCGCAGGTGATCGTAATCGACGGCCTTCGCTGCAGCGGTCATTGACGCACTCTACCCCTTCGAACCCGCGACTCTAGGGCCCAAGAAACAACCAGACGGTTAACAGGGTTAAAACGGCACCCACCCACTCGGAAACGGCGAGGCCGAAAACAGCCAAGCGTGGACAAAGAGCAGGATCAGGAACACCAGCACCGCGGCCGCCTGCCTGTAGGTCAAAAGCTCGCCAAGCTTGAACGAGTTCCGCCCACCCAGGATCGCCACGAACGGCACGTTCGACGTCCGCCCGGCAAAGCCGATCCAGCCGTCCGCCATCTTGCGCGAGCGCTTCGCATCGATGGAGAACGTGCCCGCAACCGCCAGCACCAAGAACGTGCCGAAAAAGACAGCCGACGCCGCGTCGCCGTTAGCGGCCAGATGAAACGCCGCCCACAGCGCGACTCCCCACAGAAACGGATGCCGCGTGATACGCACGATCCCCGTCGCCTCGCGCGTCGCGGCCGCCTCCATGCCTACGGTGGTCGGATTGGGCGTAAGCAGACCGGTCACGACGAAGAACGCCGAGATCGCCATGACAATCATGCCGGAGTGCCTCACCGCTGGTCCAAGGTTCCAGAGCAGCTCGCTGCCTTCGGCAGACGCGCGATTGTAGCTGATGGCGAACCACACAAGCCCGGCCACGCTCGCGACCGAGAACGCACCCAGATAGGTCTTCTCGCCTGCCGCCTTGACGAGTCCGTCGCGAAGGCGCGTGCCCGCGACGGCCAAGTGAATGAAGAGAAAGAACACAGCAGACGCGATCAACATCGTCATGACGTCTCTCCGCGAAAAGCGAATCAAAGCGGCGAACGCCGCGAACGACAGGTGTGAGTTTAACGCAACCGCAGCGGCCGCTTCGATGCGAACGCGCAACAGTCATTCAAACACGCACCGCCCACAAACGCATCGAAACGGCATGAACGCGCAACTCACGCGTTAAGACCGTGCGATCCACAGCCCCCTTGTGCTGTTGCGAATCTTCGCCAGTGCGGGACGCCGTAAGAAATGGTAGCAATATGGTAAATGTAACTGCGGAAGGCGCATGCAGCGCGTCGAGCCATCCAAGATCCAAGACTTCGAAGAAGCGCTACTCCTGACGCCGGAGTCGCAGCTGCGCAAACACGTGGCCGCGAACGAAATCGCCGAACCACTGCCGGTTGAAGCAAAGGCCGTCCACGTACCGGAGGATTCTAGAAGCCTCCTCGGTTGGGGGACATTCTTCTTCTGCGTCTTCTGGCTCGGTGGAATCAGTGCATACCTGGTCGGTCTCATCGGTTGGACGCAGATTCTTGCACTACCGCTGGCGTGGTACGGTTTGTTCATCGCGGTCCTCATAGTTCCCGTCGTTCTCGCACTCTTCATCGCGTTGATCGCGCGTGAAGCGAAGAACCTTCGCGGCCAATCGGCGGCACTGGCGATGGCAGCTGCCGAACTCACCGAACCCGAAGATCACGCAGCACGCGGCATGGTGAAGCTCGGCCGCGCCATCCGCCGCGAGCTCGACACCTTTAACGCCGCCGTAGAATCCGCGACCGCGCGCATGGCAACGCTGGAGACGACGGCGAACGAACGCCTGCAGCTGATCGAACGCACGGCGCTTGCGGCGCAAGAACGGGTAGAGCGCGCGACTGGCAAGCTCGGCACCGAGCGCGAAAAGCTCTCGCAGTTTACGCAAGCGCTCGACACGGCAGTTCTTGCCGCGTCGGATACGCTAACGGCGCGCCTGCAAGAAGCTCGTGTCGCCGCCCGAAACGCTAGCGAAAGCCTGCACACCGAACACGGCGCGATCGCGGGCTTGATCTCGACGCTGCAAAACGCCTCGGCGACCGTCTCGAACCGCGCCGCGGAATCGGCCAAAGAAATCGAACGCCAAGCCCAACGCCTCGACGCAGCGTCGGAAGCCGCCGCCGCGCGCTCCGAACAGGTCGTCGCCCGCCACGAACGCCAACGCGCCGCATTCGCGGAAACGATCGAACGCTTGAAGCAAGAAAACGACCATATGGCTCGCGCTCTCGACTTGCAGCGCGAAGGGCTGACGAAACTCGTCGCGGTGATGGTCGATGAAACGAAAAAGATCGGCACGTTCACGATCGAAGGCTCGCGCCGCCTGGACGAAACCGCGGCCATCATGGCCCAACGCATCGTCGAGACAACGCAGCTGTTCACGCGTGAGTCCGAAAAACTTCGCACCTCGACCGAACTCACGACCTCCGGTCTTGAGCAAGCGATGCAGACGATCCGTTCCGCAGGCGACTCCTCGTTCGATGCCGCAGGCCGTTTGGGTTCCGTCCTGATCAGCCTGCGCGAGACGGCGGCAAACGCCTCGCAACATATTGAAGGCACGGTCGAACGCTTGGGCAAACTCGCGCACCAGATGCCAGCACCGGCCGCAACGCAGCTACGCGCCGCGCTCGACCAACAAGCCGAGGCTGCGCGCGACCTCTCCTCGCGCGTGAACAACGCGTTCGACCGCGTCCGCCAAGCCGAGCCAGAAAAGTCGAAGGCAGCGCCGCAACAACCCGCACCGAACTTCAACGTCCCGCCGCCGCAAGCAAACCTAGCCCCGCCGCCGCGCAACCAAGTCGCGCCGCCAGGCGAACGCCCACCGCCGGCACCGCAAGATCTCTCACCCGACCAAAAAGGCGGCTGGTTCGGACGCGCCAAGCGCTTCGTGCGGCCGGTCGACGACGGTGAGCCGCAAGAAGACCGCTCGGCCTGGGACATGAAATCGCTGCTCGCCGCTGCCGAAAGCGAAGCGACAAAACCCCCAATCCAGCACCAGCCCGTTCTGCACCAGCGCCCGCAACAAACGGCGCCACAGCCGCCTCAACCTCGCGTCGTCGAACTACGCGCCGATCAGATGGTGCCGGAATCGACGGTCAAACGCGCGCCGCACCCCGCAACCCCGCCGAAGCCCGCAGGCAAGAAAGGCGCCGCCACTCACGAGCAAGCGGCAACGTCGTCACGCCACATGATCGAAACGCTGCAAGCGATGGCGATCGACCTCGACCGTTTCTTGGAAGACGATCCACCACTCGAACTTCTGCGCCGCTATCGCAACGGCGAACGCAACGTCTTCGCCCGCCGCTTGGTCCAAATCCTAGGCCGCGAACAAGCCGAAGCCATCGGCCGCAAATACGCCGAAGACGGCGAGTTCCGCGAAACGGTGGACCGCTACATCCTTCAGTTCGAAGCGCTGATGGAACAAACCGCGCGCAGCGACCGCGAAAACGTGCTGGTCGAAACCTACCTCACCTCGCAAACCGGCAAGGTCTACGTGGCCCTAGCCTCGGCAATCGGCCGTTTGTCTTAAGCAACCCAGCCGGGATTGTGGCTCGCGCCGAAACGGCGGTAGCTTTCCGGCATGAACCTTCCGCAATTCCTGACAGGCACATACACCACCGCAGAGTACGACCGTCTCGCTCGATCCGGCGCATTCGGCAGGGCGCGCACGGAACTCCGCCGCGGAAAGATCGTGACGATGGGCGCTCAGTACGTGCCGCACGCCAACGTGAAGCGCCTTCTTGCAGAAGCCATCGACGACGCGCTGCGTGTTGGTAGTCTCTCTTGGACTGTGTTCCAGCGTGTTTCGGTCGAATTCAGTCCATCGTTCGAGCCGCAACCCGACATCGTCGTATGGGACACAACATTAGTTCCGGCCGATCTTGATGGGCCCGTTCCAGCAGCGGCCGTTCGCCTTGTCGTCGAAATATCTGACAGCACGCTTTCCGATGACCTAGACGAGAAGCTCACGGACTATGCGGCTTCGGGCTTGGCCGAATACTGGGTTGCAGACGTGAAGGGTAAGGTTCTGTTTCGCCACAAAGGGCCCGGCACCGAGGGCTGTGCCGAGCGCGTGACGTCGCGCTTCGGCGAGACGTTCGAGTCGCTGGCTTATCCGACTTTGAAGATCGACACGAAAGCGCTCGCGTAAAGCCGCCCTACTTCCAATCCCGCGGCTTCTTGTCTTTCGAGTCCTCGCCCGCTTTCAACGTCCACGCGACAGCACGCTTCAGAACTGCACCGACCGCGTCATCGAACGCCTGCACGATGTCGGGCACATTCTCGCTGTTCGCAGGCTTCGAGAAATCGAAGCTTTCCGACCCCACGATTTGACCCAATGCCACGCGAACAAGCTTCAGATTAACCCGCACGTGCGCGACAGTACCGCCGTCAGCCGTCTTCTCCGCCTGAAACTCCCGTAGCTCCACCTTCAGCACATAATCCGAGCGAAGCCCGATCGACTGCCGCCCGACGGAGACAATCTTCTTCGAGTTCTCGAACGACTGGATCAAAAGTTGCTGCACCATGCGCGGCGCCCGATCCGCCCACCGCGATCCCCCAAGGTACTTCACCTCAAGCGACGTCGGCGCAATCGCGATACGATCGGTGTCGATGCCCTTTGCCGTGGACGGTTCCTCGACCACAAGCTGCCAATCGACCGACGGCAGGTCGTCGGGAAACGTGCTCTTCGGCGATAGCACATAAAGGTCCGGCGGCGGCCCGCTGCCGAAATCGGGCAGGCTGCAGGCGGACAACAGAGCCGCGGTCAGCGCCGCGACAGAAAGAACTCGCAACCGTCCGCGCATCAGCGCCCTCCCCCAGACTTATACTCGACCGCCTTGTCGCCGAAGATCAGCGACGACGGGCTGCTCTCCAGCCGCTGCGCCGCCCGGTCGATCGACGCAATCATCTGCCGTGCGTCGCCAATCGCGAGCAGCAACTCCGGCAGGCCCTGCCGTGCGAAGTCACGCAACGGGCCGCGCGCTTCATTCATTATCATGCGGACGTCGCCCGCCACGCCGCGAATATCGGCAAGCGTCGCCTTCGCATCGCCCGCCATGATCTTGTCGAGATTGGTCGCGATCGAGTCGAACTTGTCCGATGCCTTGGCGATGTTCGCCGTCAGCTTCTCAAGATGCACCATCGTCTCGCTGAACTTCCGCTCATTGTCAGTGCTTAGGAACGTTGCAACACGCGCGAGCACGACATTGGCTTTATCGACGACCTGCGGCGCGCTGGTGAACAGTTCGGAGATGATCGAACTCTTCGTCTGGATAACGGGATAGCGTTGACCCTCTTCCGCCACGAGCGGGTTCGACTTCGGGCCGCCACCGGCAATCTGAATGGCCGCGACGCCCGTCAAGCCCAACGTCTCAAGCCGCGCGTAGGAATCCTCTTTCACCGGCGTCGTACGCCCTACCTGAATGCGCACGAGAACATTATTCGGATTATCCTCGTCGATCTCGATCTTGATGACCTCGCCGACCTTGATGCCGTTGTAGAGCACGTCGCCGGCCTTACTCAGGCCTGAGACTGAACCTTCGAACTTCAAATCGTAGATCTGAAACTGCTGATCGAACTCGAACCGCCCGATCCAGAACAGGAACAGGATCGTCAGCAGCGTGATGCCGATCGCGAAACTCCCGATCAGTAAGTGATGTGCGCGCGTTTCCATCGCCGATAAACTCCTACCTCAAGACCGCGGTGGCGCGGATTTCGCGGCCATCGCCGCCCGCCCGCGCGGTCCATGAAAATACTCACGGATCCAGGGATGTTCCTGGGTCATCATTTCCTGGATTGTACCGGTAACCAGCACCTTTTTCTCGGCCAACACCGCAATCCGGTCGCAGATCGCGTAAAGACTGTCGAGGTCGTGCGTCACCATGAAGACGGTTAGGCCCAGCGTAGCCTGTAAATTCTTGATCAATTCGTCGAACGCCGACGCGCCGATCGGATCCAACCCCGCCGTCGGCTCGTCCAAAAACACGATCTCGGGGTCCAGCGCCAAGGCCCGCGCCAACCCGGCCCGCTTGCGCATCCCGCCCGACAGTTCCGAGGGGAACTTCGGTCCCGCCTCCGGCGGCAGGCCCACAAGCCCAATCTTCACGGCCGCAATCTCATCCATCAGCTTCTGCGGCATATGCAGATGCTCTTTCAGCGCCACCTGAATATTCTGCGCGACGGTCAGCGAGGAAAACAGCGCCCCATCCTGAAAGAGCACGCCCCACCGCTGCTCGATCGCCTGTTCCTCGGCGCGGCTCATCTCGCCCCGCACTTTGCCGAAAATCTGGATCCGCCCCGCCGCCGAACGGTTGATCCCCAGTATCGTTCGAAGCAGCACCGACTTGCCCGTACCCGACCCGCCGACGATACCCAAGACCTCGCCGCGATAGATGTCGAGGTCCAGGTGATCGTGGATCACCTGGGGTCCGAACTGGTTGCGCAAGCCGCGCACGGAGATGATGGCCTCGCGCGTCATATGCCGAGCTTCACGAACATGATGGAGAAGAACGCGTCAACGACAATGACGGTAAAGATCCCTTCGACCACCGACGCTGTCGTGCGCTGACCGACGGACTCGGCGCTGCCTTCGACCTTCAATCCCTCAAAGCACCCGATCATCGCGATCAAAAGCCCGAACACCGGCGCCTTGATGAAGGCGACACTGGCGTCCCAGACGCCCAATGCATCCTTCACGCGCTCGATGTACATCGCAGGCGACATGCCAAGCTCGATCCAAACGACCAGGCCGCCACCCAGCAACCCCATCATCGCAGAGACAAAGCCCAAGATCGGCATCATCACCAAAAGAGCAATAACGCGCGGCAGAACCAGCACTTCCATCGGATCGAGGCCAAGCGTACGCATCGCATCGATCTCTTCACGCAGCTTCATGGAACCGATCTGCGCCGTAAATGCGCTGCCCGAACGTCCGGCAACGATAATGGCAGTCAAAAGAATGCCGACCTCGCGCAAGAACGACACGGCAACGAGGTTGACCGTGAAGATCTCGCCGCCGAACCGGCGCAACTGTTCCGAACCCTGATAGGCCAGCACAGCCCCGATCAGGAACGAGATCAAGCTCACGATCGGAACCGCGTTCAGACCGGTCTGTTCCATGTGATAGACGGTAGAAGTCGCACGCATGCGGAACGGATTGACGATCGTCTTCGCCAGCGTCTCCAACACTAGCCCGAAAAAAGCCACCAACTCGCGCGCGGTGCGGCCGCCATCCGAAAGCGCATGCCCCATGCGCGCGATGAGGTTCGTAAAAATGTTCCCGACATGCGGCGCGGGCGCGAGCGGCCGGTCGCTCTTCGCCACCGCGTTCAGCAGCGTCGATTGCGCCGCGGTGGCGCCAGCATAGGTTACCTTCGCCCCGGCGTTTTCGAGCAACCGTCCGGTGCGGTAGATCAACCACGCCCCGGCTGTATCGAGCCGGCTCAAATGGGACAGATCGAACGTCGCGGCGCGCCGGTCGTAGGCGTGCACGGCTGCCAGCGTCTTGTCGATTGTCTCGGCGTGGCGCACGACCCAGTCGCCCTGGGGCCGCAGCATCAGGGACGTCGCATCCTCGGATACGTCAAGCCAAGCCTGAGCATCCCCAGTCATTAACTAGGCCCCACAAACGCCAACACCGCGCACCCGCTTTGCGCCCCGAATCAAGAGTGTGCCCGGGCGATCAAGGCGCAGCAAGTTCGTGTGCAAGTTGCGAGCCACAGCGTTCCTTTGAAATTGACCCGTGGTGACTGCCGCCACAGGACTACGCTTGCGTTGCGGCCGAACTAGGCCAAAAATCGATTCGACCATGGGACTTAGCCCGCGCTCCTCCGCCATCGGATGCGCTAGGCGCGGAGGCGTTTTGCGATGACTGCCGAAAGCCACACCGCGGAGAATTCGGTAGAGCCGTCCGCCGCGGCAAAGCTGCATTTCATACCAGTCCTGCGCGCCGACCTGATCGCCGCGATGCGGGACCAGGGGCTCGCCAACGATCAGGTCAGCGATTTCCAAACGCTGGCGACGTTTCTCGGCGCCTATTTTCACCACGACTTCTACGACGAACTTACGGAGCTGAAAGACACCTACGCCTGGTTCTCGCCGACAGGGCCGCATCCCGTGCGCCGCGAAACGCGCGACGCCGATGCCGCGTTCGGCAAGCTTATGGTCACGTTCGAAAGCGTCATGTCGCGCGCCAATTTCGTCGAACTCCCGAAAGAGCAAGTTGAAGCCCTCGGCGGCGACCACCCACATTTGGACGTCAAGACACGTACGCCGATGGAAGCCTACGAGTCGATTCGCATCTTTTATCGCGGCTGCCGCACACAAACCGTGAAGCACGCAACCGCGCTCGGCTTCCGCTCGACGGAGACCGCGCAGGACTCGTTCGACGACGTCATCGTGTTCGTGCGCTTTAGGCAACCAAAGGACGGGCCACGCCGGCGCTTCCTGCGCGGCAACGACAAACTCCCAGGCGGTGCGCAGCCTGGAAGCGTGATGGTGAAGTCGTTCCGCAACATCGCGCGCATCGAACTGCCGATGCTGCTGCCGGACGTGCAAATCATCATGAGTCGCAAGGACGCTATGCTGCTGGGCGGCCCAGCAGTTCTAGGCGGTATCCCGATTGTCCTAAACCTTCTCCCCGCGCTCTCTGTCGTGCTCGTTGTGATCGGCGCCTATCTGGGCTTCTCGGGCGAGGTTACGCAGGACAAGTTGATGAAAGCGGTCGGCGCGCTCTCGGTCCTCATTGGCGCAGGCGCCTTTATGTGGCGTCAATTCTCGAACTACTCCTACCGGAAACTGAAGTACCAAAAGCGCGTCGCCGACAACATCTACTTCAAGAACATCACGAACGACGCCGGCGTTCTCGAAACGCTAATCAACGCCGCCGAAGACCAAGAAGTGAAAGAGGTGATCTTAGCCTATCACTCGTTGCTGACCGCGGGGCCCGCCGCGCACGCCGGCGAACTCGACCGCCGGATCGAAAACTGGGTGAAGGCAACGTTCCAGATCGACGTCGATTTCGAGGTCGGCGACGCGCTCTCGAAGCTCGAAGGCTTGGGCTTCTTAACCCAAAAAGACGGCAAAATCGCCGCTGTACCTTTGCCGGACGCGCTTGCCCGCCTCGACACGCTGTGGGATCGGCTCTACGACTTCACCAGGGCGCCCGGCGTTCACGCCGCGGCATGAGGGGCTAATCGGGGGACATGGCACAACGCGACGCAACCACACGCGACAGCGCGCTAGCGATGGCCGGCATCGCGGGCGTGCTGCGTTGGCTGGGCCTAGTGCCGTGGGCAGTTTTGCTCAGTGCAACGCTTTTCCAAGTGTTTGACCCGGGCAAAATTCTCGGCGGCCTGCAGAACCAACTCTTCGATTTCTATCAGCGTAGCGCACCGCGCCCCTACACGGACGCCTCCGTCCGCTATGTCGACATCGACGAAGAAAGCCTGAAACGCATTGGCCAATGGCCTTGGCCGCGCACGACGTTGGCGCAACTCACGGACAAGCTGCAATCGGCTGGCGCCGCAGTCATCGCCTTCGATATGGCGTTTCCGGAGCCAGATCGCACCTCTCCGGACGCCATCGCAAAGACATTGCCTGCAGACCCGGCATGGGACGCGACCCGGTCTCAACTTAGCGCGCTGCCGAACAATGATACTGCATTTGCAAACGCACTGAAGCGGTCCCGGGCGGTCCTGGGCTTCGTCCTCACCGACGTCGATACCGGGCGTGCGCCGGTGCTGAAAGCGGGCGTCGCCGTGGTCGGTGACGGCAAGCCGGAGCAAACAGTCACGCCTTATGCAGGTGCGACTGTCTCGCTCGATGCGCTGCAGCAGGCCGCACCAGGCTCCGGTTCGTTCAACACGATACCCGACGCCGACGGCATAGTCCGCCGGATTCCATTGTTCGTCTCGTACCGCGGCAAGATCTATCCGGGCTTAGCGCTTGAAGCATTGCGAATTGCACAAACAAACGAGAACGGCGCAACGCCGTCGTTTCTCATCAAGACGGCAGGCGCGTCAGACGAGGCCGCAGCCGGCGTTGACCCTAACCGGATGGTGGGAGTGAAAATCGGGGCCTTCGAAATTCCGTCCACCAAGGACGGCCAAATGTGGGTCCACTACACGAACGGCCGGAACAAGCGCAGCATTCCTGTGTGGAAAATTCTCGACGGCTCTGCGGACCTAGCGGCGCTTGAGGGTGCCGCCGTATTCGTCGGCACAAGCGCAGCGGGACTGCTCGATCTTCGTTCAACTCCCATGAAAATCGCCGGTCCAGGCGTCGAGGTCCATATCGAAGCCCTGGAGCAAATGCTGCTACGCAACTTCCTTGAACGACCTGATTGGGGGCCGGGCATCGAGTTGGCGTTCGCCACGCTCTTAGGACTCATCGTCCTATTGGCGATCGCCCGGGTGCCGGTGTTTTGGATTGCAGCGGTCGCAATAGTTGCAGTCGTCACGGCGCTGGGCGTGTCCTGGTATGCTTTCACCCAGTGGAAGTGGTTGCTCGATCCCGTCGCGCCATCGCTGAACATCGCACTCGTCTTCGCCGCAGCGAGCCTTGTCAAGTTCATGCGCACCGAGGCTGAGCGCCGCACAGTCAGAAGCGCGTTCGCGCAATACCTGCCGCCCGACGTCGTCGAAAGCATCGCCAACGACCCCTCGCAGCTGAAACTCGGCGGCGACACGCGCGAACTGTCGATCATGTTCACCGACATCCGGGGCTTCACGCCGATCGCAGAAAGCTTCCGCGCCGACCCGCAAGGATTGACCCGCCTCATCAATCGCGTGCTGACGCCCTTGTCGCGCGAAGTGCTGAACCACCGCGGCACGATCGATAAGTATATCGGCGACTGCGTCATGGCGTTCTGGAATGCGCCGATCGATGACGCCGAACACGCGACGCACGCCTGCGAGTGCGCGCTTGCGATGCTGGACTCGCTCGTCGCATTGAACCAGGAACTCACCGCCGAAGGCTTCTACAAGGCGCACAAGGTGAACCCGATCGACGTTACGATCGGCCTCAACACGGGCGTCTGCGTTGTAGGCAACATGGGATCGGACCTGCGCTTCGATTATTCGGCGCTCGGCGACGCCGTGAACGTCTCAGCCCGCATCCAGTCATTCTGCGGCAACTACGGCTTCCCGATCGCGGTCGGCGAGGATACGGAAGTCGTTGTCGCCGGCAAGTTCGCGTTCCTGGAGCTCGACTACCTCGCCGTCAAAGGCCGCGCGACGCCGACCCACATCTACGCGCTGATGGGCCACGCCCACGTGCGCGAAACGAAGACGTTCCAGGACCTGGAAACAGTGCTGCAAGCCTTGTTCGCCGCCTTCCGCAGTAAAAATTGGGCAACGGCCCGCGAACAAATCGAGCTTGGCCGGACGATCCAAGGCGCACCCGAAGAGATTTTCGACACCTACGAATCCCGCATCGCCCACTACGAATTGGAACCGCCCCCAGCCAACTGGGACGGCGCCTGGTCGGCCAAGGAAAAGTGACACCGTCCGCGTCCGTGCGCTAAGAAAGCGCTCATGACGAATCCACACTCTCGCTTTTCAGCCAACTACTTCGAAGCACGCGAAAAATTCCGCGCCGCCGCCGCGCGCCGGCGTTGCGAATTGAGCGCGCATCTGCACCCGCACGCGAAGGGCCCAAACGGCGAAGACCTCACGATTGATGTCGCAACCTCCGGCCCCGCGCGAGCAGCTGCCGGTCTGCTCCTGATCTCAGGCACCCACGGCGTCGAAGGGTACGCAGGCTCCGCGTGCCAAATCGGCTGGCTGAACACAGACAGCACCGAAACCTGGCCGCCCGAACTGCGCGTCGTCATGATCCACGCGCTGAACCCGTACGGCTTCGCGTGGAACCGGCGCGTTACCGAAGACAACGTCGACCTGAACCGCAACTTCGTCAGCCACAACGCGCCCTACCCAGCGAACGAAGGCTACGAACAGCTGAAGACCGCGATCGCGCCCAAAGACCTGGAGCCCGAGACGCTCCGCCAAGGCAGCGAACTGTTCCGCGATTTCATCAAGGAGTACGGCCCCTTCACGATGCAGGAAGCAGTAAGCAAGGGCCAGTACGCGCACCCCGACGGCATGTATTTCGGCGGCACGCGCGAGCAATGGTCGGCAGGCATCGTCAAGCACGTGGTACGCCGCGAGTTGGCGCACTGCCACCGCGTCGGCGTAGTCGATTTCCACACGGGTCTCGGGCCTTACGGCCACGGCGAACTCATCAGCGAAGAGGGGCCGGGAACGCCCGCCTACGAACGCGCGAAAACCTGGTGGCCCGACATCTGCTCGACGCAATCGGGCGACTCTGTCTCGGCCGCCGTCATGGGAAGCATCGATTCTTGCCTGCCCGGCCTCCTGCCGCGCTCGGATGTGACTGTCGGTTGCCTCGAGTTCGGCACCATTTCGACGTTCGAAGTCTTCATGGCGCTGCGTGCGGACAACTGGCTGCACACCCGCGGTAACCCGCAGGGCAACGAAGCCGCAGCGATCAAGGCCCAGATCCGCGCCGCGTTTTACCCCGACCAGGACGACTGGAAGGAGCAGATCTGGAAACGCGGCGAGACGGTGATGGTCCAGGCCGTCCAAGGCCTTATGGCCCGCGCCTGACCCCTTCGTGAGAGCCCTTGCGCAAAGGCGCCCGCTTGGCCCAAACTCCCGAGTGACAACTCTCGAAAGGCACTCCTATGAAAAAGTCTTGGCGCAAGCCGAAAGTCCGCGAAATCTCCGCCGCAATGGAAATCAACTGCTACTGCTCGGCCGAATAATCTGGGAGCGCCAGCCTCGCGGCGGCGCTTCTAACCCATGAAAATC
>JBJXEH010000253.1:0-3162 GCA_046153995.1 Micropepsaceae bacterium
TTCACGGCCTCGGCTACCGGCCGCCACAAACCGCCCTACGTTTGAGCGACCCGCAAACCTCGCCAAAGACTTGCCGCATTCTCCGGTTCTAAAGCCGTTCCACGAAAGCGGAACAATGCCAACAGCCAAGAGCAAAAGCGGATTGTCGGAAGCAGCGTCCCCCGAGCTGCCGCACTATCTCGGCCACCGCGAGCGCCTGCGCGAGCGCTTTCGCGAAGGCGCGGACAGCTTGCCCGACTACGAACTTGTCGAGTTCATGCTGTTCACTGTCATCCCGCGCGAGGACGTAAAGGAGCGCGCGAAAGCCATCCTCAAAGAATTCGGCGGCGACCTCACTGCACTTTTCTCTGCGTCTCGCGAACGCCTGATGCAGATACCCGGTGTTGGAGAGAAAACTGCCGACCACATAGCTCTGATTGGCCAGTTCGTCAGGCGCACATCACGCCAGCAGATACCCCAACGC
Organism: Micropepsaceae bacterium; assembly: GCA_046153995.1. Taxonomy (GTDB): domain Bacteria; phylum Pseudomonadota; class Alphaproteobacteria; order Micropepsales; family Micropepsaceae; genus SZUA-430. Next base: position 464 of record JBJXEH010000253.1, read on the forward strand.
GTCGGTCTCTCTTCTTGGGCAGCCGTCATCGCGTACTGCACCCGCGCGATGGCCGGTCAAACTACCGAGCAGTTCCGAGTCCTTTTTCTCGACCGCAAGAACAAACTGCTCCGCGACGAGATCCAAAACCACGGCACGGTCGACCACACGCCCGTCTACACGCGCGAGGTCGTCAGACGCGCCCTCGAACTCGGCGCCAGCGCCATCATCCTGGTCCACAATCACCCGTCGGGCGACCCGACGCCGTCGTCCAGCGACGTCGAGATGACGAAGCAAATCATCGACGCCGCAAGAACGCTCGACATAGCTGTCCACGACCACCTCATCATTGGTCGCAACGGTCACACGAGCCTGAAGCAACTCGGACTGATGTAGTGGGCCACCTCCCCAACTACGGCCTCGCCAATACGATCACCGGTTTTGCGACGTTGGTTGCGGGGTTGTTGCCGCTTGCGTTTTGTTACCTCGTCGACCGTCATCCGCCGCGGTGGATGTTTGTTTATTGGCTGATCGTCATCACCGGCGTTTTCACGATCACGCTGCACGGGTTCGGCGAGACGAACCCGATGATTTTTGAGCGTTGGGTTTGGGCGTTTCTCGATACCGGTTCGAACATCGTCGTTGCGTGGGGGATCGTGCTGGCCGTGCTCGCCGACTTCTACACGAGGGAAACGCAGCGTTGGGCCCGGCCCGCGGCGACTGCGGCGATGCTCATCGGCGTCGTTTGGCACTTCTATGACCGCATGATGGCGGGCGGCTATCTCGTCGGCTTCGGCTCGTGGGGTGGGTTCAAGCCCGGCCAGTCTTGGCTGATCGCCTTCTCGCTCGCGGCGACCGTTCTCTTCTATTTGAAGCGCAACGCGATCCCGCGCAATGCTATGCCGCTGCTTGTGCTCGTCACCGGCATCTTTCTCGCCGGCATGCTGATGGCGACCGCGAAGAACGACACGATCGTCTTTCCGTTCTTGAGCCTACACGCACTCTGGCATGTCACGGGCGCGTTCGGGTTCATAGCGCTTTGGGCCTTCAACGACGTGCGTTTCCGCGCGGCTACGCCCACTCCCTAAAGCCGCCGCCCGCGTGCTAAGCTTCCCCACGACATTGGGGGCAAACATGCGCGTGCTACGTTTCCTGTTCTATACCGTCCTGGTTCTGATCGGACTTGCCGTTGCGGGTGTTGCCGCATTGTGGGCCCTCAATCCGTTCGCGCCGGAAGTGACCGTCGCCGATCCCGCACCCGAAGGCCGCCGCATTACTGAGAGCGGCCTCGTCGCGAATTACTATCCGCCGAAGGGCGAAGGCAAGCATCCGGGTGTCTTGTTGCTCGGCGGTTCGGAAGGCGGCTTGGGCACCGGCGGCGCCCGCATGGCGAAAGCGCTGCAGGAGAAAGGCTACGCCGTGCTGCACGCGTCGTACTTCGGTGCGCCCGGCCAAAACAAGATACTCGCGCTGGTGCCGCTCGAAACTTTCGATCGCGCGCTCGATTGGCTGAAAGCGCAAAACGAAGTCGATGCGGAACGCCTCGCCATCGTCGGTGGTTCGAAAGGTGCGGAAGCCGCCCTCATCGTCGCCGCGCGGCATCCCGAGCTGCGCGCCGTCGTCGCCGGCATGCCGTCGAACGTCGCCTGGCAAGGCATCGACATGAACATCGTCAACATGATGTTCAACCCGCCCGGCGGCTCATGGAGCCTTGGTGGCAAGCCGATCCCGTTCGTGCCGTACGTTCAGCCGAAGGAGTTCACCGGCGACATCGGCGCCATTTACGCGGCCAGTCTGCTCGACCTTCCAAAACACGAAGACGCCATCATCCCGATCGAGAAAACCCGCGCACCTGTGCTGCTGATCTGCGGCAAGCAAGACACGCTCTGGCCCGCGTGCCCGATGGCCGATCAGGTCAAAGCCCGCGCCGATGCGAAGGGCGGCCCAACGGTCACCGTGCTCGCCTACGACGATGCCGGCCACGCCGTTATGGGGTTGCCGGTCGAAAAGTCGAACAAGAACTACGACCGTCTTGACAGCCTCGGCGGTACCGACGACGGCAACAACGCGGCGCGCACAGATGGCTGGGCGAAGGTTATCGCCCACTTGGAGGCGGCGTTGGCGGCACCAAACTAACCCAACGTTGTCATCCCGGACGCTAGCGCAGCCCGCTGCGTAAGCAGCGCGGCGTAGCTTGCGAGCCGGGACCCAGGAGAACGGTCAGAGTTTCTCGAACGCATCTCGAAAATACGGCGGGCGTTCTCCTGGGTCCCGGCTCTCGCTTCGCTCGGCCGGGATGACAACGCTTAGGGTGTGCTAACAGCAACCGCAGCCGCCGACGAGGAGGAGGCCGTCTTTGTGGTAGGCGGATGCGATTGCTGTGCGGGAGAGGTCGCTTGATTTCTCGAAGTCGGCTTCGGCGGCGGTGCGGAGGTCGTTGCTAGCAAAGAAGTCGAGGGTGGTCATTGCGAGCGCTTTGGCGCCGTCGATGACGGCTTTGTCGGCGCGGTCGGATTTGGCGTAGGCGGTGAACTCCGCGTTGTGGATCGTCACGTTCGCGGGCGAGACTTGGATGATCGGGTGGATTGACGGCACGCGGTGGCTGACGTTGCCCATGTCGGTCGAGCCTGCGAGGCCGGGCGGTAGCATCGCCGGGTCCAGGAGTTCGCGGCCTAGCGCTTTGGCGTTTGCCTCGTAGGCGTGGGCGAGCGGCCAGTTGG
>JBJXEH010000254.1:0-18700 GCA_046153995.1 Micropepsaceae bacterium
CTCCTCAAGTTGGTGCGTAATGAACGACACGGCGCGCGCATCCTGACAAGACAGCCAGCCGGAACGAGTCACGCTCGTGTCACGCACTCCTTGTTAGTGAAGCGCTGCAACGTTTGGATCGGCGATGCTCGCGTTCAATCGAGCCTTCATAGAATTCGGCGCACATGTCCGCGGGCTTGAGCGTACCGACGATGTGCTGCGCCTGTTGTGGCGCGATTGGACGAACACCAGCGAGGGCGGTGGCGGCTGGTGGGAGTTCGGCGCCGAAGTCCTCACCCGCACACGGATCAGCACGGTCAACCTGAAAGGTGATGAGGCGGCGCCGGTTCACGCCGTCGATCTGCTCTTCCGGCACGACTATGGCATCGACGTGGTGCTGCGCCGCGAGGATGCCGAACCCGTCTACGGCGGTTGGATCATGGCCAGCAGCGTCAAGCCGTCGGGCCGGATCGTGCATGGCCACCATGCGCTCGTCGCCGAGGGCGATGGATTGGAAGTCGCCTACACGTTCGATCCGTCGCCCGGCATCCAAGTCTTCCGCCCCGAGAACCGCGCGTTCGACCTCATGAGTCTGCGCCGTATTTGCCCGCCGGTCAGGCCGAAGTCGGCCTCGTCCGCGAAGCGGAGACGTTAAGATGAGTGCGAATGCGTTTCGCCTGGAGTCCTGGGGACGCCTCAAACCACCCACGCGGGTGCGCAGTGAAGCGTCGCCGCATCACCGGCGGACTCGCTATGCTGCTCGCCTTGACTTGATCTCGTTCCGGCCGCTGGATGGCTGCGGCGAGAGAGACTCTATGAGTGCGGCAAGCACCATCCGCGTAACCATACTTGGGCACCCTGTAGTTCACGAGGGGACGGCTCGCGTGTTCCCCGAGAAGGCCTATCAGCTCATCGCGATTCTCTGTCGCGCGCCGGGCTACCGCGTGGCGCGCCGCCGCGTGGCCTCGCTGCTGTGGGACGCGGCAGGCGACGCCGCAGCGGCGGCAAACCTGCGCCAACTTCTCGCGCGCGTTCGTAAGGCGTTACCGCACGCGGACGAGTTGGTCATCAGTGAAGGCCAAAACCTCCTTCTCGGACCCCGCCGCCGCGAAATCGATCTGTGCGTCTATCAAGAGACGCCGGCCTCGGCGCCGCAAAGCGAACGAAGCGCGGCGCTTCGCCTGTTCGGCGGCGATCTCCTGGCGTCGGTGGGGGAGGCGACGGCCGCCTTCCAAGAATGGCTCGCCCTGGAGCGTGCGGCGCTGCGCCAAGACTACTTCTGCCGTGCCGAGCAGGAGCTTACCGACTTGACGAAGTTCGGTCGCGCGCAGGCTGGCGCGCTGAACGACCTCGCAGCCCGCATGCTGGCGCTCGATCCGGAGCGCGAGGCGACCTATCGCGCGCTGATCGCTGCCTTCGGCCGCAACGGCATGCTCGAGGAATCCGCACGTCATCTGACCGCTCTGCGAGAGCTTTTGGCTCGCGATCATGGCGCAGCGCCAGCCGCGGAAACGTTGGCGGTCGTGCGCCGCGTCTTCTCCGTACGCCAAGCGGGCAGCCTTGCCTCCGCGCCGCAACCGGCAAAGGCGTGGCAGCCGCGCGTCGCGTTTCTGGCACCGGAATGGCCCCGCGGCGCGGTCAACAGCCGTCTGATGAAGGCCTTCATCGAAGACGTCGCGAACGAGCTCTCGCGCTACCGCAGTTTCGTCGTGCTCGCGCCGCACAGCTCGTTTCAGGCCGATCACGAAACCGGCCATTTGGCCGACAATACGACGCTGCGCGCCGACTATACGATCAGCGGGTTCGTGAAGCCGGATCGCACCGCGGGCACCCTCGCGTTGCGCATGCTGGATTGCGAATCCTCCGAAATCGTATGGGCCGGCCAGTTCAAGATCGGCGTACAGGAACTGCTGAACTCGTTCGACGCGCTTGTCGTGCGCGTTGCTTCAAGCCTTGCAGCCGGCGTCGAGAAAGAGGCACTGGCACGCCGCCGCCAAGTCTCCGGCGGCGGCGCTTATGTGCGCTATCTCGAGGGCATGCAGTGGCTCGAAAACTGCGACCTGCCCCGCCTGCGCAAGGCGCGCAAGTCGTTCAAGCAATCGCTGTCGGGCGACGCGAAGATGGCCTCGGCCGCCGCACGCATCGCCCAGACGCTGTATCTGGAGTGGATTCAGCTCGGCGGCGAGGACCCCCATTTGCTCGTCGAAGCGCGCGACAAAGCTCAGCATGCGATCGACATCGACCCGAACGATCCCATCGGTCACTGGATGGACGGGACTGTCGCGCTCTATCAACGCGACTTCGAAAACTGCGAAGCGAAGTTCGCCGAGACCGAGACGCTGTGCCCGAACTCGCCTGACTTTCTGGTGCAATACGCCGACGCGCTCTCGCACTTGGGAAACACCGATACCGGTTGGACCAAGTTCGAACGCGCGATCGACCTCAACCCGGCGCCGCCCGATCATTACTGGTGGGCAGGCGCCAGCATCGCGTTCCATCGCCGCGACTACCGCAAGACGATCGAACTATGCGAGCGCTTGCGCAACGACGAAGCGGTGCTCGGAATGATGTGCGCCAGCTTCGCCTATCTGGGCGACATGACGACGGCCAAAACCTACGCCAAACGCATCGGCGAAAACTACCCGAACGGGTTGTCCCTGGCGATGAGCCGCACCGTACCGGACCGGGACGACGCACACCGTCAACACAGCATTGAAGGGCTCCGGCTCGCCGGAGTGACATAAAAAGGAGAGAGAAAAGTGACGAAAAGACTATACGTGATCGGTGACAAACAAACGGGCGTAGCGTTCGTGACGCTGGATCCACTGCGCGCTTCGCTGGTCAGCTTGGACGAGATCAAGCGCTACGCGACGGATAAAGGAAAGACGCCGGACGCCGTATTCGGCGACATCGCAAAGGCGATCCAAGGGTTCATCCTGAAATACGACAACAATTCCGTTCCAAGCGCCGTCGCACCGGTGCCGGAAGCGATCGGCGCGCTGATTGCCGGCGGTTCGACGATCTCGGACGCGGAATTCTGCTTCGTCGCCGATATCAAGGAAATGCCGGTCAAGTCGTTCCGTAATCCGTTCGACCCGATCGAGCCTACGATCAATCACATGAGCGACGGCACGCCGGGCTTCGACGCGAAGGCGTTCCCGACGCCGCTGGACTAGGCAGCGCGTGTCTCCCGATCTCAAGACGCGCGCGCACGCGGACGCGGCAAGCATCGGCGGGCAAGACGCCGCACGGCTGCTTGCCGCGCTGCGGCCGCACCTGCCGTCATTCGGTGTCACGAGGGTGGGTGACCTGACCGGCCTCGACGTGATCGGGATTCCCGTGGCCTTCGCCGCGCGGCCGAACGCGCGCTCGCTATCGGTGACGCAAGGCAAATCGCTCGATCCCGGCGAAGCGGCGTTGGGCGCCGTAATGGAGGCGCTTGAGCAAGCCTTCGCCGAACGGACCGAGGACCTGATCGAAATCACCGGCACATCGGCCGCGCTGAAAGCGGCGGGAAAGACCGTCGCGAACCTGCGCCGGATCGCCCGCGCACTCCGGATCCCGGCCGCAGACGAACCGGTTAGCTGGACGCGCGCCCATTCGTTGATCACGGGCGATGAAGTCTATCTTCCGGTCGATCTCGTGGGGCTCGACCTGCGCGCGAACGCAGCATCCAGTCCCGTCGCGACACAGGTGAGTTCGTTGGGGCTAGGCGCCCACGCGACATGGGTGCGCGCAGCGACGCACGCGCTCATGGAAGTGCTGGAGCACAACGCGACCGCGGCCCTCGACATCTTCGGCCTGATGCCGGGCTTGGCGCGGCCGCTCAGCTACCGCCGGGGAACCGATCCCGCCCTCGACGCGATCACAGCAAAAATCGAGGTAGCCGACCTTGATTACCAACTCTACGACCTATCCCCGCCGCAAGGACTGCCGGTGATTGCCGCCGCAATCGGCGAACCTCGCGCGGTCAGTTTCGCCGGCTACGCCTGCCGCTTCGCGCCGGAACATGCAGCCGAAGCGGCGCTTCTTGAAGCGGTGCAATCGCGGCTCACAATGATCGCCGGCGCGCGCGACGACTTGAAGCCTGCCGACTATGCGGATTTCGCCTCGTGTTCAAACCAAGGCAACGCCACACGCGCGCTCGACGATCTGCCGCGCGGCCACGCGCACCTTCGCGACGCCCCGCCAGCGGAACAACTGCGCGCGGCCGTCATAGCCGCACGCCGGATCGGCGCCGAAGATGTCTACGTGGCCCATGTCGGCGGAATCCCCGGATTGATGGCCGTCGTGCGCGTGATCACGACAGGCCTTGAGGCCAGCGGCTTCAACGGAACCGCTCTCTTGGGCCGGCGTACGCTCGACGCGTTGCTTGGCCAAGCGGAGCGTTGACCTATGCGCGTGGTGTTCGCAGGCCCCAGCATCTACGGCCTTGAGTTCGATCGCACGGGACTGACTCTGCACCCGCCCGCCGCCTGCGGCGATGTGTTGAAGGCAGTTCTCAATGGCGCGAAAGCCGTCGGCCTGATTGACGGCGTCTTCGCGAACGAACCGTCGGTCTGGCACAAAGAGATTCTGCACATACTTAGCCGCAGCGTGCCGGTGCTCGGCGCCGCGAGCATGGGTGCCCTGCGCGCCGCCGAATGCGACAGCTTCGGCATGGTGGGCATCGGACACATCTATGCGGATTACCGCGACGGTGTCCGCACCGCCGACTCCGACGTAGCACTGCTGCACGCCCCGGCCGAGATGGCCTTTCGCCCGCTCACCGTCGCGCTTGTCGACGTCGAGGCGACGCTGGAGGCCGCACTGGCGAAGCGCGCGCTATTACCGGTCCAAGCTGACAATCTCGCACGCCGCGCCCGCGAACTGCACTTCACCAAACGCACATGGAGTGCACTCGCCGCTGCCGCGAACATCGACCCCGGCGTGCTGCAAAGCTGCCAGGTCGAACGCAAGCGGCAAGACGCGCTCGCGTTGATCGAGGCGATGCACCGCCTCGACCTGCGCGAACCGCAAAGCGCCCCCGCCTGGACGCTGAACCGCACGAAGTACCTCGCCCTGCTCGAAAGACGCGTGCGATGAGCACGGACTTCGAACTGCTCTCGGACGCCGGCGGCGCGATCCGCCAAGTCGCGATCCGCCTGCGCGGCGAGTGGATGACCGAGCCCGTCGAGCGCCTCGCTTACGAGAGTCTTTTGACCTCGCTGCGCAACACCGATGTCGTGATTGTGACGGCACAATCCACGCGCGACCAGTTGACCGAATGGCTTTCCACGCTAAACGTCCCGCGGCACCGGATCATCGATGTCCCCGATGATCAGTTCGACGACTCGCACGCCTGGCCCCGCGATACGTTGCTCAGCGCCAAAGCCAAAGGGAACGGCGCACCCGTCCACGTTCACCCGATCGTCTCGCGCATGGGCGAACTCGGAAGCTGGCTCACCACGGGTCTGAGTGCGACAAAGCGCGTGGCCCCCGTCAGCCTGGACGGCGGCGACTCGCTGGTCGTCGACAAGACCCGTTGGCTGGTTGGCGCAGGCGCGGTCGCAGCGACGATGAAGCAGGGCGGCGGCCCACGCCGGTCTTGGGACGACGCAGTGACGGACATAGAAACAGCGATCGGCCGGAAACCGATCGTGGCAGGCTTTCGCTACGAGGACGTCGAAGAGCCTTTGCGCGCGATGCGCCTTCGCATGCGCGGCGCGAACGCTGCGCACGCACCTCAGAACGCCGGCACCGCCGGGCGTTTCATGTCGCGTTTCTTTGGGGACGCGAAGGCCGCCCGCCGCTTGTTCGACGAACTCGCGGCCGAGAAGCTGCACACCGACTGGCTGCACCTCGACATGGTGGCCTCGCTAACGGGCACTGAGCGCGACGGCAAGCCGCTGATCCTGGTGGCCGATACGATGGCGCCGGAGTGTCCGCCGGACCCGGAGGCCGAAGGTCGAAACCTCTTCCTCTGCGCACTTGAGCTCGAGCTCGGCCGCCAGGGTTTCAGCATTAAGCGCATCCCGGCCCCCTGTGTAGGCGCATTCGTGCTGCCCTATACGAACACGATCCTGCAAACTAACCCGAACGAAGTCTGGCTACCCGCCTTCACGGCACCGGGGCACGATCATCGCCAAACGGACGCGGCAAACGCCAGGATATGGACCGATCTGGGCTTTGCCGTACATCAGCTGAACGGCTGGCGCGCGTTCTTGGAGTCGGAGGGCAGCATCCGTTGCGCGACACTTGCGCTTCAGCGCAACTAAATCGCTACACTAGACGGGAAATTTTGGTCGGAGAGAGAGGATTTGAACCTCCGGCCCCTGCCTCCCGAAAGCAGTGCTCTACCAGGCTGAGCTACTCTCCGATCCGTCACGCGCGGGGGTGAAAGGCCGTTTGTCGCAGCCCAAGGCCCCTTGCGGAAGGGGCGGATGTATACAGGCTGGTCAGGGGTGGGGCAAGACGGCAAGATACGCCTCAAGAACACCTTAATAACGTGGGGGCGGATCGCCATGCGGTACGTGTTGGTTGGTGTGCTGGCTTTGATACTGCTGGCCGTGGGCTATGTGCTGCTCTGGCCGGTGCCGTTCGAGCCGGAAGAGGTGACGGTTGGTCCGAACCCGGGCTTCGCCGGTCCCTTCGCGCAGAACACGGCGCTGCGCAATGTCAAATATCTTGGCGAAGCGATGGGTGTAGGCCCCGAAGACGTCACCGTGAAAGACGGTTACGCCTACACCGGCCTCGCCGACGGCAGTGTCATCCGTATACGGATCGATGGCGCAGGCCCCACAACAGTTCCCGTGATGCCGGGCACGCCCGCACCGCCGTCGGCGCCGGGGCTTGGGGCCGAGAAGCTCGCCAACACAGGCGGCCGCCCGCTCGGTCTGCAACACGATCCGTTCGGCAACATCGTCGTCGCCGATGCGAAGCGCGGCCTGCTCGCGATCACGCAGACCGGACAAATCTTCCCGGTGGCGCAGCGTTATGAAGGCCGCCCGCTGGCCTTTGCCGACGATCTCGACATCGCCAAAGACGGCACGATCTATTTCTCCGAAGCCTCAATGCGCCACGGCATCGATGCGTTCGCGCTCGACTTTTATGAGGGCAAGCCGACCGGCCGACTGTTCTCGTTCGACCCGCGCTCCAGCCAGTTGCAGGTTCGCATGCAGAACCTGTCGTTCGCGAACGGCGTGGCACTGGGGCCCGACGAAGAATACGTGCTCGTGAACGAAACCTCCGCGCACCGCATCACGCGCTATTGGCTCAAAGGTCCAAAACAGTTCCAGCAAGACCGCTTCGCCGAGAACTTACCCGGCTATCCCGACAACATCTCATTCAACGGCCGCGACTTGTTCTGGGTGGCACTTGCGGGCCCCCGCATCAAGCTGCTGGAAGACCAGCTGAAGACGACATTCACCCGCAAGGTGATGTTCCGCTTGAACATGATCGGCCTGGCCGCGCTGCCCGTGACGCCCGAACCCTACGGCTGCATCGTCGCGTTCAACCTGCAGGGCCAAGTGGTGGCAACGCTGCAAGACCCCGGCGGCCGCACGATCAACACGGTGACGAGCGTGAACGAAAAGGACGGCGTGCTCTATCTCGGCAGCTTGGCGACGGACCGCATCGCGACGATCCCGGTGCCGCCGCAGCTACTCCAACCGCGCTAGATCGTCCGGCGTATTGACGTTAGCGAAGCGCGCCGCATCGGCGAACGCAACCCCGCGCGCGCCGGCGGCGGACAGTGCCGCATCGGTGCGCGGAATCTTCGTGGCCTCAAGCGCAAGCAACAGCGGTTCCAGCAACGCCCGCTCAAGCACCGCCACCAACGGCTCCGCCCCATTTGGCGAGAGCGCATAAACACTCCCGCCATCGCGCATCAGCGAACGATAAACGTCTTCATCCAGCAGCGGCATATCGCAGGGTGCAAACGCAGCGCGGCTCCCCTCGGGTGCCGCAGCCAAACCAGCCACGATCCCAGCAAGCGGCCCCTTACCCGCATGCGCCGGCGAAGCAAAAGTCACCGGCAACCCCAACGCTTCATACCCAGCATCGCGCGGCGCCTCGACGACTACGCGCCCACAAACCCGCGCCAACACACCGGCAACCCCAAGCACCATCGGCTTTCCACGAAACAACTGAAGCCCCTTCGGCACCCCACCAAACCGCTCACTCGCCCCGCCAGCCAAGACGACGCCGAAAATCATGAAACGCCAAGCACGCCAAGCTGCTTGTGTGCGCGTCGAACATTGGCGGTTATGAATCGCGCTGTAGAACTGCGATCACACGAAGCAACGAAGCAACGAAGGGTGGGTAACCGCGCGCCGCAGGCGCGCAATTGATGGATGAATGACGCTTCGCGCCGAAGGAGCCCCTTCGTTGCTTCGTTGCTTCGTGTGAAATCTATTCTATGGCGGATCAGCCGCGCACCAACGGCTGCAAGTGCCCACGAACGGCTTGGCGTGCTTGGCGTTTCAATCATTTCTTCAACAGCGCGACCGCGCTCCGCACCAGCGGCTCCAATCCCGCACCGCCGGCGTCCAGATGCGCGACGATGTCCGCCCGCATGCCGGGGTCCCAAAACTTCTTCAGGTGATCGGCGATCGCGGCCGGTGCCGCCGCCTCGCCCTGCGCCTTGAAGAACGCACCGATCTGGTTCGCCATCATGGTCAGCTTCTCAGCGCGCATGAATGCGGGCTCCATGCGTGAACACCTCAAGCCCGTCGTCGCGCACGACACCCACCAGCGTCACCCCGGCCGCCTCTGCCTCCTGCAAAGCCAACGCCGTCGGCGCCGAAATTGCAGCGAGCACCGGCGCCCCCATCCGCGCCGCCTTCTGCACCAGCTCCACCGAAATCCGGCTCGTCATCAAGATGACACCGTCGGACGCTTTTCGCCCCGCGCGCACCAACGCCCCGCAAAGCTTGTCCAGCGCATTGTGCCGCCCGACATCCTCGCGCACGGCGACGACACCTTCGCCCAGCACGAACAACGCCGCCGCATGCACCGCACGCGTCTCGCGATTGAGCACCTGCAACGGCGCCATCGCCTGCATCGCGGCGATGATATCGGAAGGTGCCACGGCAAGATCGGCAACAACGCGGGGCAGGGCAGGGACCGCCTCGCCGATACTCTCAACCCCGCACAACCCGCACCCCACCGGCCCCGCCCGATGCCGCCGCCGCGCAACAAGCGATTCCCGGTCACGGGAGGTAAGCGTCATGCGCAACTCAATCCCACGCGCGACTTCCACGATCGCAAGCTCCGCGATTTCCTTAGCGGAACCCACAACCCCATCGTTCAAAGAAAACCCAACCGCAAAATCCTCCAGGTCCGAAGGCGAAGCCATCATCACCGCCTCAGTCCCGCCATCATAAACAAACGCCACCGGAACTTCGGCCGCGACAACGCGCGTCCCCGGCGCGTTACCATCGCCGCGCCAAATCACATTCCCTTTCGTGATCGTTGGCTTGAGCGTCATAACGCAACGTCCCTGGGACCGCGGGCGGCCCCGCCCGCTCTTTGCTGACGTTCAACCACCCAAAAGAGCGGGCGAGGCCGCCCGCGGTCCCAGGAAGTCATTCGCCCGCGACCGCGATGCGGCGGTTCCTCGCGCTCATCGCCGCATAATCTTCCTGCCACGCACTCGGCCCGTTCGACGGCGACACCTGCACTGCGGTCACCTTGTATTCCGGACAATTCGTCGCCCAATCGGAAAACTCCGTCGTCACCACGTTCGTCTGCGTGCTCGCGTGGTGGAACGTCGTATAGACGACACCGGGCGCCACGCGGTCCGTCACGCGCGCACGCAAAGACGTGTCGCCCTCGCGGCTGGCCAGCTTCACCCAGTCGCCGTCCTTGATCCCGCGCTCCTCCGCGTCGTGCGGATGAATCTCCAGTACGTCTTCTTCATGCCAAACGACGTTCGCGGTTCGCCGCGTTTGGATGCCGATGTTGTACTGCGAAAGTATGCGTCCCGTGGTCAGCAGCAGCGGGAAGCGCGGCCCCACCTTTTCCTCCGTCGGCACATACTCGGTGATCATGAACCGCCCCCCGCCGCGCACGAACCCGCCGATATGCATCACCGGCGTACCCTCAGGCGCACTCGCGTTGCACGGCCACTGGATTGAGCCCAGCGCGTCCAGCTTCTCGAACGACACCCCCGCAAACGTTGGCGTCAAACGCGCGATCTCGTCCATGATCTCGCTCGCATGGCCGTAGCTCATCGCATAACCCATCGCCTGCGCGAGCTTCTGCGTGATCTCCCAATCCTCATACCCATTGCGAGGCGTCATCACCTTGCGCACGCGCTGAATGCGCCGCTCTGCGTTCGTGAACGTGCCGTTCTTCTCAAGGAACGTCGAACCCGGCAGGAACACATGCGCGTAGTTCGCCGTTTCGGTGAGGAAGAGGTCGTGCACGACGACGCATTCCATCGCCGCAAACGCCGCCGCCACATGCTTCGTGTTCGGGTCGGACTGCAGAATGTCTTCGCCTTGGATATAGATGCCCTTGAACCGCCCCTCGATCGCCGCATCCAGCATGTTGGGAATGCGCAAGCCCGGCTCGTTGTCGAGCGGCACGCGCCACAGCGCCTCGAACATCGCCCGCGCCGGTTCGTCCGAAACATGGCGATAGCCGCTGAGTTCGTGCGGGAACGAGCCCATATCGCACGCACCCTGCACGTTGTTCTGACCGCGCAACGGATTCACGCCGACCCCGGGCCGCCCGATATTGCCGGTCACCATCGCCAGATTGGCGATCGCCATGACGGCCGTCGTGCCCTGAGAATGCTCCGTGACGCCAAGCCCGTAATAGATCGCGCCGTTGCCGCCCGTCGCATAAAGCCGCGCCGCGCCGCGAATGGCCTCAGCCGAAACGCCCGACACCTTCTCAACGGCCTCAGGACTGTTCGCGGGCAGCGCCACGAACTCCGCCCACCCAGCAAACGCATCGCTCTCGCAGCGCGTGGCGACAAACGCCTCGTCGACCAGCCCCTCCGTCACAATCACATGCGCAAGCGCGGTGAGGATCGCGACATTCGTCCCCGGCTTCAGCGCAAGATGGTACGACGCCTCCACATGCGGCGTGCGCACGAGGTCGATGCGGCGCGGATCGATCACGATCAGCTTCGCCCCCTCGCGCAACCGCTTCTTCATGCGCGACGCGAACACCGGATGCCCGTCCGTCGGGTTGGCACCGATCACGATGATGACGTCGGATTGCTCGACGCTGTCGAAATCCTGCGTGCCCGCCGACGTCCCGAACGTGGTCTTGAGCCCATAGCCCGTCGGCGAATGACAAACCCGCGCGCACGTATCGACGTTGTTGTTGCCGAACGCCGCGCGCACCAGCTTCTGCACCAAGAACGTCTCTTCGTTTGTGCAGCGCGACGACGTCACCCCGCCTACGGCAAGCCGCCCGTGACTCCCTTGAATACGCTTGAACTCGGAAGCGGTGTGCGCAATCGCCACCTCCCACGAAACCTCGCGCCACGGCTCGTCGATCCGTGCACGGATCATCGGCTTCAACACGCGCTCTTTGTGCGTCGCATAGCCCCAAGCAAAGCGCCCCTTCACGCAGGAATGCCCGTGGTTCGCCTGGCCGTCCTTGTGCGGCACCATGCGCACGAGCTCCTCGCCCCGCATCTCCGCCTTGAACGAGCAGCCGACGCCGCAATAGGCGCAGGTCGTCACCACCGAATGCTCGGGCACCCCAATCTCGATCACCGATTTCTCGGAAAGCGTCGCGGTCGGGCACGCCTGCACGCACGCCCCGCACGACACGCATTCGGACTCGAAGAAACTCTCCGCCATCCCCGCCGACACATGCGACGCGAACCCGCGCCCGTCGATCGTCAGCGCGAACGTGCCCTGCGTCTCCTCGCAAGCGCGCACACAGCGCGAACAGACGATGCACTTCGACGGATCGAACGTGAAATAAGGATTGGACTCGTCTTTCTCTTGAACGAGATGGTTCTCGCCCGCATAGCCATAGCGCACATCGCGGAGGCCCACCGCGCCCGCCATATCCTGCAGCTCGCAATCGCCGTTTGCAGCACAAGTGAGGCAATCGAGCGGATGGTCGGAGATATAAAGCTCCATCACCCCGCGCCGCAGATCCTTGAGCAACGGCGTCTGCGTTTTCACCCGCATGCCGGCCGCCACCGGCGTGGTGCAAGAAGCCGGCGTTCCCGCACGACCGTCGATCTCGACAAGGCATAGCCGGCACGACCCGAACGCCTTCACGCTATCAGTCGCGCAAAGCTTCGGCACCCCGATGCCGGCCTCCCGCGCCGCCCGCATGATCGACGTGCCGGCCGGCACCGAAATCTCAACGCCATCGATCGTCAGCCGAACGAACTGCTCAGCCGCCGAAGCCGGCGTCCCAAGATCATCCTCGCGAACCAGGGTCATGGGACGCATTTTACTCCGCCTGGACCTTTTTGGGCGGTTAAAATTCACCCCCCGGTGGAAGTGGGAATTCGCTAAAACCGAGCCCGAAACAGCCCGCAAGCGGGCGAAGGAGGTCGCCATGCCGGACAATCACGCCGCCTCCATCGCCGCGGGCATGAAGTGCCTCGACGACTTCATGGCGGCGTTCAACGCGCGCGACATCGAAGCGTTCGAGGCGACGTTCAACTTCCCGAGCGTGCGCCTCGCCTCGAACAAGCTCGCGATCATCGAGCGCGGCTATCACACGCCCGAAATGCTGGCGACCGGCGCGCTGAAGGACTGGCACCACTCCGCCTGGGAGCACCGCAACGTCATCCATGCGGGCGCCGACAAGGTTCACCTCGACACCCGCTTCACCCGCTACCGCGCCGACGGCACAAAGATCGGCTCGTTCGACTCCGTCTATGTGGTGACCTGCGAAAACGGCCACTGGGGCGTCAAGGCGCGCTCGAGCTTCGCGCCTTGAGGCCGCCTCAGCGGTCGACCTAGAACCGCACACTTGCCTCCGGCGATGACACCTAAAGCCGATCGCGGTTGCGTCTCGCCCATTGTGCGAGTGTGACCGGCGGGCGGCCGAGCAGGCGCTCCGCCGTGTCGGTCACCGCTCCGATATGCGCCAGCCGCCCGTCGTAGATCTGCCGGACGTTTTCCACGACGCTGGCGGCGTAGTGCTTTTCGAACTTGGGCGCGAGTGCGAGTGTGCCCGCTGCAAGCGCGGCTTCGAGCGCGTCCGGCGGCGTGACGATCGCTTTGATGTCGCGCCCCAGCGCTTCGCTTAAAGTCGCGGCGGTGCCGGGGCCATCGAGGAGGTCGGTCGAGAGATAGTAGTTCTGCCTCGCATGAACGTCCGGTCCTTCGGCGAGCACCTTGGCCGCCACCTCGGTGAGGTCGTCGCCGGCGATCCAACCGACCCTTGCGTCGCCCATCGGCCAATAGAGTTTGCCGTCGACCGGGCGCTGCGAGTCGGTCAGGTTCTCCATGAACATGTTCGGGTGCAGGAAACACCAAGCCGCGCCGCTGTACTTAATGTAGCGCTCGACAAGTTCGTGCCAGACGAAGTGGGGATCGGTCTCGCGGCCGTTGCTGTAGACGCCCAGATGGACAATGAAGCCAACGCCGGCATCAACCGCGGCATCGGTGATCGTCTTCACCTGATGCACCATCTCAATCGTGTAGGCACTTATCACGAACAGCCGGTCGATGCCGGCGAGCGCCGCCGGAAACGTCCGCGCGTCGTTCAGGTCGATGAGAACCGCTTCCTTGCCTTCGGCTTTCCACGCGACGACTTGGCTCTCGCGCCGCGCCGCACGAACGACATCGACGCGCGGATCGGCGTCGAGCAGCGCCGCCAGTGCACCGCCCGTGCCGCCGGTTGCGCCGAGGACCAGGATGCGCGGTTTTCTATTTGTGCGTGTCATGTCGCCTATCTCGATGGATCAAGTGCGCGGGCCATGCGGCTGTCGCGCATTTGGGTGCTGATGAAGGCTTTCAGAAAGCCGAGCTTTGGATCGGGGCGTTTGCCGTTGACGATCCGCATGATCTGCTCGTTGTACCAAGTGGCGCCGCCGGCGCCGGTGAGCGTGCGGATCATCTTGACCGGCGACTTGGGGCCGAGTGGGCCGGGGCCGAAGCGGAGTTCGGGCTGAGACAGATCAACCGGATCGCCGCGGAGCAGCTGTGCCGGTGCTTCGGGCGCCAGGCAGAGCGGCCGGGCGAGGCCGACAAGATCGAAGCCGTCATTCGTGATGGCGTCGGCCATGCCTTGCGCCGTGCGAAAGCCGCCGGTGACCATGAGCTTCGCGCGCTTCAGGTGCTTGCGCATCTCGGGCCCGAAGCGCGCGAAGTATGATTCGCGCGCGCGTGATGCCTTGCTGACATAGGGGTCGTGGGCGGCTTCACCCGCGCCTTCGACATTCGCCATCTTCGGCTGTTCGTACGTGCCGCCGGAAATCTCGATCAGGTCGATGCTGGCCTCGTCGAGCCAGCCGGCGACGATCTGGCTGTCTTCGAAGCTGAAGCCGCCGCGCTGAAAGTCGGCGGAGTTGAGCTTGATGCCGATGGGGAAATCCGCCCCCACCTTAGAGCGGACGGCTTTGACGGTCTCCAACAAGAAGCGCGCGCGGTGGGCGAGATCGCCGCCCCAGTCATCGTCGCGGCGGTTGGAGAGCGGCGAAAGGAACTGCGAAAACAGATAGCCGTGTGCGCCATGCAACTGCACGCCGTCAAAACCGGTTTCGCGCGCAACGGCCGCCGCGTCGGCAAAGCGCGCGATCAGATCGACGATCTCCTCATGTGTGAGCGCGACTGGCGTTCCGAACTTGATGCCGGGAATGGAAAGCGCGATCGCTGACGGCGCTTTGGGCGTTGAATTGACGAGCCGATGGGTTTGGCGGCCCGCGTGCGCAAGCTGAATCCAAATGCGATTGCCATGCGCCTTTGCAGCGCCGGACCAGTTGCGCAACGCCGTCAGTTGCTCGGCGGTCTGCCTGCCCTGAATGGCGACGTTGCCTGGGTGTTCGAGGTTGCGAGTGTCGACCTGCACATTGCCTGTGAGCATCATGCCCGGTCCGCTCTCGGCCCAAGCGCTGTAGAGCGCCGCATGCGCGGGCGTCGCGCGGTTGCGGGTGTCGGCCAACAGCTCTGTCATCGCGGCTTTGACGAGACGGTTGGGCAGCACCGCGCCGCAGGGCAAGGTCAGGGGCGCGCTTAGCGTGCCAGCGGGCTTGCCCGCGACGCCCTCGGATGTTCGTGTGGCTGTAGCAAGCATGGTCGAGACTCCGTTACGCGAACAGGTGTTGTGTCCCGTCAAAGGACCCAAAAAAAGCCGGCTGCCAAAGCGACTTCGACGATGACGGCAATGGCGATCCCGGCACGAACTCTGTTGCTTGCGAATTCGATGACGCCGAGAACGGCCAAGAGCGCAATCGCAAGACCGAGCCCCGCACATACGGCCGAGCGAAGATCCGACGGCGGGGCCGATCTACCGAGGAACAACAAAAGCGACATACCCAGATAGATCGCGCCAATCCGCCGGCCGAGCACGAGCCCCGCTGTGGTCGCATCGAGCCCCCATTGCGCCAACATGAACCGGCCCGCAAATAGGAAGCCGATGCTGAGCAGGAACGCGGCGCCGGCGGCTGCGGTTGCGACAGTCGCGAAGGTCATTTCCATCCGCGTTCTCCCTTCAATTCGAGATCGCGACAGCCGTCGCAGAAAATTGCTTCTTCTCGATGATGTCGAGCATGAAGGCCGCGGCGTCGGCGGTCGTGATCGTGTAGCCGGTGGTTCGACCCTGCGGCGATACCTTCAGCTTGTTGCGCGCGGGCTTTTTGTTGAGCGCGGCGAGGCGCACAGCGGTCCAGTCCAGGTTCGACGCGCGCAAGATCGCTTCCATCTTGACCTTCGCGTCCAGGATCGGAAGCAGCTTGCGCGCAAAGAGCGGCACCAGAACCCAGCGAAAGAACAGTGCGCCCGATCCGGGGACACCGATATTGCTCGCGCAGACGAGGCGCCGCATTCCCTGCGCCTTCATATCTTCGACGATCAGCCGCGTCGCTTCGGGCACGAGATTGTTTGGCTTGCCGTCGCCCATGCCGCCGACGCCAAGACACTGAATGATCGCATCGGCGCCCTTGATCGTTTCGCGGATCGCTTTGGGGTCAAGCGCATCCCCCACGACGACGCGTGCGCCGGAGCCTACGGTCTTTGCCGACCTCGCCAAGATCGTGACGTCATGCCCGCGGACCAGCGCCGCAGACAGTACGGCCTTGCCCATCATGCCGGTCGAACCAAAAACAGCGATTTTCACGACGATGGAGTCTCCTGCGAAAGGGGCAATTTCAGCATAAGGATACTATTTGGTATCCGAATGTCAATTGGTATTCTAATATGTTTCTGGCAGTCAGTCCGCTTCAACGAAGAGTGCCTCCATGCGACCCGCTCGTTTAACCCGCGCCGAACAACAGGCGCAGACCCGCGAACGGCTTTTGGCTGCGGCCGAGCGCGTGTTCGCGCGCCACGGTTACGGCGGCGCGTCGATCGATCTGATTTCGGCGGAGGCCGGCTATTCGAAGGGCGCGATCTATTCGAACTTCGAAAGCAAGGAAGAGGTCTTTCTGGAACTTGCGCGCGTCTACATGGAGCGCCGCATGACGGAGTTGGAGGACGTCGTGGGCGGCGAGCCGTCAAAGCTTGCGGGGGCGCTGAGCCAATGGCTCCAGACCATGCAAGTCGATGGCGACTGCCTGATGCTCGTCACCGAGCTTCAACTGCAGGCGCGCCGCAGCCCCACCTTTGCCGCGCAGTACTATGCGCTGCAGCAAAAACAAACGCGTGCCATGGCCGCGGTGTTGGAGCGGTTCTTCAAGGCGCTTGGCGCGTCGATGCCGATGGACCCCATCGATCTCGCCGATGCGATGCTCGCACTCACCCACGGCATCACCCTGCAACGCCCCGAGCCCAAAGCCGGCTCATCCGCCGACGCTGGCCGCGTCATCGACAAGCTGATGAAGAGCCTGACCCGTGCGGACAAGACGCGCAAAAAAGTTAGCGCCTGAAGTCCTCCGGGAAATGCCGCACCGCGCTCATCACCGGGTACGGCGTAAACCCACCCAGCGCGCACAGCGAGCCCAGCTTCAGCGTCCGGCACAAATCTTCGAGCAGCGCCAGATTAGCCTCCCGCTTCTCACCCGCCACGATCCGGTCGATCACCTCGACCCCGCGGGTGGAGCCGATGCGGCATGGCGTGCACTTGCCGCAGCTTTCGATCGCGCAAAACTCCATCGCGAACCGCGCTTGGGCGGCCATATTGACCGTGTCGTCGAACACGACGATCCCGCCGTGCCCGATCAGCCCGTCGCGCGCCGCGAACGCTTCGTAGTCGTAAACCGTGTCGAACAGCGCGCGGGGAAAATACGCACCCAGCGGACCGCCGCACTGCACCGCGCGCACCGGCCGCCCGCTCGCCGTACCGCCGCCGATCTCATCGACGATCTCACCCAGCGTCATCCCAAACGGCGCCTCGAACAGCCCCGCATGCTTCACGTTGCCGGCAAGCTGGATCGGCATTGTCCCGCGCGAACGTCCGAAGCCGATGCCCGCATACATCTCCGCCCCATGCGCCATGATCCAAGGCGCGGTGGCCAGCGTCAGCACGTTGTTCACGATCGTAGGCTTGCCGAACAAGCCCTCATGAGCGGGCAGGGGAGGCTTCGCCCGCACCTGACCGCGCTTGCCCTCCAGGCTTTCAAGCAGCGCAGTCTCTTCGCCGCAAACATAAGCCCCCGCACCGACGCGCAATTCGACATCGAACGTAGTCCCGATCAACCCAGCACCACGCGCAACGTCCAGCGCCTTGGCAAACGTCGCGTTGGCATGCGGATACTCGGAGCGCGAGTAAACAAATCCCTTCGAAGCCCCGATCGCGACCGCAGCAATCGCCATCCCCTCGATGAGAGACAGCGGATCGCCCTCCATGATCATGCGATCCGCAAACGTCCCGCTGTCACCCTCATCCGCATTGCAAACGACAAAGCGACGGTCAGCCTGCGCATCAGCCGCCGTCTTCCATTTGATCCCCGCCGGAAACCCGGCCCCACCACGCCCGCGCAACCCCGACTTCGTGATCGCCTCGATCGTCGCCGCCGCGCCAACTTCCCGCGCGCGAGCCAACCCCTCAAATCCACCCTGTGCGCGATAATCATCCGCCGACAACGGATCGATCACGCCCACCCGCGCAAACGTAATCCGCGTCTGCCGCTTCAACCACGGATGCTGATCGACAACACCGATGCACAGCGGATGCGCCTTGCCCTCCAACATCCCCGCATCGACCAACGCCGGAATGTCCGCCGCCGTGACCGGCCCATAGCCGACACGGCCATTCGCGGTTTCGACCTCAACTAGCGGCTCCAACCAATGCATCCCCCGCGAACCGGTCCGCGCGATTTCGACCGCAAGCTTACGCGTCTCCGCCGTGCGCGTGAGCACGCGAACGACACCTTCCGCACCAACCGCCAGCGCCACCGCATCGGAGGGCACGAACACGCGCGTCATGATTTGTGCGCCGCCATCGCGATCAAATGCGCCGCCTCAACCCGTCCATGCGGTTCGCCATCGACCAGCACCGCCGGCGCCACCGAACAGAGCCCCAAGCAATAGACCGGCTCGACCGTCACCGCGCCGTCCGCCGACGTCTGTTTCCAATCCATCCTAAAGTGCTTCAACACGGCTGCGCCAAGCTCACGCCCACCCATCGCCTGACAAGCCTCCGCGCGGCA
>JBJXEH010000255.1:0-3858 GCA_046153995.1 Micropepsaceae bacterium
GCCTCGGCTTCCTTGCAGGACTAACCGGCACCGGCGGCGGCATATTCTTAAGCCCTCTGATCCTGCTCATGGGCTGGGCAGACACGCGCCGCACCTCAGGCGTCGCCGCCGCCTTCATCCTGTTGAATTCGATCAGCGGCTTGCTCGGCACGACGATTTCGATCGGCACGCTGCCCAGCGCACTCCCGTACTGGGCTATCGCCGCAGCCGTTGGCGGCCTGATCGGAACCCAATTGGGAACCCGCCATCTACCGATCCCAGGCCTCCGGCTAGCGCTGGCCGCCGTTCTATTCGTAGCCGCCGCGAAACTCGTGTTCACCTAACGCACCTGGACGCGCACTATGGTTCTTGCCAAATTTTGCCAAATATTCCATCATACCCTTCATGACCACGATGAACGTTTCGCTCCCTGAGGGGCTAAAAGACTTCGTTGACGAGCAAGTGACCGCGCGCGGCTACGGCACCAGCAGCGAATATGTGCGCGATCTGATACGCCGCGATCAGGAGCGCCAGCGTCTGCGCGGTCTGCTGCTCGAAGGCGCCGCTTCCACGCCTCGCACACGCGCGGACAAAGGCTATTTCGACAACCTGCGTAAGCAGGCCCGCCGCCGCGCCAAGTGACGGCAAAACCAATCGTCCTTCGCGACAAAGCCATTTCCGACGTCGAGGAAGCTATCGCCTACTACGCGCACGAAGCCGGACCGAAGATCGCGCTCGGCTTTGTGGACGCACTCGAACAGGCTTATGGGCACATCGCTCGCCACCCGGGAAGCGGATCACCACGCCTTGCTCACGAACTCGATTTGCCGGGGTTACGCGTTTGGCCTCTCCGCCGCTCTCCGCACCTGGTGTTCTACATCGAATTGGACGAACACATTGACGTGTGGCGCATCCTACACGGTGCCCGCGATATTCCAGAGTGGTTGCGGGATGAACCTCTGGACTGAGAAGCGCCGAGCGGCAATGCGCTGACGGAGGACACTATCCCTGTCGCCGACGGCTCAGCGAACCGTCTCCTTCTCCTTCGGCATCGAAACGCGGCGGGTCTTCTTCTCGGCCTTGGGCTTCGGCAAAAGCCGGAAGCGCGTTTGACACCACGCGAAATCAACACCGACATCGAGCAGAGCATCGGACTGTCCGCAGGGGCAAACCCATTCCATGATTGCGATCACACGGTAGGTCTCGCCAGCGACCAGAGGCACCGGCTGCCCCGTAGCATGGTTCGGCGCGGCATTGACGCATAGCACCAAATCGCCAGGCCCGACGGCGTCGCTCATCACTTACATCCATTGCGTCGATGAGGAAGACTACAACACCACGAGGCGTTCGTGTCGAGGGCAGCACCGCCGGCAAGAGTGGCACGCGACGTGAGACAGCGGAACGCCCTCGATAGCGAACGCGCGAAGCCGCTAGAGCGCCCCGCGCTGATAGTCGGCGAATGCTTGGCGCAGTTCCGCTTCGGTGTTCATGACGAACGGCCCGTACTTCGCGATCGGCTCGCGCAGCGGTTTGCCCGCGACGATCAGCAGACGCGCGGCCTCCGTGCCGGCGGCGAGCTCGAGCGCACCCTTGTCGGACAACACCGCCAACTCGCCGCGGCGCAGCACCCGGCCACCCGCCTCCACGGTGCCGTCGATCATGAACGCGAACGCATTGTGGCCGTCCGGGATCGGCACCTCCGCCACGGCGCCCTGGCCCACCGTAACGTCGGCGATGAAGGGCTGGGTGACGCGCTCCGGACCCGGCCCTTGCTCACCGTTCCAGCTTCCCACGATCAACTTCGCGCTGACACCGTCCGCCACGGCGACGGGCACTATCGCCACCGCCGGAATGTCGGCGTACCACGGCGTGCGCATCTTCTCGGCCGCGGGCAAATTGAGCCACAGCTGAAACCCGGACATGAGCCCGCTGGTTTGCGCCGGCATTTCGGAGTGCACGACGCCCTTGCCCGCCGTCATCCACTGCACGCCGCCGTCGGTGATCAGCCCTTCGCCGCCCTTGTTGTCCTTATGCTTCAAGCTGCCGGACAGCATGTAGGACACCGTCTCGAACCCGCGGTGCGGATGCGGCGGAAAGCCCGCGATGTAGGCGTTGGGATCGTCGGACCCGAATTGGTCGAGCATCAGGATCGGATCGAGGTCGGGAATCTCCGGCGTACCGATCAGCCGCGTGAGCTTCACCCCCGCACCATCCTGCGTGGGCATACCCCGCGTCACATGCACGATCCGGCGGCTCATTGGCGGCTCCTCGAATTGGTCGCATGATATATGGAGCGACGGAGAATTTCGACAATGCTGATCCGCCCCGCCACCGTGACCGACGCGCAAGCGCTAGGCGAGCTCCACGTTCGCGTCTGGAACGAGACGTATCGCGGCATCATGCCTGACACCCTGCTCGACCGCCTGGACGCCGAAAAAAGCGCACAGACCTGGCGCGAGCAGATGCCGGCGCTTCGTGAAAAGCGCCAAACACTGGTCGTCGCGGAAGCCGGTGGCGCGCTCGTCGGCTTCGCAGGCTGCGGACCGCGGCGCAAGGAAAAGCTCGCGAGCGACGGCGAGATCTACATGATCAATATCGCGAGTACCGCCAAGCGCCGCCACACCGGCACAAGGCTGATGCTCGCAATGGCCGGCGCGCTCACCGCAGACGGCTTCGAAGACGTAGGCCTTTGGGTGCTGGAAAAGAACCTGCCCGCCCGCGCGTTCTACGAACGCCTGGGCGGGACGCCCGGCCTCGTCAGCGAGGAGGACCACGACGGCGTCACGCTCACCGATGTGGCGATCCTTTGGCCGCGCGTCGAACTGCTGACGGAACGCACAAATTTCGTACTCGCCACCTGACGAAAAAAATTGCGGGCCCATCTTCAGGACACGAAGATGAGCCCGCTAATACCGGAGCCGCCCGCAGGACCTTGAGGAGAGACACGGCCCCGATACTTGCACCGAACCTCCACGAGGAAGGCACGCCGGTGCATCCTTAAATCTAGTGCGCCGCCGGTCATCAAACAAAACAACAGAACTCGATGATCCGATGAACGTACGTTTATTCTAGATGGCGGAAATTCAATGCGAGAGCTGCGAGCTTAGCCAGCTAACGCGCACGTCAACACGCGCACCAGTTACGCCGCTTGTGAGAGCCGCGCGTTGTGAGGACGATTTAGTGCATCTTTGGGAAACGGCAAGCGCACCTCGACACGCGTGCCCTTGCCCTCTTCACTCTCGATCGCGCAGGTGCCGCCGTGAAGCTCGCTAAGCGCGCGTACCAACGTAAGGCCCAAGCCCGTACCGCCTTGCGCTTGCGCGTAGCGATTGTCCGATTGCTCGAACGCGTTGAACACGCGCGCGATCTCGGCTCGGGATATGCCGCAGCCGGTATCTTCGACAACGAGCACGCAAGCGTCGCCAACGGTGGACAACGCGACCGACACATGCCCGGCACTCGTGAACTTAATCGCATTCGACAACAGATTGAGCAGGATCTGCTTGAACGCCCGCGCATCCGCAAACACGCGCACACCCGTGTCGCATTGTTCGCGAAGCTCGACATTCTTCGCGACCGCCCTTTCGCGCACAAGCTTGACGGTATCGGAGAGTTCCGCCGCCCCGTCCAGCCACTCGCCGTCGAGCTTCATCTTGCCGGCCTCGATCTTGGCGACGTCCAAGATGTCGTTGATGAGACTGAGCAGATGCTGCCCGCTGCCGTGAATATCGTGCGCGTAGGCGCGGTAGCGCTCCGGCGCATCGCCAAGCCCGTTGACGGCAATCATTTCGGAGAACCCCAGGATGGCGTTCAACGGCGTGCGCAACTCGTGGCTCATGTTCGCCAGGAACGAACTCTTCATCTGGTTCGCCCGCTCCG
>JBJXEH010000256.1:0-6634 GCA_046153995.1 Micropepsaceae bacterium
CTTGGAGCTATGGCATATCGCGCATTGTTTGAACGTCTTTTCGCCGGCCGTTGCATCACCGGTGTAGGAGACGCCTTTCGCGTCCTTAACGACGACGGTCGAAGGCGGGACCGCTGTCGGTGCGGCAGAGGCCAAGCCGGCAAGTCCAGCCACAGCCGTTATGATAAGCACTCGCATTCGCATTGGGTTTGTTTCCGTGGTTTATGCCCGTCCCGATGCGGTAATATTGGCGGCCCGCAGATGCAAAGCAACATTCCCAGGATCAGGCGAACCGCCGCATGAGACACTCTTCATTTCTGCGTGCCCTTCGTGGCGAAGCCGTATGGACGCCCCCCACGTGGCTAATGCGTCAGGCGGGACGCTACTTGCCCGAGTACCGCGCCGTCCGGGCAAACGCGGGCGACTTCCTGACAATGTGCTACACGCCCGAGCTTGCCGCGGAGGTGACGCTGCAGCCGATCCGGCGCTACGCGCTCGATGCCGCGATTGTGTTTGCCGACATACTACTCATTCCTCATGCGCTGGGTGTCTCACTGCGCTTTGCGGAAGGCGAGGGACCGAAACTCGATCCCATTCGCGACGCCGCCGGACTTGCGCGCCTCACCGATGCTTCGAGTGCGGCGGCGAAGTTGACCCCTATCTACGAGACGCTATCGCTGGTGCGGGCAAAACTCCCGCCCCAGGTTGCGCTCATCGGTTTTGCAGGCGCGCCGTGGACGGTTGCGACCTACATCGTTGAAGGCGGCGGCTCATCTGATCAGGCCGCTGCCAAACTTTGGGCCTATCGCGACCCCGCCGGTTTCGCACAGCTGATTGACGTGCTGACGGACGCGACCATCCTTTATCTCGAAAATCAAATTGAGGCGGGTGCCGATGCGCTGCAGATCTTTGAGAGCTGGGCCAGTGGCCTACCCGAGCCGATGTTCGAGCGGTTATGCATTCGTCCTGCCGCTCGCATCGTGGCCGCAGTGAAGGCGCGCCATCCTCACATTCCGATCATCGGCTTTCCGCGCGGCTCCGGCGTCTTGGCGGTGCGCTACGCCGCCGAGACTGGCATCGATGCGATGAGCCTTGATCCCTCGCAGCCGATCGGCTGGATGCGCGCCCAGCTGAAGCGGCCTATCGCGTTGCAAGGAAATCTTGATCCCCTTGCTCTTGTAGCGGGTGGCGAGGCGTTGGCTGCGGGCGTCAGGGAAATCTTGACCGCAGCCAAAGGGTCGCCCTTTGTTTTCAATTTAGGTCACGGCATTATCCCGCAGACCGATCCGGAGCACGTGCAAACGCTGGTCGACCTTGTGCGCGGCGGTTGAAGCCGGGCGCGATCGGTTAGCTACGGTGTCTTGATACGGCTATTGTTTTCGTGACAGCGTGACTTGCCGCCGAGCGAGCCCCACGTCAGCACCAGCACACCACGGCAGTCGTGCCCGCCGAACCGAAGCACGCCGGGGTTCGTCTTGAACTCCCCGCGTGTGCGCCCATTGAGCAGCTTCGGCCCACGGGCCCCCGCCTCGTCCGCTGCGTCGCCCTGGCGGATCGTGACTTCGATTTGCCGTTCGTTTCGAACCTGCGGCCGTGCGGCGTGTTCGCGGCGGAAGCGCCGGTCATAGCGGCTGTCGGTGTTGCGCGAATAGCCGCCCATCAACGTGCTACGCCATTGCGTATCGGACCAAACCATCGGGTCGGCCGCGGCGGCGTACCCCCGCGTGCGCTCGCGCGCAACGTCGCGGCTGTCGTAGCGCGGCTGGTGCACCCGGCACTGCGAAGCGCCGTAGCCATCGCTCCAGACCATCGGATTGTCGCGGTCGCTAGCGCGTCCACATGAACGCGCATTTGCATCGCC
The DNA here is from genome assembly GCA_046153995.1 of Micropepsaceae bacterium. Taxonomy (GTDB): domain Bacteria; phylum Pseudomonadota; class Alphaproteobacteria; order Micropepsales; family Micropepsaceae; genus SZUA-430. The sequence continues at coordinate 1,841 of JBJXEH010000256.1, forward strand.
GGCTGCAACCGCAAACGCCATCACCAAGCAACAGACAAAAGTAAAAAACCGCACGACACACCCACATCGCCGCCGCTGAGCTTACTTGCCCAGGCGCGGCCCCATCATCGAGGGCTCTCCCCACGAGACCCCTGCCGCACCCGTTTTAACACATTCTTCAGGACCGGCGGCAGCTGTGTCCGATTGGTACGGCGTAAATTGGCGCTAGCCTTAACGCCGCCCGCAGCATGGTTTCCGGCGGATTGCCGCAATCTTCGAAGCAGGCGGCTGTATCTCGGTGACACAAAGAGAATTGGCCCGCCCCGTGCACTTGAGGGTTCGCGCTCAAGTAACGGGAGATTAACCTATGCGTTCTGTTAAACTGGGTTTCGTGGCTGTCGCAATGCTTCTCGGCTCCACGGCCCTCACAACGCCGGCCTTCGCGACCGGCAATCACTGCACGAAGAATTGTAATCCCACACCTCCGCCGCCCCCGAAGGGCGGTGACATCGACATCGACAACAAAAACACGGCCATCGGCGTCGGCATCGGCTACGGCGAAGGCGGTGACGCCACCGCTTACGGCGGCAAGGGCGGCAATGGCTACGGCGGGGCCGGTGGCGCTGGCGGCGCTGGCGGCGCAGGCGGTGCCGGTGGTGCTGGTGGCAACGCGTCGAACAGCAACACGAACAACGCCAACAACACGAACGTCAACGCACCTGTCGCTCACGGTGGCAGAGGCGGCGACGTCGACAACAACAACTACAACGACAGCCACAACAAAGCCTACGGCGGCAACGCCGAGGTGAAGAACTCGGGTAACAGCGAGATCAAGAATTCTGGCAACAGCTACAACCACAACAAGAACGAGCAAGATCAGAAGCAGCAACAGCAGCAGCAGCAGCAGATCAAAAACTCGGGCAACAGCCAATCGAGCTCGAACTCAAGCGCGAGCGCGAACAACAACGGCAACAACTCGAACAACACCGAGATCAACACGTACACCGAACGTGCTCCGGTGAACACGGCATACGCTGCACCGTTGGCCGTTGGCGAAGACACCTGCATGGGATCGAGCTCGATCGGTGCGCAGGCTGTGTCGTTCGGTCTCTCGATCGGCACGACCTGGCAGGACGACAACTGCCGCCGCCTCAAAAACTCGCGTCAGCTGGTGTCCTTGGGCTACCACCGCGCGGCGACTTCGCTGATGTGCGTCGATGAAGACGTCCGTCAGGCGATGATCATGGCCGGCACGCCTTGCCCGAACGGCGAAGTGGTCGCCGTCTTTGTTCCGCCCCCGGCGCGTGAATACACGCCGATGGCACCGGTCGTTGACCGTCCGGTTCGCAAGGTCCGCAAAGTTCGCAAAGCCCTGCCGCCGAAGTAAGGCGATATAGTCTACCCGTTACTTAGGGGATGGGGCCGTCCGGGCGACCGGGCGGCCCCGCTTTATTTGCCGCGGACAAGAAGCGCTGACATGCCCCCGCGGGTGGGCTCGCTTCCTCTCCGCTCGCCGCTTCCGCGGCGTACGCTGCGTGACAAAACTGGCTCAGAACATCCGGGGCAGAAACGCGATCAGAACGACGATCGCGGTCAACACGGCGGTGTTCACGAAATCTCTGGACGAAGTCATGTGGGCGTTTCCTCTTATGAACTCGTATGATCGAGCGTTGAGACGAGGATGCGCCCACGAACATGAATGGCGTTATCGCCAGGCCGTTCAGAATCTGTTCATTAAGGCCGCCCTGTGATGATCGTCACCAGGTCGAATGCGTTACGGAGCCAACAGCCTCACGCTCGGAAAGTAGGTCCGGTACCGCCGCGCGTCGCGCGTAAGCAGCGCCGCGCCAGCAACGGCCGCATGCGCGCCGATGAAGAAGTCCGGCAAAACACCTGTGCGAACGCCGCCCGATGCGCGATAGGTTTTGTAAGTCTTGCCGGCAAGGAACAGAGCGGAGCGCGGCGTCCGCTCAACCGTGATTTGAGCGTCTTCGATCAACGCCTCGACGTCCTCGACACGGCTGTAACTGACCGAGAGTTCGGCGAAGACGACGTCGTTGATCGACAATCGATCGCTTGCAGCCACCTTCTCAAGCTGCGCGAGCGACCACGGTTTCCAAACGGGATCGTCTGTCACCACATCGAGCAGCACATTCGTATCGACGAAGATCACTATTCGCCGCGCGTGAGCGCCATAATCTGGTCGGTGGTCATGTTAGGGCCCTTGCCTTTCGCACTTCCGACCAGCTTGGCGAAACGGCTCTTGGCCGGTCTCGCCTTACCCTTCGAGAGGATGACAACACGACCGTCTGCGATCACCTCGAACTCGACCTCGGCACCGGGTTTCAGTCGCAGATGATCGCGCAATCGCTTCGGAATGGTCACCTGCCCCTTGCTTGTCAGCGTTGTCATTAAAGTATTACCTCGCAGTATGAAGTAACACCTACCATTACGCGCGAGTCTCGTAAAGGTGCCGCTATTCGGCAGCACCTTTGACGGGCACATAAAGCTCCTGCCCCGCTTCGTGGAATTTCGCGCTCATGTCGGCCATGCCCTGCTCCTTGGTTTCGAGCTGGGCCGCGTAGTCGCGAACCTCCTGCGTGATCTTCATCGAACAAAATTTCGGCCCACACATCGAGCAGAAATGCGCCGTCTTGTGCGCTTCCTTCGGCAGCGTCTCGTCGTGATAGGCGCGTGCCGTTTCGGGGTCGAGCGCGAGGTTGAACTGGTCCTCCCAGCGGAACTCGAACCGCGCCCTTGAGAGCGCATCGTCCCACAGCCGCGCAGCCGGATGCCCCTTCGCGAGGTCAGCCGCATGCGCCGCAATCTTGTAAGCGATCACACCTTGCTTGACGTCGTCGCGATCCGGCAACCCCAGATGCTCCTTCGGCGTCACGTAACAAAGCATCGCCGTGCCGAACCACCCGATCATCGCAGCGCCGATCGCGCTCGTGATGTGGTCGTAGCCCGGCGCCACGTCCGTGGTCAGCGGCCCCAGTGTGTAGAACGGCGCCTCGCCGCAAACGGCGAGCTGCTTGTCCATATTCGCTTTGATCTTGTGCATCGGCACGTGGCCGGGCCCTTCGATCATCACCTGCACGCCGTGCTTCCAGGCAACCTTGGTAAGCTCGCCGAGCGTTTCCAGCTCCGCAAACTGCGCCGCATCGTTCGCGTCGGCAATCGATCCGGGCCGCAACCCGTCACCGAGCGAGAAGCTCACGTCATAGGCGGCCAGTATTTCGCAGATTTCTTCGAAGTGCGTGTAGAGGAAGCTCTCTTTGTGATGCGCCAGGCACCACTTCGCCATGATCGACCCGCCGCGCGACACGATACCGGTGACGCGCTTCGCCGTCAGGTGGATGTACGGCAACCTGACGCCAGCATGCACCGTGAAGTAATCGACACCTTGCTCGCACTGCTCGATCAGCGTGTCGCGATAGACGTCCCACGTCAGGTCTTCGGCAACCCCGTCCACTTTCTCCAGCGCCTGATAGATCGGCACCGTTCCGATCGGCACGGGTGCGTTGCGGATGACCCAATCGCGGATGTTGTGAATGTTGCGGCCCGTCGAAAGGTCCATGACCGTGTCCGCACCCCAGCGGATCGACCACACCATCTTCTCGACTTCTTCGGCGACCGACGACGTGACCGCGGAGTTGCCGATATTCGCGTTGATCTTGACCAGGAAGTTCCGCCCGATCGCCATCGGCTCCAATTCGCCGTGGTTGATGTTCGCCGGAATGATCGCCCGCCCGCGCGCAATCTCGTCGCGCACGAACTCCGGTGTCACTTCGTCTGGAATCGACGCGCCAAAATCCTCGCCATCGCGCGCAAGCTTCGCGCGGCCCAAGTTCTCGCGGATCGCCACGTACTCCATCTCGGCCGTAACGATCCCCGCACGCGCATACTGAAGCTGCGTGATCCCGCGCCCGCGTCTCGCCTTCAGCGGTTTGCGCACAACAGGGAAGGGCGCCACCAGCCGCTCGCCCGTCGCGCCGCCATTGTCCACGTCCGTGACCGCGCGCCCGTCGTAAGCCTCGACATCGCCACGCGCGATCACCCAAGCCTCACGCGGCCGCGGCGCACCTTTGTAGATGTCGATCCGCGCGCTCTCGTCGGTATAGACGCCGGACGGATCGTAAAGCCGCACCGGCTCTTCCTTCGCGCTCGGGTGCAGCGCCACCTCGCGGAACGGCACCCGCAAGTCCTTATGCTGCGTGCCCTCGACGTAAATCTTGCGCGAACCCGGAATGGCCCCCGTCGTGATCTGGAACGAAGGCTTGTGCTGAATGTTCATGGGCGCGCAAATCCAAGAGGGGTGGGTGCGCTGATCGGGAAAAGCGGAAGAGGGAAGGGCGCTCTCGCGGTTCGAGAGCTGCAACCAAATCCGATCCCTCCGCCGGTACAACCCGGATCAGGTTCAAAGGGTGGTCGCGCTGACGGAGCGCCGATCTCAGCCTGCCTTCACAGGCCCCCCTTCGGACGCGGGGAATGTCGGCTCGAACGGCCCCGCCGTCAACCGCCGAAACGGCGCCGTTACGCCGTTCGGACACGGGCGGTGGGGGTACCGGGCCGGAATTTGAGCGAACAACCCCATGTACCCGAAGCTTAGAGGCGGAAACGAGCCTGGCGGCATCGCGGACAAGCGCGCTTAAGGCCCGTGCTTCCCGGCGCCAAGCATCACCCCTGATGCCATGTTTCCAAGCATTGCGGTTGCCATGCGGAGCGCCGCCGCAGGCACCATGAAACCGGCAGACGCGAAAGCCACGAACGGCAGGCGCCCGGCAAGGCATTCTCGTCCGCTTCGACCGGCCG
>JBJXEH010000257.1:0-10558 GCA_046153995.1 Micropepsaceae bacterium
GGCAACAGGCCGACTTGGCTCATGATCTCTTGCACGCGCTTCTTGCGCGCGTCGGAACTGAGCCCGGGCTCAAACGTGTCGAGCGGCTCGGCGATGATATCGCCGGCCGTCATGCGCGGGTTGAGGCTGGCCAGCGGGTCTTGAAACACGATCTGCATCTCGCGCCGGTACGGCTTCATCTGTGAGCGCGAATGCCCCGCGATGTTCTTCCCCAACCACGCGACGTTACCCGCCGTCGGCTTGATCAGCTGCAACACCGCCCGCCCGATCGTCGACTTGCCGGAGCCGGACTCGCCCACGATGCCCAGCGTCTCGCCCGGGAACACGTCGAACGACACGCCGTCCACCGCTTTCAGCGGCTTCGGACCCGTGAACAGCGACCCGCCAGTCGGGAAATGCACCTTCAGATTCTTGACGGACAGAATTGGCTCGGCAGTCATCGGATCGCCTCGCCGTTGCCGTCAAAGGCCTTCAGGTGGCACGCCTTCGCGCGGCCTTCGGCGATGCCGCGAAGTTTCGGCCGCTCGGAAATGCAGCGGTCGAACACATAGTTGCACCGTTCCTGAAACGTACATCCGGTGGGCAAGCGCTGTAGGTTCGGCGGCTGTCCGGGGATCGCGATAAGCCGGTCGTCCTCCGGCCGGTCGAGACGCGGGATCGATGCCACCAATCCGCGCGCGTAGGGATGCTGCGCGTCGTGAAAGATGTTCTCGGCCGATCCTGTCTCGCAGAACTCGCCCGCATACATCACCATCACGCGGTCGCAGAGACCCGCCACCACGCCAAGGTCGTGCGTGATCATAATGATCGACATATTCCCCTGCGCGCGGAGTTCCTGCATCAACTCCAGGATTTGCGCCTGCACGGTCACGTCGAGTGCCGTCGACGGTTCGTCCGCGATCAAAAGCTCCGGCTCGCAGATCAGCGCCATCGCGATCATCACGCGCTGGCGCATGCCGCCTGAGAACTCGTGCGGATACTGATCGAGCCGTCGCTTGGCGTCGGGAATCTTCACCCGGTCGAGCATCTGCAGCGCCCGTGCCCGCGCATCGCGTTCGCGCATGCCTTTGTGCAGCACAAGAACTTCGGTCAGTTGCTTGCTGATCTTCAGATGCGGCGTCAGCGACGTCATCGGATCTTGGAAGATCATCGTCATCTTTGAGCCGCGGATCTTGTTCAGCTTCTCGCGCTTCATGCCGACAAGCTCTTCACCCTTGAACTTGGCGCTGCCTGTCACCTTGCCGTTCGCGGCAAGCAAGCCCATCACCGCCATGAACGTTTGGCTCTTGCCGGAGCCGGATTCGCCGACGATCCCTACACTCTCGCCCGGCTGAACGCCGAAGCTGACGCCGTTGACGGCCGAGACCGCGCCTTCCGGCGTCGCGAAGCGAACGTTCATGTCTTTGACGGAAAGAAGCGCGCTCATCGGTGGCCTAACGGTCCTTGGGGTCGAGCGCGTCGCGCAACCCGTCGCCGATGAAGTTGAAGCAGAAGAGCGTGATTGTCATGAACAGGGCCGGGAAGATCAGCATCCAAGGATAGGATTCCATCTGGTCCTTGCCGTCGGCGATCAACACGCCCCAAGACGTGAACGGCTCCTGCACGCCAAGCCCCAAGAAGCTCAAAAAGCTCTCGACCAGAATGACGGCGGGTACCGTCAGCGTGACATAGACGACCACAGGTCCCAGCACATTCGGCAGAATATGCCGGCGGATAATGTTCCAATTCGAAACGCCGGCCGCTTCCGCCGCCTCGATGAATTCTTTGCGCCGGATCGAGAGCGTCTGCCCCCGCACGATGCGCGCCATCGTCAGCCATTCGACCGCGCCGATCGCGACGAACATCAAGATAAAGTTCCGCCCGAATACCACCATCAAAATGATGACAAAAAAAATGAAGGGCAGGGCGTAGAGAATATCGACGAACCGCATCATCAAATTGTCGATGCGTCCGCCCAGGAACCCCGCTGTCGCTCCATAGAGAACGCCGATCATCAGCGCCACCATCGTCGCCACCAAGCCGATCGCAAGCGACACCCGCCCTCCCATCATCACGCGGATGAAGAGGTCACGCCCGTTCGCGTCGGTCCCGAAGATGTGTCCTTTGCCGACTGCGTTCGGGCAAACCTCTTCCTGATCGCCGAACAGCCATGACATACCGAGGGAGTTCGGCGGCGGACAAGAAACGCGCTCGCTGTTGTAGGTGTCGTCGAACGAATGCTGCCAAAACATCGGCATAAAGATCGAAAGCCCGGCGATCAGCGCCAGAATGAACATCGACGCGACGGCAGCCTTGTTTGCGAACAGACGCCGCCGGGCGTCCTCCCAAAGGCTACGACCCTGAATTTCCTGCTGAACGGGTGCGCTGACGCTGGCCATCAGTCGTACCTGACCTTCGGGTCGAGCAGCCCGTAGAGCACGTCGGCCACCAGGTTCAGCAGCAACACAAGCGACGCGTAGAGGATCACGACCCCCATCACGAGCGTGTAGTCGCGCTGCAAAGCGCCGTTGATGAAGTACTTGCCGATGCCGGGAAGCCCGAAAATCTGCTCGATGACGAGTGATCCCGTCACGATACCGGCGGTGGCCGGACCCAAGTAACTCACCAGCGGCAGCAGCGCCGCGCGCATCGCATGGCGCGTAATCACAAGCCGCTCAGGTAACCCCTTGGCGCGCGCCGTACGCACGTAATTGGAGCGCAGTACCTCGATCATGCCGCCGCGCGTCAACCGCGAGATGACGGCGATCTGCAACAGCGAGAGACTGATCACCGGCAAAAGCATGTTGCGGAATGCGCCGTCGTTCCAACCGCCGACCGGAAGCCACCCCAAATAGTTGCCGAAGATAAGCGTCAAGATCGGCGCCATCACGAAGTTCGGAATAGTGACGCCGACCATGGCAAGCGTCATCGTCGAGTAGTCGCCGATCCCGTTCTGGCGCAGCGCCGCGAGCGTGCCCAACGTTAAGCCGACGGCCGCAGCCAGCAGTATTGCCGAGATGCCGAGCGCCGCACTCACCGGCGCACCGTCCGCAATCAACTCCGCGACGGTAAAGTCCTTGATCTTGTATGACGGCCCAAGATCGCCGCCGAGCAGCTTGCCGAAGTATCCGCCAAGGCAGCGAATCCGCCGGTCGTTCTCGTCGAAATACTTTCCATCGCGCAACGTCAGTTTCTGTGCCGCGAGCGCCGCAGCATCGGCGGACGAATACTGCGCGCTGCAAACGGCGGTATTAATGTCCAGGAATTGGCGATGCAGCGGCTTGTCGAGATCGTAGGCGGCGAGAATGTTCCGCTCGATCTCCGGCGGCAAATTGCGTTCCTGATCGAATGGCCCGCCAGGCGCGGCGCGCATCAAAAAGAACGCCATGACAATGATGATGAAGAGAGTCGGGATCGCACCCAGCAACCGGCGAACGATGAAACGCAACATGTGCTGGCCGCCCGTCCCCGGTCGAGTCGTTGACGCGCACTATCCGCAAGGAAAGCGGCGCGCGCGTCCAGGGCTAACTTCAATAGCCCACACCCAAAGTCAATGTGGCTGTTCCGCCAGTAACTACGAATTGATGAGTAGGATCAACGCTTTGGCCTGCGAACCGCGGGTCGCTTCGCGGCCAAAGCCCGAACCCGCGTTCGCTCAGGGCTCAGCGCCTCGAAGTGGCTGAACGCTTTGCCCGCTTCTGCAATGTCGGACAGCGCCACAAAGTCGGCGACGGCGGCGAGCTTGTTCCACATCGCGCGGATGGGCTCATGCCGGTGCGCTTCGTCGGCGGCCTTGGCTGAAGCCCACTCGAAAATTTCGAGCAACGTTCCGTCCGACCGCGCGCGCAGGATCATCGGCTGCTTAGGCGTGACGAGTTGAGCATCGGCGAGCGTGCGGCGGTGCTCACGCATAAGCTTACGCAAGGCATCTTCTTTGCCCGGCTTCGGCCTATAGGCGGCGATGACCGTTTCGGTTCTTTCGCGCATACGCGTTACTGTTGTCCTCTCGACCACGAGGGCAAAACTCAACTCAGCATCGAAACCTAATCACTGCCGGATTGGTGACACCACATGCCAAGTGTTGTGGTTGCGGGCGAAGTCCACGTTCCGGTTGAGACAGTTTCGTCAGGTCGTGCGTAATTCACGGGATGCGCATGCTTAATCTAGCGATTGCGCAAAAGGCTTACCCCTCAGGTAGATTCGGTGACACAAAATCCTGTCGAATCCGGTGGTGATAGCTGTACGCCGTTTGAAATCCGAGGCTGCGGTACAACGGCAAGGCGGCAGCATTCGCTTGCGCTACTTGTAGCCATGCATGACGCGCACCTCGTGCGTATGAAAATCCAAGCAAAGCCTCGCTGATTTTGCGTGCAAGACCCTGACGCCGCACGTCGCTCGCAACATGAATTCCGTGTAACCCGGCCCACCCACGTTCGATGGCGGCGGCGCCAACAGCGACGGGCCGATCATTCATGTGGATAACGGCCCAGACGGTTTCGACGGAGACCAAACGATGTTGGGCCGCGAACACGTTCGCTTCTTCGCCGCTGAGGCCGCGCACGCGCAGAGCATCTGCGATCCAAGCGTCATCTGCGCTCGTGAACATGCCCACGCCGGCAGTGGGATAGGAACGAACATCGGCGACTTGGACGAACGTCGGCTCCTCGATCGCATAACCGCGTTGTTCGAGCAGCGCATCGAGACCCGCATCGGCGAGCGGTGTCAGCCGGAAGATCGCCCTACGGTTCCAACGCGCATAAAGCGCCTCGGCGGCGGCAATCTTCTGCACCAAGTCGATTGTGCTGGGCAGAATGCAGTTCACCGAGTTCGGCCGCCGCGAAGCGCCGCCCGTCGAACGCAACAACCAGCCATCGTAGTGCACGCTCTTCAACGCGGGCCAGGCGTTGAAGTTCATCTCCTCAAGAGCCAAAACCTCGTCGCGCGTCACCCGGTCAACTCGCCGATCGCGACCGCCCGCTTTTCCTTGGCTGAAATCTCCGCCGCCATCCCCATGATCACGGCCCAATAGCCGTCATCCACCGTCACCTCGACCGGCCCCTTATTCAGCACCGCGCACAGGAACGCCTGATGCTGATAGTAGCTCGCGCCGTGATGCGTACCCGCCTTCAGCGCCGTGTCGTCCACCGCGACATGCGTGGTGACCGGCTTCTTCGAAGCGCGCGGAGAAAACACCAGATCGCCGTCCGGAATGAACACCTCAAGCTTCCCCGTATCGCCGACCGCCGCGATCTCCTCTTGATTCTTCGATCCTTCGGCGAACATGCAAAGGTCGAGCATCGCCCGCACACCGTTGTCGAAATCGACCACAGTGTAGGAATTGTCGATGATGTCCGGCACCTTGCCGTCGTATCGCTCGTCCAGATGGTTCACGTCCATCGCGCCCGAGCAGTACACGCGCACCGGCTTCGCCTTCACGATCAACCGCATCAGATCGAAGAAGTGACAACACTTCTCAACCATCGTGCCCCCGGTGTTGACCGAGAACCGGTTCCAGTCGCCGACCTTTTTCAGGAACGGAAACCGGTGCTCGCGAATGGCCAGCATCTGCAGCCGCCCGATCTTGCCCGCCGCGACCTCCTCGATAAACCGCGCCGCCGGCGGCATGTAGCGGTACTCCATCCCGACCCAAAACACGCCCTTGTGCGCGTTCGCGAGCGCCCGCACTTCGCGCACATCGGCAAGTGTGGTGGCAAGCGGCTTTTCGCAAAGTACATGCTTCCCCGACGCAACGACATCGCGCAGCACCTCCGCGTGCGTAAAATTCGGCGATGAAATCAGCACCGCATCGATCTCAGGGTCGGCCAGCATCGCCTGCCGGTCCGGATAAACCTTCACCCGGTCGCGAAGTCCGTCCCCCAAGAACGCCTGCGCTAATTGGATCGACTGCGGAACCGGATCGCAAATCCCCGCAATCTCGGCCTCCGGCATCAGCTTCAAATTGGTGATGTGTTCATAGCCCATCATTCCCGTGCCGATGAGCCCGTAGCGAACCTTTCTAGACAATGACCTCTCCGCCGTTGTTCGGACCTTGTGCCCGCGCTCGTCATTGCATCAAATAAGCGCCATGAAAGCCACCCATCGCCTCGGCCAATCCGCCCTCGAAGTCGGCCCCATCGCTTACGGCCTCTGGCGCTTCGTCGGCAACGACGTGAAAGCGGCCCGCACCCGCATCGAAACTGCGCTCGACGCCGGCATGACGCTGATCGACGTCGCCGCCGTCTACGGCCTCGATTGGGGCGGCACGGAATTCGGCGAATCCGAGATGCTGCTCGGCAAAGTCTTCGCCGATGCCCCGGCGCTTCGCAAACGCACGGTACTCGCGACGAAGTTCGGAATTATCCCCGGTGTTCCATACGACTCGAGCACGCCCGCAATCGTCAGTTCCTGCGAAGCCTCGCTCGCGCGCCTCCAAACCGAAACAATTGATCTCTTTCAAGTCCACCGCCCGGACGTCCTAACGCATCCGGCGGAACTCGCTGAAGCTCTGACCAAGCTGCGCGCCCAAGGCAAGATCCGCGAAGTCGGGGTCTCCAACTACAGCGCCCGCCAGACGCTTTTGCTTCAGCAGTTCCTGGACTTCCCGCTCGCGACGCTCCAGCCCGAATTTTCCGCGCTGAATCCGGAAGCTGCTTTCGACGGCGTCCTCGACTTCGCAATATCACGCGAGATGGCGCCACTCGCGTGGTCGCCGCTCGCCGGCGGCAAACTCGCCGACGGCGTTTCGTCGGCTGACCCCGCCGCCCGCCGCGTCGCCGCCAAACTGGACGAACTCGCAAAGATCTACAGCACCACGCGCGTAGCCATCGCGCTCGCCTTCGTGATGCGCCATCCATCGAGCCCAATCCCAATCATTGGCACGCAGAACCTTGACCGCATCGCCGCCGCCAACGATGCGCATCGCGTTCGGTTGAGCCGCGCCGATTGGTACGCGCTCGTCGTCGCCGCCCACGGAAAGCCGCTGCCATGAAACCCTGCGAAGTCTCTTGGTTCGGAGCCCTCTGCGACGACGACTACGAGTTCTTAGGCATCCCCGACCCCAAGCTGAAGTCGAGCTACGAACACTGCCGCAACATCGCGCTGACCGCAGAGCAGGGCGGCTTCGACAACATCCTGCTCCCATCGGGTTACGCGCTCGGCATCGACACCGTCGCCTTCGCCGCCGCGATCGCGCCGCAGCTCAAACGCATGCGCCTGCTCGTCGCCGTACGTTGCGGCGAGATGTGGCCGCCCCAACTCGCGCGTCAACTTGCGACGCTCGACCAAATCCTGGGCGGCCGCCTAACGATCAATATCATCTCCAGCGAAATGCCCGGCGAAACGCTGGCGAGCGCGCCGCGCTATGGCCGCACCGTGGAGATCATGAAAACACTTAAAGCCGCCCTCAACGGCGAGCGCGTCAAACTCGACGGTCAGCACTACCGCTTCGACCTCGACCCGCCCGGCGCGCGCACCGTCTCAGGCCGATGCCCCCCGCTCTACTTCGGCGGTCTCTCCGAAGACGCGCGCGAAGCTGCAGCCGAAGCCGCCGACGTCTACCTCATGTGGCCCGACCGCATGGACGAAGTGAAAGCGATCATCGCCGACATGACCGCACGCGCCGCCAAGCGCAACCGCAAGCTCAAGTTCGGCTACCGCGTCCACGTCATCGTCCGGGAAACCGAAGCCGAAGCCCGAACCTCAGCCCGCCGCCTGCTCTCGCGCCTCGACGCCGCAACAGGCGACGCCATCCGCCAACGCTCGCTCGACCACGCCAGCGCCGGTGTCCGCCGCCAAGCAGAAATCCGCGAAGCCTCCGATGACGAAGGCTTTACCGAAGAAAACCTCTGGACGGGCATCGGCCGCGCCCGCTCAGGCTGCGGCGCCGCCATCGTCGGCGACCCGGCGCAAGTGCTGAAGAAGCTGAACGCCTACCGCGCCCTAGGCATCGAAGCCTTCATCCTCTCCGGCTACCCCCACGCCACCGAATGCGATCTGTTCGCAAGAAACGTGCTGCCGAACCTTGACCACGCACCGTTGGACCTGAAATGACCCTCCCGCTCGAAGGCGTTCGCATTGTCGATCTTTCGGCCGTGATTTCTGGCCCGATGGCGACGCAGATCCTCGCCGACCAAGGCGCCGATGTGATCAAGGTCGAAGCACCCGGCCCCGGCGACATCGTGCGCTATCTCGGCCCCACGAAGAACGGCGTGAACGCGATGTTCACCGCGGTGAACCGCAACAAGCGCGGCATCGTGCTGAACCTAAAGTCTCCCGAAGGCCGCCAAGTCCTGATCGACCTCGTGAAGACAGCCGACTTGATCGTCGAGAACTTCCGCCCCGGCGCGCTGGAACGCTTGGGGCTAGGCTACGCGCAACTGAAGGCGATCAACGACGGCCTCATCTACGTCTCGATGTCGGGCTTCGGCGACACAGGCCCGTACGCCAAGCGCCGCGTCTACGACCCGGTGATCCAGGCAACCTCCGGCTTCTCTTTCACGCAAGCGAACGCCGCGACCAGCGAGCCGCAACTGATCCAAACGCTCGTCTGCGATAAGACGATGGCAATCACCGCGGCGCAGGCGATCACCGCCGCGCTCTACGCAAAGGCCAAGGGGCGGGGAGGGCGCCTCGTCGAGATCAACATGCTCGACAGCGCCATCGCGTTCCTATGGCCAGACGCCTACTACAACCTCGTCTTCGAGGAAGGCGCAAATCGTTCGCCCGATTTCGCAAGCTTCTATTCGATCCGCAAAACGAAGGACGGCTACATCACGATGCTGGCGATTTCGGACGACGAATTCCGCGCCACGACCCGCGCCATCGGCCGCCCCGAATTTGCGGACGACCCGCGCTTCAAATCCGTCGTCGACCGCATGCAAAACGCGAAAGCGATGACCGACTTGATCGCAGGCGTCGTGGCTGAGTTCGCGACCGCCGAACTCACCGCCCGCCTCGAAGCCGAAGATGTCCCCCACGCCCGCGTCCTGAAGCGCGAAGAGGTTCTGACGAACGAGCAGGTGACCGCAAACGGCAGCATCACGACATTCGAAGACCCGCGCGCCGGCAAAATGCGCCTGGCCCGAAATCCCGCCCGCTTCGACCACGAACCCTTGCCCATCCGCCGCCACGCCCCCTCGCTCGGCGAACACACGGATGAAGTCCTGCGCGAACTGGGCCGGACAGCCGAAGACATAGCGACAATGCGTTCTACCGCGGCCATCGCATAATTGCGGCTGCGCGCTCAGTTACAACACGAGAACGCGTTTCAGCTTTTTTCAAACGTACCCGTGATCACGATGTCGTCCGGCGTTCCTTCTGTCTTCGTGCCGAAACCGCTCCGGGTCACGTTGATCTTGAATGAGTCGCCGTAGGCCGTCCCCTGATACGCGAACTTGGTCGTCTTGCGCTTGCTCACGATCCTGCACGTGCCGGTGGCGGTGAACGTCCCACCGGTGACCGCGGCTTTCGAGGTCTTGCACGGCCGGTCCGAGGTCTGCCACGAGGACGAACCGTCCGATGGAGCCATACGGCCCTGGAAGACCGGCAGAGCAAGCTTCAGCACCGTCCCTGCTTGTTTTTCCGGAACCAGCAAATAGTCGTTCCACACAGCGCGGCTGCCTTGCTTTGCGACGATGCGATAGGTTCCCGCTTTGAGTGTGATATCCGGCGCCGCCGGTTGTTCGCACCCGGCCAAGCCAAACGCAACGGCGATCACAGCCACGCTCAGACTTCTGGAATACGGCACTGCAATCTCCTTCGGAGCCGCGAAGGTGCACGTCTAGCAATTGCGCGTTTACAAGTGATAAACCGCAGCCAGACAGCCGAAATACGGCAACGAAGTGGGGCGGGGCGCAACCGCGCTGCCCGCCCTCCAGCAGCCGGTTAGCGCTCGATGTTGTAATCGATCGTCACCACCACGCGCGCGAGCTTGTCGATCGTGGTCTTGTCGTACGTGCCGCCGTAGTCGGTCGCCTCTTCGCTGGCGCCTGCCGGCAAAATGTAGAACGAGCCTTGGCTGGCCGAGCGCATCGCGCCGACGCGAATGTTGCCGTTCTTTGCGAACTCTTCCGCGCGCTTTTGCGCGTTCTGCGTTGCGGCGCCGATCAGCGACATCTTCACGTCTTCAAGCGTTGTCACCAAAAACAGCGGATCGCCGTGGCTGACCGGACGGCCGTCGGCCTCGAGCTGCAACACAGCCTTGTTCGCCGCCACGACGCGCGGCAGGTCGGTCGACCTGACAGCGATATCTTGCGAGCCGTTGAAGCCGCGCTGCACCGTGCGCGAGCCGCCGTTCGGGAGAGGCTCATCGACCATGTTCGGCGTCACGCTCTCGTTGCCATCCGTCAGCGCCTCTTTCGCGAAACCTTGGGCGGTGAGGAAGGCATCGAGCGCGGGCTTCTCCGCCCGCAACTTCGCCAGCGTGTCGGCGTACGTGGTACCTTTCACCCGCAAACCGACGGTCCACTCCGCGGCATCGGCCTTCACCGGCTTCTCGGCCAAGCCCTTCACCGTAATCGTCTGCCGGCCCGCGCCGATTTGCTTTGCGTGAATGCCGAAGATAAGCGCGGCGAGCGACATG
>JBJXEH010000258.1:0-9543 GCA_046153995.1 Micropepsaceae bacterium
TCCGACGCGATCAACTCGCGCATCACGACGCGTGCGTTTTTGGACAAGCCGATTTCCGGTGAGGTGCTGCGTTCGATCTTGGAGACGGCGAAGCGGGCGCCTTCGGGTGGGAATTTGCAGCCTTGGCATGTTTGGGTTTTGGGCGGGGCGGAGATGGTTCGTTTCAAGGCGCTCATCAAAGAGAAGATGGCGGTTACTCCGCGCGGCGAGGGGACGGAGTACAGTATTTATCCGAGCGAGCTGAAGGAGCCGTACAAAGTGCGGCGGTTCAAGTGCGGCGAGGATATGTACGCGACGATCAATGTGGCGCGTGAGGACAAGTTTGGGCGGCTTTTGAACTTTGCGCGGAACTTCGAGTTCTTCGGTGCGCCGGCGGCATTTTTCTTCGCGATCGACCGGCAGATGCAGCAGGGGCAGTGGGCCGATCTCGGCATGTTCATGCAGTCGATTATGCTGCTTGCGCGCGAGCACGGGCTTCACACGTGTCCGCAGGAAGCGTGGGCGATTTGGCACAAGACTTTGGGTGAGTTCTTGTCCATGCCGCCGGAGATGATGCTCTTCTGCGGGATGGGTATCGGGACCATGGATGAGGCGCACCCGATCAACACGCTTCGCACGGACCGCGCGCCGCTCGGCGAGTTCGCGACGTTCGTGGGTGTCTAGCTGTTCGCTTTTGTTTGCGCCGCCGTCTTGGCGGCCAGCGTGTCGGCGATGGTCAGGCCGAGTTCGGTTGCTACACGGTCGATCATGAGGTTCTCCATCCGGTCGAGTTGGCCATCGATCAACGCCACCTCCCAGAGGTTCTTCACGATCTCCTTGCGCTCGTCCATCGAATAGCCCTTGCGGACGGCGTTTGTGAAAATCCAGTCGTCGTAGGTGTTCGCCTGGCGAATCTCGGCAAGCGACTCCAGGGTGCGTGCTTGGTCGGCCGGCAGTTTCAACGTCTCTTTCAGTAGGCGGATGACTGTGCCCTGCTCGACCGGGTCGAAGTGGCCGTCGAGCCGTGACGCCTCGATCAGCAGCGAGGCGACAGCAACCTGCCGGCGCTCGAACGGGTCCGGGTTGATCGCGTTGTTCTCTATACGCTTCTCAAGATAGGCGACGATCTTGTCGAACATGACGGGTGCTTCCTGCGGGGGGGCTGTCTGGCGACAAATTTGACATGTGCCTAAGCCAAACGCAAAGGGCCGGAACGTGTATTCCGGCCCTTGTGTTTCGGACTTCTGCCCAATGTTAGTGCCAATGGCCTCCCGGCTCCGGACCCGGGTAGGGCAGCTTCTTGCGGGGGATCAACGTGTCGATCACGACTGCGATGCCGGGCAACGCCGTGAGCGCCATGACCATGTTCGTGACGAACATGAACGTGAGCAGCAGGCCCATGTCCGCTTGGAACTTCAGCGGCGAGAACGACCAGGTCGAGACGCCGAGTGCGAAGTTCAAGGCGGTGAAGAACACGCCGTTGCCGGTCTCGAGGATCGTCTCCTGGTACGAGACGGTGACGGAGTTGCCTTGGCTCAAGTGGTACTGCAGCCGGTTGTATATGTAGTAGGCGTAGTCGACACCGACACCGACCACGAGCACGATCACCGGAAGCGTTGACACTTTCAAGCCGATGTCCAGCACCAGCATGAAGTAGTAGCCGAAGAACGTCGCGAACAAGAGCGGCAGCATACAGCCGACTGCGGCGCGCCAGTCGAAGTAGGTGATGTAGGTCAGGAACAGCACCATCGCGTAGACGATCAGCGTGGAGGGCTGTTCGTACCACTCGATCGTTTCGTTCACGGCCGCGGTTACGCCGGAGTTGCCGGACGCGAGGCGGATCGTGAAGCTATCGGGCACGCCATCGATGACGAACAAGCTCGCGTTCTTGAACTCGGGCTTGTTGATCACCGAGAGAAGATCGACCTTCGCCTTACCGTCAGGGCCAGGCTTCACTTCGATGGAGCCTTCTGCGCCTGCGACGGGTTTGCCAACGAGGCCCAGGTACTCGATCTTGCCGGCTGGCGGCGGCTCGTAGCCCTTCACTATAAAGAGCTGCGCCTGGTCCTTGAGTTGATCAGGCGAACTGTAGGTGAGGCCTGCCGCTTGTTCGCGCGTGAGCGTCCAGCTCGATGTCGGTTTCGACGGTTCGCGGCGCGGCTTGCCGTCGGCCAAGAACTCCGGCGGCATGACGCGGTCGCCATTGTTGCGGCCAGCGGACAGGATCAGCGGGAAGCCGCGTTCCTTCATCCATTCTTTGATCGCATCGATGACGTGGTGGATCGTCTTGGCCTTGCCGTCCGTCAAGAAGACCTGCAGCGGCAGAAGCGTACAGTCGACGTCGATTAATCCCGACGATGACGGGATTGGGCCGACGGCTTGCACCAGCGCGTACTGGTTGCGAGGCAGGGCCTTCCACTTCAGATTGCCTTCGTTCCAACCAGCCGCAATTTGCTTGGCGGTGAAGGCCGAACTTTGCACTTCGCGAACGCCGTCGACGTTGCGCATGTACCAGCTGAACTCGTTCAGGTAGTTCATGGACGCGTAGTTCACGCAGGCTTGCGGCGGTGTCTCGACGACGATCGTCAAGAGATCAAGGCCGACAGAGAACTTTTTCGAGATCGTTTGCGCGTCGATGTTGTAGCGCGAGTCTGGACGAAGCTCGGGCGATCCCGCGTGCAGGTCGCCGACGTGGCGGTCTTTGCTGTACCATACGGCGGCGCCAAACAGGCACAGGAAGATGAACGTCATCGGGAACGCAACGGCTGGCGTGCCGAAGACGCCCATGATCTTCATGAAGCCGAGGCGCGATGCGCGCGCGCGTGTGATGCGTTCGCGATAACCGTCGTCGTACGTGAAGTACGACGAAATCACGGGCAACATGATGAGATTCGAAATCAGTTTCAGGGCCGTCCCGATCGAGGCGGTGATGGCCAGTTCCTGAATCTGCGGAATCGGCACCACGTAGAGCGCCGCGAAACCGACGACCGCCGTAATCAGCGACAGCGAGCCTGGGACAAGCAAGCCGCGGAAGCTCGACCGGGCAGCGGCCTCGGGCGTCTCGCCATACGAGAGTTCTGACGTTATCATGTTTAGCTGCTGGACACCGTGACTCGTGCCGATGGCAAAGACCAAGAACGGCACCAAGATCGCCAGCGGGTCGAGGCCGTAACCCATGAGCTCAAGTATGCCGAACTGCCAGACGACGGTCGTCAGCGAACAGCCAACCGTCAGCCAAGTGAGCGGCCAATTGCGGCAATAGAAATAGACCGCGAAGATGGTCAGTAAGAACGCGCCGCCGAAGAAGAGCGGTGTCGCTTCAAGGCCGCCTTTTGCGATGTCGGAAATGCTCTTGGCGAAGCCAATGATCCGGATCTTCAGGTCGCCCTTCTCGAACTTATTCCTAATCTTTTCTTCGAGTTGCGTGCCGAGATCGATGTAGTCGAGGCGTTTTTGCGTGCCGGGGTCGTATTCCAGAAGTTCGGCGACGACGAGCGAGGCGGTGAAGTCGTTCGAGACCAAGCGGCCGACGAGGTTGCCCTTCAAGACGTCGTTCTTCAGCTGTTTGATTGCGACGCCTTCCATTTCCTCCGGCGTGATTTTTCCGGGGATCACGTCGCGCGCGGATATGCCGTCTTCGGTGATCTCTAGAATACGGGTGTTCGGCGTCCAAAGGCTGGTCACCGTGCGGCGGTCGACGCCGGGAAGGTAGAAAATATCTTGGGTGACGTCGTTCAGTGTGTTCAGGAACTGCTTGTTCCAGATGTCGCCCTTTGTGTTCTCGACGACGATGATGACGCGGTTCGCGCCAAACAGACGGTCTTGATATTCGAGGAACGTTTCGATGTAGGGGTGGCCGACGGGCAGGCCCTTGTAGAAGCCCGCATCCATTTTTAGCTTCGTGGCTTCGTAACCGAGCACAAT
Source organism: Micropepsaceae bacterium (assembly GCA_046153995.1). GTDB lineage: Bacteria > Pseudomonadota > Alphaproteobacteria > Micropepsales > Micropepsaceae > SZUA-430. The sequence continues at coordinate 3,904 of JBJXEH010000258.1, forward strand.
CGTGGTGATGGCGATGAGCGCCAGGACCAACACACGACCACGGAAGAAGATCGTTTCAAGAAACCGGATCATTGGACTCGTTTACTCCCCTTCGCACGTGCTCACCGGCCGTACGTTTTCTTTGCCTCAATAGCGAACGCGCGATCCCGCATGCTGTGCAGGTTCGCTCAGAATTTGGTTGTCACGGATCGGCCGGGCGATGGCCGGCGTCAGGGCGTACTCAGGCGCAATTCGACCACACACTGTAGCGTCCCTTCCCCCCGCAAGAGCGCCGGCTGCACCGCGCGCTCCCCAGCGCTTCGATGCCGCATTTGGCTGGCCACCCGTGATGGGCAGCTTCTTCCCTTGGAATTGCTCTAACACAATCATGAGATTGCGCGAACCTGGCAGGTTGAGCTTGAATCGATTACCCGGCCCGTGTGTGGAGCCAAGGCCGCACTGCCAAGTCCGAAGTCCCCCGCCGTTCTATCTATGGTTGCGCGCAAGATAACGGGCGCCCCCTTAAGGTGACTCTAACGGTCTAGGCGCTAACCGATTGGTGACGAAGGCGTCAGGCTAGAAGTTGACGTATGCGTCATTTTCATGTTGTATGGTTGCTAGCCGCCATCATTTCAGGAGTTTGCCACCCATGACCGCGCTGCAGATTACGAAGGACAACGCCTACGACGCGCTCGATCCGACGGACTTTCCGGCGATGATGGAGGTCGAACGGTACAACGCGCGCTCGACCGCGTTCGACAAGATCATCTCGGCGACGCACGATCACTTCTGGGATCCGCTCGACAAGAAGTACATCGACTTCTCCGAGCCGTTCGATCTTGAGAATGAGCAAATTCTGCCGGACGAGTTCTTCCCGATCTTTCAGACGAAGTTCGGCGAGAAGCTGACGCGTCACCAAAAGATCAAGTTCTCGAACGAATCCGCACGGTGGATTTTGTCGTCGATCCTGCACGGCGAGCAGGGCGCACTGTCGCTGTCGGCTTCGCTCTGCCACATCCTGCGCGATCCGGGTGCTCAGGAATACGCTGCGAACCAAACGCGCGAAGAGGCGCGGCATGTGACGGGTTTCTCGCGCTATATCCAAGCTCGTTGGGGTAAGCCGCTGCCGGTCGGTGCAACGTTGGGAACGCTGCTCACGGAGCTCGTGCTGGCGCCTGAAGTTTACAAGAAGATCGTCGGCATGCAGATGCTGGTCGAAGGTCTCGCGATGGGCGCGTTTGCAACGCTCTATACGCGGTCGCGCGATCCGCTGCTGGTCAGGCTTTGCCAGCTCGTCATGACGGATGAGGCATTCCACCACAAGTTCGGCAAGATCTGGGCCGATCGCACGATCCCCAAGCTTTCGCCGGAAGAGCAGAATATCGTTGAGGATTGGGCGGCCAGCTGCTTCCAGACGTTGCTGTTCAACCTGATCAATCCGGAGCAGATGAAGTCGGTTTACGCGCTTGTCGGCATCGATTGGCAGGAAGCGCATAAGTCGCTGATGGAAGCCATCACCGACGAACACCGCCGCGAGCGGATGCGGGAAGGCACCGACATTTTCCGCGTTCTGATCAAGACGCTGCTCAAGGCCGGCATCATCACCGACCGGACGAAGGCCTTCTATGCGATGTATGTGGATATGGAAGAACTGAAGGCCGAGGGCGACCAGATGATCGGCGACGCCATAGCCGAAGAAGGCATTAAGTACCTGCAGACCATAAATTTCGGCCCCAAGCACAAGGGTTCCGTGCTGATGGCGGCGGAGTAATCTTTCCACCGCAGATGCAATTTGAGGGCGGTCCTAGCGGGCCGCCCTTTTGCTTTTCTGCTATGCGTTCCAAGGATGGCTCTTGTTGCACCCGGTGTCTTCGGCCTGACCAGCGACGTCGCGCGCGGCGTCAGCCGGGTGCTGCTCGACCGCGGGTACTCACCGTTGCTTGAGCTCTCCTTGCCGAACGGGCGGCGGCTGGATGTGGCCGCTATCTCGGATGCGGGCGAGATCGCGGCCGTCGAGATCAAGGTCAGCCTCGCCGACTTTCGCGCGGACGAGAAGTGGACCGAGTATCTGGAATACTGCGACCGGTACTATTTCGCCGTGCCAGACGGATTTCCGCATGAGGTCTTGCCGGACGCCCATGGGCTGATCGTGGCCGACAAGTTCGGTGGCGCTATCGTGCGCGACGCGCCGCATTCACCAATAACGGCCGCGCGGCGGAAGTCGTTACTGATCCGGTTTGCGCGGACGGCGGCCGAACGGTTCGCGCGAGCCGCCGATCCGTTTGCACCTTAACGGCGGCTAAGCGTTGATCCGGTCTAAGGGCCATGGTCAACATGCGCCGATGATCGATCGCACGGCTCTTCAACGGCATATCGAACGCATGGCGGGGGTGAAGCTTCTCGTCATCGGCGATGTCATGCTCGATCACTTCATCTACGGGGCCGTCGAGCGGATTTCGCCTGAGGCGCCAATCCCGGTTCTGAAGGTGGAACGCGAGGCACGGATGCTGGGTGGCGCGGGCAACGTGGCCCGCAATGCGACGGCGTTGGGTGCGCGGGTTTCGCTGATTGCGACGGTGGGCGACGACGATGCGGGACGGGCGGTCGTGCAATTGGCAGGCGCGGAAGCGCAGTTGAGCAGCAACCTCATCGTGCTGCCGGGGCGGCCGACGACCGTGAAGACAAGGTTCGTTGCGCAAGGGCAGCAGCTTCTGCGGTCCGACCAGGAAGACGCGAGTGCGATTACGGGCGATATCGAACGGCGCTTGCTGGAAGCGATCGAGGATGAGATATCGACCGCCGATGCCGTCGTTATCTCGGACTATGCCAAGGGAACGGTGAGTGCAACCCTAGCGCAGCGTGCGATTGCTGCTGCAGGGGCGGCGGGGAAACCGATCATTGTCGATACCAAGGCGGCTGATGTGCTGGCTTTCCGTGGGGCGCAGTTGTTGACGCCGAACGCGCGGGAGCTCTCGGCGTTGACGGGACTTCCTTCGCGTAGCAACGCCGACGTCGAGGCGGCTTCTGCGAAGCTTATGAACGACCTCGCGCTCGGCGGCGTGGTGGTTACGAGGGCAGAACGCGGGATGACGGCTGTCGAGCGCGGCCAAACGGCTCAGCATTTGGTTGCCGAGGCGCGGGAGGTGTTCGACGTTTCCGGTGCGGGCGATACGGTGCTTGCGACGCTTGCGCTCGCACTTGGTGCCGGTGCCTCGCTTCACGATGCGGCAACGCTTGCGAATGTCGCGGCGGGGATCGTGGTCGGCAAAACAGGTACGGCGGTGGTGCGGGCAGACGAGTTGTTGCGCGCTCTTCGCGCGTCCGAACTTGCAGCTAAGCATGACAAAGTCATGCCGCTAGACCAACTGCTTGAGCGCGTCGCGAGTTGGCGCGCAGCGGGCTTGTCCGTCGGGTTCACGAACGGATGCTTCGACTTGCTGCATCCGGGACACGTTTCGTTGCTCGCTCAGGCGCGGGCGCATTGCGACCGGCTGATCGTGGGGCTGAACACCGACGCGTCGGTGCGCAAGCTGAAGGGCGAGGGGCGGCCGGTGAACGGCGAGACGGCGCGTGCTGTCGTGATGGCAGCGCTTGAGACGGTCGATGCGGTCGTTTTGTTCGACGAGGATACGCCGATCAGATTGATCGAAGCGTTGCGGCCGAACTTGCTGGTGAAGGGCGCGGATTACACTATCGACAAGGTCGTCGGCGCGGACGTCGTCGCGTCCTATGGCGGGCGGGTTTTGTTGATCGATCTCGTGCCCGGGGAAAGCACCACGGGCACGATCACGCGGATGACGCGCTGATTATTTTGGCGAGCGTTTAGCCAGAATGCGCTGCAGCGTGCGTCGGTGCATATTCAGCCGGCGCGCCGTTTCCGACACGTTTTGACCGCAGAGTTCGTAGACGCGCTGAATGTGTTCCCAGCGTACGCGGTCGGCCGACATCGGGTTTTCCGGCGGCGCCGGCTTTGCGTTCGGGCGGGCGAGCAGTGCGTTCGCCACATCGTCGGCGTCGGCGGGCTTCGACAGGTAGTCGATGGCGCCGTGCTTCACGGCCGTGACCGCGGTCGCGATGTTGCCGTAGCCGGTCAGCATAACCACGCGCGCGTCTGGGCGGGCTTGGTGCAGCACTTCGATCACGTCGAGGCCGTTGCCGGATTGTCCGAGGCGCAAGTCCACGACCGCGAAGGCGGGCGGTGTCTTGCGGGCCAGCGAGATTGCCTCCTCCGCGGTTTCGGCTGCGGTGACGAGGAAGCCTCGCGCTTCCATGGCGCGAGCGAGGCGTTGGCGAAACGGCGCGTCATCATCGACGATCAGAAGCGTTTTGTCCGGCAGTCCTTCGGCGGATAAGGCCACGGAGAATTCCCTCGAGAAGCTTGCTGGCCGGGAATATAGGGGGACGCGCGGTTTGAGGCCAGCGGGGTCTTGCTGCTTATCCTCTTGAAGTTGCAGGGTTCTCCAAGCTCTTTCGCGGGAAGTCCACGCGAACCACGGCGCCCGCCTTCGGGCGGTTGCCGAAGTTAACGGATCCGCCGATGCGTTCTATCAGCGTTTTAGCGATGAAGAAGCCCAGGCCCATGCCTGCGTGCCCGTCGGCGTGCGCGTTGCCGGTCGTCTCGCGCTCTGGATCTACGCCGGCGCGGGAGGTCACATATGGTTCGCCCAATCTTGCGAGGATCACAGGGTCGAAGCCTGCGCCGTCGTCGGCGATCGTCATGTGTACGGCTTCGTCATCCCAAGTGGCCTCGATGTCGACCCGGTTCTCGGCGAAGTCGACGGCGTTCTCGATAAAGTTGCCGAGGCCGTGCACGATCTCAGGCGTGCGGCGAACGGTGAGCGTGCCGGAGCCCGTCGTCGTGACATTGATGTCGACGCCGAAGCCGCGGTGCGGCTCTGCGATCTCGTCAATAAGGGCGGGCAGGGGCAGGCGTTTGGCGATCGTGTCTTCTTCGGTGTCTTGCTGCGAAAGTTTCGACAGGATTTCGCGGCAGCGTTCGGCTTGGCCGCGCAGCAGGCGCACGTCTTCGAGCCACTCGCTGTTCTTGGGCATGCCGCGCTCAAGCTCGCGGGCGACGACCGCGATTGTGCCCAGCGGCGTGCCGAGTTCGTGTGCCGTGGCTGCTGCCAACGCGCCCAGATCGGAGAGGCGCTGTTCGCGCGTGAGAGCGGCTTGCGCTGCCGCCAACGCTGCCTGCATGCGGCGGCTCTCGTCGGCAGTGCGCCAGGCGTAGATGAGGCAGAAGCCGATGCCGAGTGTAAGCGAGATCCAACTGCCCGCAACGTATAGCGCGGGCAGTTCCAGAGGCGCCTTGGGGTCCCATGGCAACGGCCAATGGAAAACCGAGACGAACGAGATGCTGCCGAACGCGAGAAGCGCGAGTGCTAGGGTTGCGCCTAGGCTCAAGTTGCCGGCAGAAATCACGATGGGGGCGAGGTATAGCAGCGTGAATGGGTTTTCGATGCCGCCAGTGAGCGCCAGCATCGAGGTCAGCTGCAGAATGTCGAACGCCAATTGGGCAGCGGCTTCGCGTTCGCTCATCACGCGGACGCCACGATGGCGGAAAAACAAGACGGCGTTTAGCCCTGCGGTCGCTGCGATCACCATGGCGCATTGCGCGATCGGCAACTGGTACCTTAAGCCGAAGAAGACGATCAGTAT
>JBJXEH010000259.1:0-27868 GCA_046153995.1 Micropepsaceae bacterium
ACCGGCGCGCCCGTCCGCCGCCCGATCTCGACCAACTCGTCGATCGCCTCCAGAAACCGGTCGGCCTCGCTGCGGATATGCGAGATGTAACCGCCGCCGTACTCATGCGCGGCCGCGGTCAGCGCCACAAGTTCCTCCGTATCGGCAAAACTCCCCGGCGCATAAATCAGCGACGACCCGACACCAAGCGCTCCTTCCCGCATCGCGGCGCGCACCAGATCCTGCATCCGCGCTAGCTCGGCCGGCTTGGCCTTGCGGTTGTTGTAGCCGAGTTCATGTATGCGGATCGTCGCCGCGCCCACGAATGAGGCCACATTCGTCGAAGCCCCGCGCTTCTCCAGCAACTCCAGATACTGCCCAAGCGTCGTCCACGAAACGTCGAACGTGATGCCGCTCTGTTGTTTGATGAGATTGCGCGTCATCGCAGGCGTAAGCGGCCCCATCGACATGCCTTCGCCCATCACCTCCAGCGTCACGCCCTGGCGGATATCGCTCTGCGAAAGCCCGTCATGCAGCAAACTCTCATTCGCCCAGCTGAGCATATTGATGAAGCCGGGTGCGACCGCGAGCCCACGCGCATCGACAACCGACGCCGCCCGCGCACCCGACAGATCGCCCACAGCAACAATGCGGTCGCCCGCGATGCCGACATCCGCGCGACGCCCCTCCACGCCGGTACCGTCGTAGACGGTGCCACCGCGCACGACCACATCGAGCTCGCCGCCGGCTTCGATCGGCAACGTCTCGCAGGCAGCCGCAGCCAGCATCGCCGCCGATCCCAGAAGTAACTGACGCCGATGCATGAGAAACCCCTTCGCTGATTGCTGATTGCTACGTCTTAACGCCGTAATCCACGCGCACCAAATAGAGCCCGTCCGGCGGCGCAACCGGCCCGCATTGGGCGCGATCCCGCGCCGCCAATGCCGCGGCAACCTCGTGCGCCGTCATCTTGCCCGTCCCCACAAGCTTCAACGTCCCCACGATCGAACGCACCTGATGATGCAAGAACGACCGCGCCGACGCGCGCACCGAAATCTCCTCGCCAATGCGCGAAACGTCGAGCCGGTCGAGCGTCTTCACCGGCGACTTCGCCTGACACTCCGCCGCGCGAAACGTCGTAAAGTCATGCGTGCCCAAGAGCCGCTGCGCCGCAGCGTGCATAGCCTCCGCATCGAGCGCCGCCTGCACCTGCCAAGCTTTGCCGTGATCGAGCGTCAACGGCGCGCGCCGGTTCACGATGCGATAAAGATAATGCCGCGCCGTCGCATCGAAGCGCGCGTGAAAATCATCGGCCGCCGGCTGCGCCGTCAACACCGCGACCGGATGCGGCCGCAAATGCGCGTTCAACGCATCGCGCATCTTGTCGGGCGAAAACTCCTTCGAAATGTCCGCATGCGCAACCTGCCCCAACGCATGCACGCCCGCATCCGTCCGCCCCGCCGCTGCGATCGTAACGGCCTCGCCCGTCAGCTTCAGGATCGCCTGCTCGACCGCGGCCTGCACCGACGGCCCATTGTCCTGCCGCTGCCACCCGAAATACGGCGCGCCGTCATACTCGATGGTGAGCTTCCACCGCATCAGCCAAGCCACGTCCCAACAGCGATGGGAAATCCGCGCAAGAGTTCCTCGGCGCGTTGCACCCCCCGCCCTGCGCGCTGCAACTCCACGATCTCAAGCGCACCGTCGCCGCAGGCGATGATCAGCGGCGCACCAATCACCACCCCCGGGTCACCCTTCCCCGCAGCCAGCCGCACGCGCAGCACCTTCAGCCGCGTCTCACCGCTTGTCGTCCAAGCCCCTGGCGAAGGGTTGAGCCCGTGGACTTGCCTCAGCAGCGCGCGCGCGGGCCTCGTCCAGTCGATCTGCGCCTCCATAGCCAAGATCTTTTTGGCATAAGTAACGCCCTCGGCACTCTGCGCAACGTTGCGCAGATCGCCCGCTAACGTCTCGACCATCAGCCGCGCACCCTCGCGCGCGAGCAGGTCTTGCAGCGCCCCGGTCGTCGTCTCGTCCGTGATCGCCGTCCGCCAGGTCGCAAGGACGGGACCGGTATCGAGCCCCTCCTCCATCCGCATCACCATGACGCCGGTCTCGCCGTCGCCCGCCATCACCGCGCGATGGATAGGCGCCGCCCCCCGCCAACGCGGCAGCAGCGAAGCATGCAAGTTGAAACACCCAAGACGTGGCGCCGCCAACACGGGCTTCGGCAGCAACAACCCGTAAGCAACGACAACCGCCGCATCGAGCTTGAGCGCCGCAAACGCCGTCTGCTCTTGCCGCTCCTTCAAACTGACCGGCACGCGCACCGGAATGCCGAGCCGCTCCGCCGCTGCATGCACCACCGAAGGCTGCAACTTGTGTCCACGCCCGGTAGGCCGCGGCGGCTGCGAATAGACGCAAACAACCTCATGCCCCGCCTTCACGAGCGCCTCAAGCGCAGGCACCGAAAACGCAGGCGTCCCCATGAACGCAAGGCGCAACGTCACGCGGTCTCGCGCTTGCGCGCCTTAGCGAGCTTCTTAAGCATCATCTCGCGCTTCAGCCGCGACAGATGATCGATGAACAGCACGCCTTCCAGGTGATCCATCTCGTGCTGAATGCAAACCGCAAGCATGCCCTCGCAATCGATCTCTTGGGGCCGGCCCTGATAGTCGACGAACCGCACCCGCACGCGCGCCGGCCGCTCAACCTCTTCATAAAGGTCGGGCACCGACAGGCACCCCTCCTCGCACATCACCTTCTCGTCCGAAGCCCAGACGATCTCCGGATTCACGAAGAACATCGGATCCGGATCTTTCTCTTTTTTCTCAGCGTCGTCACCCTCGTCCGCGCCCGGCTTATCCTTGCCGACATCGATCACGATAATGCGCTGCGCCTCGCCGATCTGGATCGCGGCAAGCCCGATGCCCGGCGCCGCGTACATCGTCTCCAGCATATCGTCCATCAACCGGCGCGTCTCAGCGGTCACCGACGCCACCGGCAACGACACCTGCTTCAACCGAGGATCGGGCGCAATAAGAATAGGTCTAAGAGCCATGGACGAGGAGGTAAAACCAACGGCCCAACCCGTCAAGGCGGCACTATGGTTGAGGCTCAAAGCCGGGGATCGATCGGCTCGCTTTCAAGCGCCAGCACGGCAAATACGCACTCATGCACCTTACGGAGCGGCGCCCGCGCGACAAACCGCGTCAGCGCCTCATGCCCCAGCGCAAACTCCCGCAACGCCAGCGACCGCTTGCCGCCAAGCCCCCGCTGCTTCAGCCGCTCCAGGTGCTCGGGCGCGTCGTACTCGGGGCCATAGATGATACGCAGATACTCACGGCCCCGCACTTTCAGCGCAGGCTGAATCAGCCCCTTCGCGCCTTGAGTAATGAACGTCCGCGGTTTCACCACCATACCTTCACCACCCTTCGACGTAACGTCCTCCCACCACGCGGTGAGATCGCCGAGTGCCCCTTCATCATCGAGCCGTGCGCTGCGATAAGCCGTCGCGGTGAGGATGGGCGCTCCATGCACGGCCAGCCGCTCAGCGATCTGCATGTGCCAATGATGGTCCTTGTCAAAATGCACAGCGCCTTCGCTCGCCAGCAGATGGAACGGTGCAATGCGCAAGTCGCTCGCGCTCGCAACCGGCCACACATACGGCTCCCAAGCCGTCGCGTATTTCTTCGCGCGTACGAGGCGTCCGCCAAGCCGCTCGCGCAAACCGCTCAGATCCACGCCGCGCGCCGTCGCCTGTGCGGCTGCATCACCTGCCGCACCGAGCCCAGATACCGCCGCCGCCGCAACCTGCGCATACTGCTGATCGATCAGTGCAGACGCCTTGGCCGACCAAGGCATGATCTCTGCATCGAGCAACAGCCAACCCGTCGCCAGTGCTTCCCAGACACCCGCACGATCCGCCGACGCCCGCACGGCGTCGAGTACCGCATCGCGCACCGATACATCGCCGAAGAACGGCCGCCCGGTACGCGTCCAGATCGCGCCCGCTTCGTCGCCGACCACGCCAAACCGCTTGCGCGCGACCGCGTTGTCCCGGCAGAGCGCAATGACGGCGCGAGAGCCCATGTGCTTCTCTTCGGCGACAATCTCGTCTTGCCCGCGCCCCTTGAAGAAGGCGAAAGCCTCCTCTGGCCGCTCCAGCCATCCGTCAACCGGCGATGTTTCGACAGGCGACATGGTGGGCGGCAAATAGATCAGCCATTGCGGCGCGATCGCAAATCGGCTCATCACCTCAAGCGCTGCCGTCGCGTTCTCCTCCGGCACCACGATCCGGCGCGTCAACGTGGTGTCGATCCAACGCCTGCCAGAAACGTCGGCGTAGTCGAGCATGTCGTCTGCTTCGCTCTGCGCTGTGCGCGACGCGGATACACTCAACAAAGGCTTCGCAGGCTCGTAATACACGCGCGCTGCAGGCACGCTGACAAGTTCCTTCTCCGGCCACTTCAGCGCGGTGAGCTTGCCGCCGAACACGCACCCAGTGTCGATGCAAATCGTATTGTTGACCCATTCCGCTTCTGGCACCGGCGTGTGACCGTAGACAACGGTGGTATTTCCCCGATACTTCGCCGCCCAATCGAGCCGCACCGGTAAGCCGAACTCGTCGATCTCGCCGGTTGTCTCCCCGTAGAGCGCAAAATCGCGCACCATCGGCGACCCGCGCCCAATCATCTCTTCCTTCAAGCCCGCATGCGCGACCGCGAGCCGCCCGCCATCGAGCCAATAGTGGCTGCGCAGATCGTCCAGAAATGCTTTCACCCGCGTCCTGAACGCGGCGTCCTCAGCGGTCAATTGTTCGATCGACTGCTGCAACCCGTGCGTCGTCTTCACATCTCGCCCGTCAAGCCAGCGCATCAGCTTCTTGTCGTGGTTCCCCTGAACCACCATGCCGGTCCCGCCGTCGACCATCGCCATCACAATGCGCAGAACGTTGGGCGTCCGCGGTCCCCGGTCGCCGAGATCGCCAACGAACACAGCACTCCGCCCATGCGGCGCTTCGATCTTCACCGACCGATCCGCCGCCCACGCCACGCCGTAGCCGAGCGTGTCGAGCAGCACCTCCAACTCGTCCGCACACCCGTGCACGTCGCCAATGATGTCGAACGGTCCCGTCTCCCCGCGCCGATCGGTCCAAAGCGGACGGCGCTCAACCTTCGCGGCATCGACCGCATCCGCCGACGACAGCTTCCAAACCTGACGGAACCCCTCGCGCTGCAGCCCGCCCAAGCCCCGCCGGATCTCATGGATCATCTTCTGCGGCACACCGGCCCCGAACTTGCGATTCGGCCGCAGCTTGTTGCGCTCGACGCAAACATCGAGCCCCGGATCGATCACGATGGCGACGGGCAACGCATGCCAGCGCCGCGCGATCTCGACCCAATGCTTGCGGTCGGCTGAACGCACGTTTGTCGCATCGATCACGGTCAGCCGGCGGTTCTTCAACCGCTTCTCCGCAATGACACGCACAATCTCGAACGCATCCACACTCGCGGCTTGATCGTTCTCGTCGTCCGAAACGAGCCCGCGCGCGTAGTCGGACGAAATAACCTCCGTCTTCGAAAAATGCTTCGCCGCAAACGTGCTCTTTCCCGATCCTGTCGCGCCGATCAGCACGATCAAGGAGAAATCCGGCACATCAAGAAGTTCGGGACTCGATCTCATCGCGCGAACACCGCCATCTGCGTCGGCGCCCCGTGTTCGGCATGCTCGTCGCCGATTCCCGCGTACGTCACCGCGTACCCGAAGCGCACCGCAATATCGTCCGCCCACGCCTTGAACTGCGCACGCGTCCACTCGAAACGGTGATCCGGATGCCGGAACGTCCCTGCCTCCAACTGCGCAAACAGCGCATTGTATTCCGAGTTCGGCGTCGTAACGACGACGCTCTTCGGACCTGCAGCGCCGAACACGGCTTGCGCGAGTGCCGGCAACCGGTCGGCGTCCAGATGCTCGATTACCTCAACTAAACACGCTGCATCTGCTTCCGCCCAGCGCGTATCGCGGTACGTCAGAGCACCATGCAACAGCGTGACCCGCCCCTCCTTCGGCCCGCCAGCCTCATTGAGACGCAGCCGCTCAGACGCATTCTCAAGCGCACGGGACGAAGCATCGAGGCCAAATACGCGCTCAAACCGGCGATCGCGAACCAACCGCCCAAGCAACTTCCCCTCTCCGCAGCCTAGGTCGGCGACCGATTTTGCACCTCGCGCCGCAAGCGCTTCGATCACCGCTTCCATTCGGCGGTCGTTGAGCCGGACCGGCGCTTCGAGCTTCTCCTCCCGCGCCTCACGTGGCTGCGGTGCCTCGCTCAGCTCCGCCTGATCCTCGCTCGCAAGCCGCGCGAGTGCCGCGCGCGCCAGCCCGCGCCGCTTCTTCAAGTAGCGCAGCGTGATCGTTTCTTTCGCCGGATGCTGGCCAAGCCACCCGCCCGCTTTCGCGAGCAGCTTTTCCACCTCGTCGTCACCGACCCAATAGTGCTTGTCCTCATCGAGCACCGGGATCAGCACATAAAGATGCGACAACGCTTCGGCGACCCGCTGCTCGCCGGAGAGCGTCAGCGACACATAGCGCGAGTCCCCGATCCGCTCGAACGCCACCACCCATCCCAGCGGCTCGAATAAGGAACGCAGCAAAGCCTCGCCACCCCGCGCCGGTAACGGACAAACCTTGATCACGAGCGGAATCTTCTGGCCCGCAAGCTCCGGCCGCTCCTTCGAAACGCCGGTCATCGCGGTTCGAAACGCGCGATTGAGCCCCACGGCGAGAAACGACGAAGCCGCATAGGGCCTATCGTTGACATACTGGTCGAGCAACCCTTCGCCTTCGCCCCGCCCACGCACGAGCCCAATCGGGTCGATGTCGAGCGTCAGAACCGCCTCGCACACATCGTTCGACGCGACCGGGTAGAAGACAATTGCCTTCCCAAACGCGAGCTCGACCTCATGCATCCGCTCCGGATGCTTCATCAGAATGAAGCCCAGATCGGTCGCCGGCCGGTGCGTGGTCGAAATCGAGAGAAACATGGCGCGACGGTTTACCCGTTCGCGCGAAGGCGTGCCAGCTACATCGCCCGCCGCGCGGCAAACGCGGCCGCCAGTGTGCCCTCGTCCAGGTAGTCGAGTTCCCCGCCCACCGGCACGCCGTGGGCGAGGCGGGTCACCGACACGCCGAGCGGGGCGATCAGGTCGGTCACGTAGTGCGCGGTCGTTTGGCCTTCGACGGTGGCGTTCAGGCCCAGCACGACTTCGCGCGTGCCGCCGGCCTTCACGCGCTCAACCAGTGCGCCAATGTTCAGCTGATCCGGCCCGCGCCCGTCGAGCGCGGAGAGCGTGCCGCCCAGCACGTGATAGCGCCCGCGAAACACGCCCGCACGCTCCAGCGCCCAGAGATCGGCCACGTCTTCGACCACGCAGATCAGCGCACCATCGCGCTTGGCGTCCGTGCATACGCCGCACGGGTCCGACGTATCGAAATTGCCGCACGTCGTGCACGACTTGATCACCCGCCCCGCCTCTTCGAGTGCGGCGGCGAGCGGCTGCAGCAGGCTTTCCTTCTTCTTGATAAGCACCAACGCCGCACGCCGTGCCGACCGCGGCCCAAGCCCCGGCAGCCGGGCGAGCAACTGCACCAACCGCTCGATTTCAGGACCAGAAAGCGCCGCCATCGCGTTAAAACTTCAATCCCGGCGGTAGCGGCATGCCGCCCGTCGCCTTCGACATTTCTTCGCTGGTGCGCGCGTCGACTTTCGTGCGCGCGTCGTTGATCGCGGCGCGCAGCAGGTCTTCGAGCATCCCCGCGTCCTTCGGATCGATCAGCGACGGATCGATCTTGACCGCCGTCGCAAGGCCGCTGCCGTTCAGCGTCACGCGCACCATGCCGCCGCCGGATTGACCCTCGGCCTCGACCGCTTTGACCTTCTCTTGTGCCTCTTGAAAGCGCGCCTGCAGCTGCTGCGCCTGCTTCATGATGTCGCCGAAATTTTTCATGACGCTTCCCCACCCTCAACTTCGCCCTCGACGTCGAACGCATCGCGGTCGCGCACCGCAACGATCTTCGCACCCGGAAACGCCGCCATAGCCGCCTTCAGCAGCGGGTCCTGCGCCGCCGAGGCGCGCCGCGCCTGCTCGTGCGCGTCCTTCTGCTGCGCGATCGTGGCCTCACCCGGAGCGCTCGACACAGTGACGACCCACCGCTCACCGGCCCAACGCGCAAGTTTGTCCGAAAGCTCGCCCGGTAACGCAGGCGGCGACGCCGGATCGAGCCGAAGCTCAAGCCGCCCCCGCTCGAACCGCACCAGATGCACCCAATGCTCCAGCGCATAGACGAGCCGCACTTCCCGGTTCTCGCGCGCGAGCGCAATGACATCGGCAAAGCTCTGCAAGATCACGCGTGGGACCGATTGCGCGACCGGCGGCGCAACACTCATCGTCGGCTCGCTCCGCGCTGTCGCCGGGCCGCTCTGTCCGCTCATCCTAAGCGGCGGCGATGACGGCGGCCCCGCCGAACCCGACGCACCGCGTGCGGGCGATGACGGCGCCGGCGCACCGGACCCGGCGCTCTTCACCAACTGATCCGTGGGCGGCAACTCCGCCGCATAGGCGACACGAATGAGCGCCATCTCGGTCGCGGCCGCCGCATCCGGCGCGGCCTGCACTTCGGCAAGCGCCTTCAACATCAGCTGCCACGTGCGCGCCAACTGCGGCACCGTGAGCTTCTCTGCCAGTTCCTTGAGGCGCTTCGACTCTTCAGCGGTCGCGCCGGAAGCCGACGCGCCACCGACAACCTTGGTGCGCGTCACCTCATGACAAATCTGCGCGAGGTCCTGCAGCACAGCCAACGGATCGGCCCCGGAATCGTACTGCGCGCGAAACTCACCCAGCGCATCGCCGATCGCCCCACGCATCAGCATCGCGAACAATTCCAAGCCGCGGCTGCGATCGGCGAGCCCCAGCATCGAACGCACGGCTTCTTCTTCGATGGTCGCCCCGCCCGCATGCGCAAACGCCTGATCGAGCAACGACAGTGCATCGCGCGCGGACCCTTCCGCCGCCCGCGCAATCAGCGCTAAAGCCGCGTCGTCCGCAGGCTGACCTTCCGATTTGCACACGAACGCCAGATGCGCCGCCAACTCCTCGACAGGCACGCGCTTCAAATCGAACCGCTGACACCGCGACAGCACCGTGATCGGCACCTTGCGAATTTCGGTCGTGGCGAAAATAAACTTCACATGCGGCGGCGGCTCTTCCAGCGTCTTCAAGAGGCCGTTAAACGCCTGCTTCGACAGCATGTGAACTTCGTCGATGATGTAGACCTTGAAGCGCACTTCGGCCGGCGCATAGCGCACGCCCTCGACGATCTCGCGGATATCGTCGATGCCGGTGCGCGACGCCGCGTCCATCTCGAACACATCGACGCAGCGCGATTCCGTGATCGACCGGCACGGCTCGCATGCGCCGCAAGGCTTAACCGTCGGCTCCGTCCGCTTCTCATCCGGCCCGATGCAGTTCAGCGCCTTCGCAATGATCCGCGCAGTGGTGGTCTTACCCACACCACGAACGCCGGTCAGCATAAACGCATGCGCAATCCGCCCGGCCGCGAACGCATTCTCCAGCGTCCGCTTCATCGCCACTTGGCCGATGAACCCGTCCTCGAACGTCAGCGGCCGGTACTTGCGCGCCAGCACCCGGTACGGCGTATGAATTTTGCTCTCGTTGACGTGCGTCTTCGGCGCGAGAGTCTTTTTCTCGCTGCCGCCATCTCCCAACTTCAACCCAGGTTCGTCCGCGGGAGCGTCCGACCCCTTATCCTTCTTCGCCATTCAGATTCCGCCGCGAAGGTGGGCCGCGCCCACCGAAGCCCCGCGAAGCGGGGCGTAGGTGGGAGGCTGGTGAACGACCCGAGTCGAAACTCGTTACGGCTGCTTCCTTCCGGATCTGACCGGGTTGGCGAGGGACACGTCCGCCGCCAACCTCCCGCCAAAACTATAGCAGACGGGCCGTGGCCGAGCGCAAGCGTTGATCCGTTGCGGCGGCCTGCGCGCTCGTGCCATTGTCTTCAGGCTATTTCCTGTGGATTTCTTAGAGCCAAAGAGCGGGGGCGCATGAGCACGAGCTTGGTCCTGCCCAAGAATCCGAACGTTTTCGCAAACTCGCCGCTCGACCGCGCAGGCCACCATCGCACGAACCAGGAGTGGCTTGGCGCCGCGTTCCAGGACAAACGCTCGCTGTTCATTCCCGTGTGGAAGCTGATGCCGTTCCTGATCAAGAACCGCGAGGGCCGGCGCGAGGCAGGCTGGGTCACCTCCGAACTCGCGCTGCCGCTGAAGGCGCCTGGCGCGCCGACGATTTTCTTGGGGCTGAACCGCGGCGTCGCGCATTTCGCGATAGACATTTCGCCGCTGCCCGATCCGGCAAGCAGTGGCCCGCTATCAGGGCTCGGCCAATTCGCCGACCTGCGTACCGTTGCCGAAGAAATCGATCCCGGTGATGCGGCAATCCTCGCGCAAGCGAAGTCGCTGATCGATTGGCACCAGCGCCACGGCTTCTGCGCAAACTGCGGCGGCGCAACCGTGCTCGCCGACGCCGGCTACAAACGCTACTGCGAAGCCTGCAACACGGAACATTTTCCGCGCACCGATCCGGTCGTCATCATGCTGGCTCTGCACGGCGACAAATGCCTGCTCGGCCGCCAAGCGAAGTGGCCGCAGGGTTTCTATTCGGCTTTGGCGGGCTTTATTGAACCCGGCGAAACGATCGAAGAAGCGGTCGCCCGCGAACTCATGGAAGAAGCGGGCATCAAGATCGACCAGGTGGCATTCCACTCGACCCAACCCTGGCCCTACCCATCGTCGCTGATGATCGGCTGCTACGCGAACGCAGTCTCAAGCGACATCACGCTCGACATGCAAGAACTCTCGGACGCTCAGTGGTTCACCCGCGACCAAATCCGCGCCTCGATCGGAAAAGGCACCCCCGAACTACGCATGCCCCCGCCGCTGGCGATCGCGCACCAGCTGGTGAAGGGTTGGCTGGAATCTGTGTAGTCAGTTCGGCACCGCCACTGTCTTGCGATACGCATGCGCCGGGTACACGCCCAAAATGCGCAAGTGCGACGTGAAGAACTGTAGCTCCTCGAGCGCGAGCCGCACGTTCCGCTCCTCCGGATGCCCCTCGATATCGGCGTAGAACTGCGTCGCGTTGAACGAGCCGCCGAGTTGATACGACTCCAGCTTCGTCATGTTCACGCCGTTCGTCGCAAACCCGCCCATCGCCTTGTAGAGTGCGGCCGGCACGTTGCGCACGCGGAACACGAACGTCGTGACGACATCGCCTGAGTCCGCCTCCGCGTCGTCCGGCTCACCCGACATGATGAGAAAGCGCGTGGTGTTGTGCAGCGCGTCTTCGACGTTCGCCTTAAGAATGTTGAGCCCATAGATCTCCGCCGCAAGCGACGAGGCGAGTGCCGCGACAGTCGGGTCCTTTCCCTCCGAAACGTGCCGCGCCGAACCCGCGGTATCCGCGCCCACGATCATGCTCAAGCCCAGCGACCGGATGATGTTGCGGCATTGCCCGAGTGCCGGCGTCTGGCTCATCACCGACTTCAAGCCTTCGAGCGTCGCGCCCTTGATCGCCATTAACTGGTGATGCACGCGCAAGAAATGCTCGCCAACGATGTAGAGCCCCGACTCCGGCAGAATATGGTGGATGTCGGTGATCCGTCCGTGCAGCGAATTCTCGATCGGAATCATCGCAAGGCGCGCCTTGCCTTCCTTCACCGCCGCAAACGCGTCTTCGAACGTCTGACACGGCAACGCGGTCATCTGCGGGAAAACCTCGCGGCACGCGAGATGCGAGTTCGCCCCGGCCTCACCCTGAAACGCGATCGTGTTCGCCTTGGCGTTCATTTCTTGTCCTTTACCAGCATCTGCCGCGCGCGTTCCAAATCTTCCGGCGTGTCCACACCCAGCGGCATCGTATCGACGATGCGAACCGCGATCGTCATGCCGTTCTCCAGCGCACGCAACTGCTCCAGCTTCTCCCGCTTTTCGAGGGGAGAGGGCGCCATCTTCACGAACCTATCAAGAGCCGCTCTTCGGTAAGCATAAATGCCGATGTGGTGATAGAGCGGCCCGTCGCCCGAAGGCGCCGTCGCGCGCGTGAAATAGAGCGCCCGTCCCTCGCGCGCACCTTCCGCCAAAGCGACCACCGCCTTCACCACATTCTGATTCGTCCGCTCCGACGGCTCTCGTATCTCGGTCGCGAGCGTCGAGATATCGGCACCGGAGCTCCGCAGCGCCTCGACGACCGACCGCACCAGTCCGGGATCAAGCGTCGGAAGATCGCCCTGGATATTGACAACGATGTCGTGAGCACCCTTCGCATCGAGCTTTGTGAGCGCCTCGTAGATGCGATCCGATCCGGACGGGTGATTGGGATCGGTGAGCACCGCTTCACCGCCCCCACGCACCACCGCATCGACGATCACACGCTCCGCTGCCGCAACGGCAACACGCCCGGACTTCGCCTCCATCGCCCGCCGCCAGACCTGCACGATCATCGGCGCGCCGCAAATGTCGGCGAGCGGTTTGCCCGGCAGCCGGGTGGAAGCCATGCGGGCAGGAATAAGGATCAGCGGTTCGCTCATTGACGCAGTGTGTTCTAGGCTTCCCGCTCGCGCCAAAATGCGACGTTCCGCCGCAATGACCCGAAAAGCGCCCCCGCTATTGTCTCGCCGCCTTCACGACGCGGCACCGCGGCGCCGCGATTCCAACCTCAAAACAGACCGGTTTAGTCCCAAGGATTGCACTGATGGATTCGTTCGAGTGGAACAAAATTTTCGGCGCAGTTCTCGGCACCGTACTCGTTATCGCTGGTCTCAATGTCGTCGTCGGTAAGTGGATGGCACCGCACCAATCCGGCAAAGCCGGGATGGCCGTCGAAGTCGTCGAAACGCCACCGGCCGGCGGCGAAACACCGGTGGCGGAAGCCAAGCCCGATTGGGGCACGCTGTTGCCCGTCGCCGACGCTGCCGCGGGCGCAAAGGTCGCGCAAAAATGTCTCACCTGTCATGTCTTCGAGAAGGGCGGTCCGAACAAAGTCGGCCCTAACCTCCACGGCATCCTCGGTGCGAAGCACGCCCAGAACGCAAGCTTCGCTTACTCGGCTGGGATGAAGGCGCAGGCCGAGAAAACCTGGGACTACGAAGCGTTCAACGCGTTCATGGTAAAGCCGGCGGCTGCCGTCCCCGGCACGAAGATGGCATTCGCCGGAATCTCGAAAACGAACGACCGCGTGAACCTGATCGCATACTTGCGCACGATGTCGGACGCGCCGCCGCCGATCCCGGCCCCGAACCCCGCGGCGCCTCCACCCGCAGCACCCGCGGAAGGTGCCGAACCGCCCGCCGGTGAAGTACAAGCACCGCCGCCCGGCAGCACGCCGGAAGGCGCCGCACCAGCGTCGGCGCCAGCGACCGCTGGAACGGTACCCGCACCTGCGCCCGCAACGCCGCCCGCGCATTAAGCGACCGCGTACGATTTGATTTTAGTCCGGCTCAGCCCGCATGCTGCGCCGGACTTTCTTTTGCGGATAAAGCTGATGCCTACCGGCGCACTCCTCTTCGACCTCCCCGACTACCCGCATGAGCGCTGGACGGCGCACCTGCGCAAGTTTCTGCCCACGCTCGACATCCGCGCGACCGTCGACCCGCAGACCGCCGCCGACATCGCATACTGCGTCGCCTGGAAACCCGCGCCGGGAAGGTTACGCAGCCTGCCTAATCTGAAGGTCGTGTTCTCGATGGGTGCAGGCGTGGACGGTATCGTCGCCGACCCCACCTACCCCCACCACATCCCGCTCGCCCGCGTTGTCGACGACACGCTGGCCCAAGCGATGAGCGAATACGTCGTCTTGAGCGTCCTTTACTGGCACCGCCGCTTGCACGATTTCATCGGCCTGCAACGCGACAAGAAGTGGCGTCAGTTGCCAGCGCCGCGCGCGCCGCAAGTAAGGGTCGGAATCCTAGGCTTCGGTGTTCTGGGACAAGCCGCCGCCGCGCCTTTGCGTGCGCTCAACTACCAAATCTCAGGATGGAGCGCGACGCCGAAGCATGTCGATGGCGTTACGACCTTTCACGGAATGAACCAGCTCGACGCGTTTCTGGCGCAAAGCGATATCCTCGTGTGTTTGTTGCCGCTCACGCCCGAAACACGCGGAATCCTGAACGCCAAAACGTTCGCAGCGCTACCGAAAGATGCCTGCGTGATCAACGCAGCCCGCGGTGGTCATGTCGTGGAGGACGACCTAATCAAAGCCCTCGACAGCGGACACTTGGGCGGCGCAACGCTCGACGTCTTCAGCGCCGAGCCGTTACCCGCAACGAGCCCGCTCTGGTCGCATCCAAAAGTCGTGATGACCGCACACTCCGCAGCGTTCACAGACCCCGAATCCTTCATGCGCCAAGTCGCAACCACGATCCGCCGGATGGACGACGGACTACCACCCGAAAACCTGGTCGACTTCGCGCGCGGCTACTGACGCCCGTAACGCGTACTCAACATTGCATAGATCGCCCGCACGCCCTGCGCCTCAGCGCCGACAGGCCGCCCGGGCCGCGCGCGCTCGTTCCAAGCAGCAATGTCGAAATGCGCGAATGACGCTGACTTCTCGACAAAGCACGACAGGAACAATGCCGCCGTGATCGCCCCGCCGTTCGGGCTCGCCGGGCTGTTGTTCAAATCCGCAACCTTGCTGTCGATGAGGTCGCGATACCCGCGCCACAACGGCAACCGCCACATCGCATCCGCTTCGCGTTCCGCAGCAGCCGCCAAGTCCGACGCCAAAACGTCGTCCTTCGTAAAGAACGGCGGCAAGTCGAACCCCGTGGCAACGCGCGCCGCCCCCGTCAACGTCGCCATACAAATCAGAAGGTCGGGCTTATCTTGGTCCGCTTCGGCAAGTGCATCGGCAAGAACAAGGCGCCCCTCCGCGTCGGTGTTCCCAATCTCGACGGTCAGCCCCTTCCGGCTCTTGAGCACGTCGCCAGGCCGGTACGCATCGCCCGAAATGCTATTCTCGACCGCCGGGATCAACACGCGCAGCGACACGGGTAGCTTCGCATCCATCACCATATGCGCGATCCCGAGAACGGCCGCCGCCCCTCCCATATCCTTCTTCATGGTCAGCATGCCCGACGCCGGCTTGATGTCGAGCCCGCCGGAATCGAAGCACACGCCCTTGCCCACCAGCGTCACACGGGGATGCTTCGCCTCGCCCCACCGAATGTCGATGAGCCGCGGCGCTCGCGACGAACCCGCACCCACCGTCCAGATCATCGGGTAGTTCTGAGCGAGCAACTCGCGCCCCTCGATCACCGCAAACGAAGCGCCATGCGCCCGGGCGACGCGCTCGGCCGCTTGCGCGAGTTCTGCAGGACCCATCTCGTTCGCTGGCGTGTTCACGAGATCGCGCGCGGAGAAGATTCCCTGCGCAACGCGCGCGACATGTGCGGGGTCCGCACCTTCAGGCCAAACGAGCCGCGGATGAACCTTCGGTTTATCCTGCGACTTGAAGCGCGAGAACGCGTACGTCCCCATGGCCCACGAAAGCGCAAGCCGATTGCCGTCACACCCAGGCGGCTTCGACGCGAACACGTAAGTCCCCTGCGGCAACAGAGACGGCAGCGCCGCACAGGCGAACGGATCGTCGTTGCTGCCAAGGCCGAACACCGCACCGGCAACCGAATCGCCGTCGCCCGGCAACAGCTGCACCTTCCCGGCCGACGCGGCAAAGCCAGACGCCTTGAGCCACTTCGCGTGGCGCTCGAGTTGCCCGCCGAGTGCTGCCTCCAACGAGGCCGGCGTGACGGCATAAATCGGCAACGCACCCTGGGCAGACGTCGAAAACAAATCGGCGATGGTCATGTCATCCCTCTAAGACACAGGTTCGGGCAGCGCGATCGCAACCATGGCAAGCGCCGCAAAGCCCGAAGCGTAGTAGCCAACCACCGCATCCATCGCAATCGCACTGAAGGCAAGCAAGACCACGGAGGTGGCGAGAAGCGCGCCGCCCAGCCAGCGCACATTCCCGTCCAGCCGCCAGCACAACACGCCGCCCGCAAACAGAATGACCGCCATAGCGGGCGGAATCATGGGCTTGATCTTGAACTGAAAGCCCAGCGCTTCGGTCACGATCATGCCGCAGGTCAAGGCGATGGCGGTCAATTGCGCAAGGTTGAGGGCCAAGTACGCACGCCTCAGCCGCAGCGCGAGCATCGCACGGCTTTGCAACACGCCGATCAGAATGGCGGTCACGGCAATGACGGCACCGACGCATGCAACCGCCAGAATCGTGGAAGGCCGCGTTCCGATGATTGTCGTGTTACCGAACAGATCCCATTGAATGACCGTGCGGTTCGGAAGCACGCCGTAGAACTGCAGAACCAGCGCAACCGGCGCAAAGCCCAGCACAATCATCGTCAAGTACGTACCGATGGGTTGGCGCAGGACGCTGTCTCCGGCCTACCGACCGGCGTCGGCGTAGAAACGCTGCGCCCCCGGATGAAGCGGCAGCGGCAGATTCTCCGCCGCCCGCGCCGCGTCGATCGACTGGCCGATCCGGCCCAACCGTTTGAGATCGCCGCGGTTCGCTGGATTCCAAAACGACCGGAGAATGTCGCGCACGACATCGTCGGGCAGAGACTTCTGCACGACCCAGACCGCCGCTACGTTCAACGTCGTGACAGCTTTGGACGAACGATAGCTATCGGCGGGCAAAACATGCTTGCTGAACATCGGATTTGCCGACGCGAGCGCGCCAACCGTTCGCGCATCAAGACCCACGACGCGCGCCTGCCCGCGGCGGACCAGCCCATCGACAACGGACACCGGCGCAACGCCGACCGCAAAAAAGGCGTCGAGCCGGCCGTTCCGCAGTGCCTCGGCCGCACGATCCGGCGTTTCGTAGGTCAGTTTAACGCGCGAAGGATCAAGCCGCCCGGCAACCAGCAACTGACGCACTGTGTAGTTGGTCGCAGATCGCGGCCCATCGATCGCGACGCGCTTGCCGGCCAAGTCGCTTAGCTTGCGGATACGCGAGCGCGAAGCGACGACAAGGTGCAGCGTCTCGTCGTGCAGCCGTGCGACAGCGCGCAAGTCGCTCAAAGGCCCCATCAGTTTAAACGGCCCTTGACCCGTGATCGCCGCAGCCGCGACATCGCCCTGAACGATTGCCGATCTCACACGCCCGGCATTGACCGATATCGCGTTGGCGACCGAACCACTAGACGAACGCAGCGTCGCGATAAGCCCTTCGGGTCCGCACACACCCCGCACATCGCAGCGCGCAAGGCCGGGCGGGTGGCTGATGATCTTTGCGATTGTCTCGCCGACACGCAGATAGGAGCCAGAAGCCGGGCCGGTCGCGATTTGAAACGAGATGCGCCGGGCCTCAGGCGGAGACACTTGCGCGTTGAGGGGCACCGTAAGCAGAACAGCCGCCACCGCGATCAGCACACCTCTCAGGTGATGCGGGTTTCGCTTCACGGGACGCCATCCTCTCTGGCACGCCTTATACCCCTGCATCCCCACATCGGGAAGACGCGTTAACGCGTGATTATGCTTAAACGTTTGTTATCCGCTTTGGAGCGAAATTAGGTTGTTTTCAACCTTGGCGGCCGCTTGCGTCTTTGTCGGCCGCCTCGACCTTTGCGAGGGGTTACTACGATGGGTCTACGACTGAACCGCGCACTGCTCCGCTCTGCGAGCAGGATCGCGCTGGCCGCAGGTGCGGCCGCATTCTTATCCGGGTGCACTGGCACCGGCTTTTTCGGCTCCGGCCAGCCGCAGGCAAACGCGGCAGCAATTGCGGCCCTCGAAAAGGCTGACAATCAGGACTACGCCGCCGCAGCCGCCTATTGGGGCGCCAAGTACGAGGCAAACCGGGGCGACATGACCGCCGCACTGAACTTCGCCCGAAACCTGCGCCTGATGGGCGGAGCCCGCCAAGGCGTGGCCGTGCTGCGGGAGGTCGTCATGAAAGCGCCGGACAATCCGAAGATATCGTCGGAATACGGCAAGGCCCTGACTGCCGTCGGCCGGTCGCATGATGCTATCCCGTTCCTCGCCCGCGCGACGCAGATGGACAGCTCCGATTGGACCACGTTCTCGGCCTATGGGGTCGCCCTGGACCAAACCGGCGGCCATGACGCCGCCCGCCAAAACTACGAAACGGCCCTGAAGCTTTCGCCCGACAATGCGACGATCGAGAGCAACATGGCGATGTCGTACATTCTAACCGGCAACGTCGATCGAGCCGAGACGATCCTCCGCCGGCTGGTCTCCCGCCCTGATGCGACGCCGCAAATGCGCCAGAACCTGGCAATGGTTGCCAGCCTGAAGGGCAACACGGCCGAGGCAGCCCAGCTCGCCAGTGAAGACCTGCCGGCTACGCAGGCGACAAACAATCTGGCGGTTCTGCGCCAGTTGGATGCCAGCAACGCCGAAGTGTCCACCTCCCCCGCCACAACAGAGCCGGAGCTAACGAAGCCTGTGGCTTCGGCGCCAATCACTGAGAAAACGGAAGTAGCGGCCACCGAAGGCACGGTTGAAACGGTCGCCGAAACGTCGATCCCAGAAACAGCGCCGATCGTAACAGCAGCTCCCGCTCCCGTCGCTGCCGCGACCGAGCAGACACGCTACCAAATGGCGCCGGTCGCGGACGATGCCCAGTTGCCGGCATCGATCGTACCAAAGGCACAAAAAACCGAAGCTGCGAAGCCGGCGACCCAAAAGCAAAGCTCGATGCTTCGCAAATCGGTCGCGATCGCCAACGTCGCCGACTAGGCCGCTTGCAGCCAGAAACAAGAAAGGCCGCGTCCCCATCCGGGACGCGGCCTTTTTCTTTGGCCGGTCTTAGCGGCTCAGAGGTTCATGATCTTGATGGATGCCGGGCCCAAAATGACGACGAAAAGGGCGGGCAGAAAGAACACAATCATTGGAACCGTCAACTTGGCAGGGAGCGAGGCCGCCTTCTTCTCGGCTTCCATCATGCGCATTTCGCGATTTTCGAGCGCCATAACGCGCAGCGCCGTGCCAAGCGGCGTACCATATCGCTCCGCTTGGATCAGCGCCGTACAGACCGCACGCACGCCGGGGTGCGAGCAACGCTTTCCGAGATTTTCATAGGCTTGGCGCCGGTCCGGCAAGTAGGACAACTCCGCAGTCGTCAGCGCAAACTCTTCCGCCAACTCCACCGACTGGCTGCCGATTTCGGAAGCGACCTTGTTGAACGACGACTCCACCGACATACCGGACTCGACGCAGATCAACATCAAGTCGAGCGCGTCCGGAAACGCCTTCATGATCGAGTTCATGCGCTTGTCGATGATGTTCTGCACGTAGAGGTCGGGCAGGTAGAAACCCGC
The DNA here is from genome assembly GCA_046153995.1 of Micropepsaceae bacterium. Lineage (GTDB taxonomy): Bacteria > Pseudomonadota > Alphaproteobacteria > Micropepsales > Micropepsaceae > SZUA-430. Next base: position 19,420 of record JBJXEH010000259.1, read on the forward strand.
AAACGCACCGCCGAAGGCGATCGCGATCTTACCGAACGGTGGCAGGTCGTAAGCGGACAGCACGAACAGGTACACTGTCACCGAAAAGAACACCAAGAACGGCATCACAAAGCGGAAGAACATGAAGGCATAGATCGCTGCCTGGCCGCGATAACCGGCGCGCGACAACTTCTCCTTCGTGTTCGCCGACTCCAGAATGTTCCGCAGATTGAGCTTTTCGACCGTCTGCTTCATGAAGCCGACGGGATTCGTACGCAGCTGCCCCTTCTTGGCCAGCGCTTCGCGCTGCATGCGCCGCAGCTCCTCGCGCCGCATTGCGACGGCCTTCAATCGCGAGCCCAGCTTGTCGCCCGCAAGCAACGGATAGGTGAGCGTCAAGATCGTCGCGAACGTTGCGATCGCGATCAACGCCGTCACGGCAAACTGCTTGTCGAAGAGCAGATCGATAAACTGCATCATAGCGAGCTCTCCGTGCTCAGTACTTGAACGAAATCATCTTCTTCATCACGAAGATGCCGACGGACATCCACGTGACGCAACACAACAGCAAAAAGTTGCCGAAGCGGTCAGTGAACAACAGCGCGATATATTCGGGCGTCGTCGCATAGACGAGCCCCATAACCACGATCGGCAGCGAGCCGATGATGCCGGCCGACGCTTTCGCTTCCGACGAAAGCGCCTGGATCTTGCCCTGCAGACGCTTGCGGTCGCGCAACACGGCCGACAGGTTGCCCAGCGCTTCCGACAAGTTACCGCCGGTCTTCTGCTGAATGGTCAGCACGATTTGGAAGAAGTTCACTTCTGCAACCGGCATGCGGTCGTACATGCGCTTCAGACCGTCTTCGAGCGTGACGCCGACTTTCAATCCTTCGACGATCTGGCGGAACTCCGGCCCAACCGGCTCCCCGGACTCGTTTGCAATGATCTTCAAGCATTCGTTGAGCGGCAAACCCGCCTTGACGCCGCGGACGATCACGTCGATCGCATTCGCGAACTCCTTCACGAACGCCTTCTTGCGCCGGCCGATCGTGAAGCCGAGGAACCACCGCGGCAGACCGAGTCCGACAACAAAAGCAGCACCGATCGCCACATACCATGCGTAACCGAGGAAGAAGAATGCGCCGAGCGCGAGCACCGCGAGGCCCGCAGTGATAATGTAAAACTTACGGACGTCGATGTTCCAGTCGGCTTGCTCCAGCATCGACGCCAAAGTCGGACGAGCCTTAACCTGCTCCGCCTTGCGGTCGATTTCCTTGAGCGTCTCTTGCACTTGCTTGCGGCGTTTCGCCGTGGATTCGCCGGCGGTATCCGCACCCTTTGCAATGGCGGCGCCCCGCGCCGTCCCGCGGGTCGCTGCAGCAACACGCTTGTTCGCTTTGGCGTTCCCGCCCGCGCCCAAGAACGCAAAAGCAGCGCCACCCACGGCAAGTGCGGCCATGAGCGCAATCGCGGCGATCATCAATGTGCTTTGGTCCATAGCGCCCTATTGGAGCTTGTTCGCCCCATCTCCCTATTTTGCGGCCGCAGCCTCGAGCGCCTCGAGAAGCTCTACCTCCCGATTGAAGTAGCGCGCTCGGTCCCAGAACGCGGGCCGCGAAATGCCTGTTGATGCGTGCCTGCCTTTGACCTTGCCGTGCTCATCTTCGCCCGTGATCTCATAGAGAAAGAGATCCTGCGTGATGATGACGTCGCCTTCTAGGCCGATGACTTCCGTAATGTGCGTAATGCGGCGCGAGCCGTCGCGAAGCCGCGCGGCCTGCACGATCACGTCGATAGCGCCGACGACCATCTCGCGGATGGTCTTGGACGGCAGGTTGTAACCGCCCATGGTGATCATGGATTCGATACGTTGCAGGGCTTCGCGCGGCGTGTTGGCGTGCAGCGTACCCATCGAGCCGTCGTGGCCCGTGTTCATCGCCTGCAGCAAGTCGAACGCTTCGGGTCCGCGAACCTCGCCCACGATGATCCGTTCGGGACGCATACGCAGACAGTTCTTGACCAGATCGCGCATCGTGATCTCGCCGCTGCCTTCCAGGTTAGGCGGACGTGTTTCGAGGCGCACCACATGCGGCTGTTGCAACTGAAGCTCGGCCGCGTCTTCGCAGGTAATGACGCGCTCGTCGAGATCGATAAACGCCGTCATCATATTGAGCAGCGTCGTCTTACCGGAACCCGTACCGCCGGAGATCAGAACGTTACACCGGCAGTTGCCGATCACGTCCAGAACCTTGCCGCCTTCGGGCGAGATCGAGCCGAAGCGGATCAAGTCCGCCATCTTCAACTTGTCTTTCTTGAACTTACGAATGGTGAGCGTAGGCCCGTCGATGGCGAGCGGCGGCGCGATCACGTTCACACGCGAACCGTCGGGCAAGCGCGCGTCGCATATCGGAGAACTTTCGTCGACGCGGCGGCCGATCTGGCTCACGATACGTTGGCAGATGTTCATCAGCTGGGCGTTGTCGCGGAAGCGGACGTTCGTCAGCTGCACCTTACCGCCAACTTCGATAAAGACGCGCTCCGCGCCATTCACCATGATGTCGGCGATGTCGTCCCGTGCAAGCAACGGCTCCAGCGGACCATAGCCCAGAACGTCATTACAGATGTCGGTGAGCAGTTGTTCCTGCTCGGCAATCGACATCACCACCGCTTTGATCGCGATGATTTCGTTGACGATATCGCGGATTTCTTCGCGCGCCGACCCCGCGTCGAGCTGCGCCAGCTGCGCCAGATCGATCGTGTCGATCAACGCGTTGAAGATCGTCGTCTTGATCTCGTAGTACTGATCCGAACGCGAATCGATCGTGATCGGCGGCGGCGCCGGAAGCTCGGCCCGCCCGGCGGGCTTAGCTGATGTGGGCGGCGGCGGTGCAGCCGGTTTCGCCGCAGAAGACGGCGGCGCGGCCGGCTTCGGCTTGGCCGCCGTTTCTGCTCCGCCTCCGGGACGCTTACCAAACATGGTTCATCAAGCCTTTTTGCGGCGAAGGAAATCGAAGCTGAGTTTGTTCGAAGGCTTCGCCTCGGCCTTCGGCTCGCGGCCGGTCAGCTGCTGCGCCAAGTCGCGGAAGCTCTGTGCGACGCGCGACTGCGCGTTGAGCTCACCCACCATCTGACCGTTGTTGCTCGCCGTGGCGAACGTCTGCGGGTCGAACGGAAAGACAAGCGAGGCCTCGGCCGACATCGCCTCGGCGAAGTCTTTCACAGGGATCTCGGGCCGCCGCGGAATGCCGACTTGATTGAGCACGATCTTCATCGGCTTGTCGTTCGGACGCGCACCGTTGATGATATCGTAGATATTCTTGGCATTACGCAAACTTGCGAGGTCGGGTGTTGCCACGACGATGATCTCGTCGGCAGAGGTGAGAACCTGTTTGACCCAAGGCGCCCAAACGTGCGGCAGATCGACGACCACGCAGGGTGAAGCCTGACGCACGACATCGAGCACCATCTCGATCGACTCCGGCGGGTATAGCGTCTCGCGATCGAGCTGCGCAGGCGCGACGAAGAGGTTCAGCCGGCTGGTGTGCTTGATCAGCAAACGGTCCAGCAAAACGTCGTCAAGGCGTTCCGGGCTCGCCAGCGCTTCGGCAATGCCGGTGCCCGCGTCTTGGTTGAAGTCGAGACCGGCCGTCCCGAACGGCACGTCGAGATCGACGATCGTCGTCGCGATTTGCAGATCTTCGGCGATCGACCAAGCCGTGTTGTGCGCAACCGTCGACGAGCCGACGCCGCCGCGCGCACCGACAAACGCAAAGACTTTGCCGATCGGCGCGGTCGCGGGGCCGTGGTAAAGCGTAGCAATCGCCTCGATCACTTGCAGCGGATTCAGCGGCGCGACGATGTACTCGCTAACGCCCTGGCGGATCATCTCGCGATAAAGAGTGATGTCGTTCGATTGACCGATGACGATGACCTTCGTCCCCGGATCGCATACATGCGCGAGCTTCTCGAGCTCGGCCAGAATGGCGGGGCCCGTGACGCGCGTCTCGACCATGATGACGTTAGGCGTCGAGGAGTCCTGAAAGTATTCGGCCGCGCCGAACACACCGCCCATGTGCACCGTGAGGTGAGCCTTTGCTAAGCGGCGATCCTGGCCCGCGCGCTGAATCACCGAACCGGTGTCGGGCGACTCGCAAAACGCATGGATCGAGATGCGCGGAACCGGACGATCCTGCAACTCGGTGCCGAACGGCTCTCCGCTCGTCTTTTCCGGTTCTGGGGTCTTACTCATAAGCGATCTGCTCCTCAGATTCTTCTTTAAGGCTTACTCGCTTGTGACTTTGCTCGACTGGCCGCTATCCTGGCCGTCCGTCGAAGCTTCGGTCTGTGTCCGGAGCCCGTTCTGATACTTCTCCGTGATCACGACCGAGCGGCGTTGCGCGTCCGCCGTGTCGCTCGTGCGCGGCTCGATCAGATCGCGCGGATCGGCGATGATCGCGGCGATGTTGTTCTGCGTCGCACAGCCGAACTCCGGCCACGGCGTGTTACGGGGTTCGAACGCCAGGTTGGTGGACCAATTCTGGCCGCATTGCGAAGCCGTGGCCGCATAGGCAACAAAGCTCAGCGTAATCGGCGACTGACCCTCACCGCTCGCGGGCGGGTACGACGTGAACTGCACCGACTTCTTGTCGACGCCGTTCGCCGCCAAAACCTTTTTCAGCTGAGCAACTGCAGCGCCGTTCGAACCGTCGCTCGACGTCGCAACATTGAGCAGCCCCTGGCCCCGCGCCTTCCAACGTTGGGCGAAGGCCGCAACCCGGTCATTCTCGCCGCGGGCAAGGCCGGCCAGACCGCCGTCCGTTTGCACGGCCAGCGTCACGACCTGCGGTTCGACCACGATCGGGAATTTTTGATCGACGTGGTGGAGGTGCCGCCCGTCGTTGGTGAGCGGCGGCGACGTACACGCCGTCGCGGCAACGCCGGTCAGCGCCAATGCGAGAAGGTGAGAAACACGGATCATGGCGGTTATCCTAATCTTTCAGCGATTGCCAAAGTCTTGCGTGGATTCGATACATTGCTAGCGAACGGTGAAACCGATTGGTCCCTTTAAGGCGCCTTGCGGTTTCTTGCCTTTCTCGCCGTAGACGGCGTTCAGCCGCGACAGCAGCACCGTCTCGGCGTCGCTTGCCGGCACAAAACCGTCCGTCGGGGCGGCCAAGTTCTGCGGCGACGTCGCTTCGACGAGATACGGCGTCACGATTATGACGAGTTCCGTTTCCCCCGATTGGAAGTCCCGGCTTTGGAAGAGCGCGCCCAAGATGGGCAGGTTCTTCAAACCCGGAATGCCGTCGATGTTCTGCTTGATCTGCTGCTGCAGCAGGCCGGCCATGATCATGCTGCCGCCGGACGGCAGTTCCACGGTCGTTTCGGCGCGGCGCACGCGGATGCCCGGAATGGTGACGCCCGCGATCGAGACCAGGTTGCCGTCCGAGTCGACGCTAAGCCCGCCTTGCGAAACGAACGCGTTCTCGCCCGTGATTTCCGACACCTCTGTCGAAATCTTCAGGCTGATGCGGCCTTCGGAGAGCACGACCGGCGTGAAGCCGAGGCCCACACCGAACGGTTTGAACTCGATCTGCACGTTGCCGTCGCGGTCGCGCGCGACCGGTACCGGGAACTCGCCGCCGGCCAAGAACTTAGCCGCTTCGCCCGAAACCGCGGTCAGGTTTGGTTCCGCCAATGTGCGGACCAAACCCGATCGTTCGAATGCACGCAAAGTGCCTTCGACGCTGTTGCCACCCAATATGTTGCCGACGCCGAACCCCTGCGATGCCGACAGCGCCTGCCCAAGCAGAGAGAACGGGTTTGAGCTGGCGATACCGACCGGGATACTCTTTCCGATGTCGAACGCAGCGTTGAAGTCCACGCCGAGCTGTTTGGCGAGCGTCCGTTGCATTTCGGCGACGCGCACCCGCACCATCACCTGATCCCCGCCGCGAATGCCGACGCGGTTGACGACATGGTCGCGCTTCAACGGCTCGTCGGGGTCGGTCACATAGCGCATCGCAATCTCACGCGCCGCCGCTGCGTCGGACGCGTTCTTGACGCTGCCGTTAATCACGACGCTGTCGTTCACGGTCTCGATGCTGACGTCCGACCCTTTGATGTTGCGCTCGATCAGCCGCTTAAGCTCGGCCGTGTCGCGCTGGACGTGAATTTCCAGATTGAGGATTTGCTTGCCCCCGGCCGTGAAGAAGAACGCGTTCGAAGGACCGGCCTTCATGCCGACGACGTAAACCTGTCGCGGCGTACGCACGACGGCATCAACCACGTCGGGGTTCGAGACCAGAACGTCGCGCGCATCTTCCGGCAACTCGACGATGATCGCCTTGTTGATACCGAGGCTGATGTGTTGCGAGTGCGGACCGGTTCCGCCTGCGCGGATACGCAGCGTCTCACCGGGCGCTGGGCGCGGCTTTGCCGCAGCTTTGCCGCTGACGCCGTTGGCCATCGCGGGCAGACAGGCAGCGGCGGCCAGAATGCCGATCGCAAAGAGTTGAGCAATTTTCATGGTGTCACCCATTATTCGTTTGATGTCGGCGCGGTCTGGCTCGGAATGCCGAAACGCATGACGGAGATTTGCGAATTGTCGTCGTCGTTCAGGCCCTTGATCGTCTCGTCGTCGCTCGGTTGATCCGAACTCGTGAGCGACCGCAGCGAAAGCGACAGGTCGCCCATCGCCTCGGCTAGCGACACGATTTCTGCCTGCTGCGCGGAAAGTTCGAGCGTCGCCGACTTGCCCACGATCGACTTGGAGTCGCCTTCTTCTTGCGAGGTTTGGTCGATCGCAAGCACGCGCACGTCGCGAAGGATCGTGTTCGCACGATAGGACGGGATACCTGCGGCATCGGCGCCGAGCTTGCGTGTCATGATCACGTCGACCCGGTCGTTCGGCAGAATAAAGCCGCCCGCGCCGCGCTCGACGGAGAGCTTCACGCCGACCGCCCGCTTACCCGGCGTCAAGACCGCGGCAAGAAAGCCCGCACCGTCGGCTTTGATCACCTTGGCGGCCGTGACCGGCTCGCCCGTGACGAGCGGCATACGCGCGACTGAACCTTCGGCCGAATCTTCCAGCGCTTGCGGTTGGGCTTCCTTAGTAATGAAGCTCGCGTCCAGCGCCGTCTTCGGCCAACCTTGCCACTTCAAGTCGCCCGGCAGGATTTTCGCGCCGACTTCGATCGCGTGCGAAGCAACCATGATTTCCGTAAGCGCTAGGTTCTCGGCCGCAACCGCTTCGTTCTGGCCGCCCATCAACCCGCGGGCGAGAAATGCCGCCACACCCGCGGCACCCAAGGCCCCCACAAGAATGAGAATACGCGTCATGTCCATTTGTCGTTCTCCTGGCACGCGGCACTTCTGTTCGCCGGTTTCGCCAACGTTCCTATCGCTGAAGCATCAAGCTAAAGTTAAGATGGTAAGCGCGGACTTAACGGCGATGCGCTTTGCAAGCGGCCGTGATCGAATTGCACCGCGCGGCGTCACTGCCCTGCAGCGAGAAACAAATGCGTGCCGGGCAACACGAAAAGCGCACCAGCCGCGATCGCGACACCGTAGGGAATGCCAGCGTCGCGCTTTGCCAAATGCTGCAACCACGAGAGATAGGCGCCGCCGCCATGCGCCGCGAGCCACCGGATCGCCATCAGAACGCAGGCGAGCAACCCGCCGGCAAGTGCAACGGCAAAGATGTACATTCCAAACCAGGCTGCACCGATATAGAGCGACACCACCGCGAAAAGTTTCGCGTCGCCGCCGCCGACGAAGCCACCGGCGAAGAGCGCTATGCCAACTGCGAGGGCGGCAGCACCAACGCCCACATGCCACCCGGCCTCAGCCCAACTCAAACCAGCGCTCACAGCAAGAACGGGAAAGAGCGCAAGCAAGATGATCGAGATCCAATTCGGGATCGTCAGCGTCGTCGCGTCGTAAACGGCCGCCCCGATGATGGCCGTACCGACTGCGATCACCAGCATCGACTCGAACATTTTGGTACCGCCCTCTGACTTAAATGGATGCCGGAGCGTAGAAGCGGCGAATTACCGCGATGTTAAGCAAATGACCGGCGCCCAAGAAAAACGCCAGCCCCACGGGAACCGTGAGACTGGCGCTCGACTTTCCAAGACCAAGCTGACCCGCGCGAACGCGTGCCAAGCAAGGCCAGTGCCCCGTATTAGAGGGCGCCGGCGACCGTCGTGAACGTGCCGTTAATCGCCGAACCGGCCGAAGTCACCGCGCCGATGATCACAACCGCGATCAACGCAGCAATCAAACCGTATTCGATCGCCGTTGCGCCGGCTTCGTCTTTCAGAAAACGAGTCATAAAGCGGCTCATTTGAGGCCTCCTTCAATGAACACCACTACCAATCCTACCCACGCGGACTCTGCGGTCCGCTTGCGTAGGCAGGGGGGAGCTTAGGTGGCCCTACTTAATAAAAGCCTGCTTTCAAAGTAATCC
>JBJXEH010000260.1:0-3243 GCA_046153995.1 Micropepsaceae bacterium
TGCAGCAAATCGCCCGCAACACCGACTACATCGCGGCGATGCAGACGGCGGTGATCGTGGGCTCGCTGATCGGGATTGTGGTGTTGCTAGTAACCCGGACGGATCGGAGCGAGCTCGCGGAGGCTTAGGGACCGGCGCACTCATCGTTGAGTGCTTATTCTTCGCCAATCATGTCTTCACCGAGAGAGTGAAGGAGCTGGTTGATGCGCTCCTTGGCAGCTCGCGTCAGTAGCTCGCTGTCATCCAAGCGCTCCGCATCCTCAATACTCCAAACAAACTCGCAACAGATTCCCGGACGCGGGCTCGCAGAGGTGCGGCTGGTGCGCGTGAAACTGTCGTCGAATTCTTCTCGGTCAGCGGAATCGACAACTCTGGCATTCACCAGCTCGCGCCAATATTTGTTCCAATCCTTGCGCTCGATTTGTCCGGTGCTGCTTATCGTTTTCTGCCAATACGCCGCATACTCCGCGACTGGTGCGGTAGTTTTGGTCCAACAAAATCCTTTGGCCATGAATCCGAAGTGGAAGTTCGGCAGAACGCGCCATCCTTGAGTCTGGAGAATCAAAACCCGCTCAACGGCATTCGGTCGGCTATAAAAAGCACGTGCTTGCTGCAACGTGTCAGCCGGATACATCCGCAACCGAACCTGCCGGTCTACATAAGTGAGGTACGCGTTGGTGACGGTGCTGTGAGTGCCCGGTAATCTCGTGGGCTCGCCACCAAGGACATGTGCTAGAATGCTCTGCAACCGGCGCGTTGTTCGAGAGCCCTCTCCTTCACAGCGCCTTAGCGTGTTGAAGGGACCCAATTGCGGAAAGTTTGCGCTGATGAACGCCAAAAAGTCAGTGAGAATTACTTGCTCAGCACCAGAAATGAGGCTGCGTTCTTCGTTCGCCAGATCAGTGAAGGCGGCTAGAACATCTCGCCAGGAGATTCGTCGAATCTGGCCATCAAAAGCTATCGGTTGACCGTGGAGATTGATGTTGCGTGCTTGGCGGTCATCAGCAGGACCGTAGAGTTTCGACTCGAGAACAACAACGATTTCGTCGCCGTACCTCATTATTCCGTCGAGTACTTGGCCACGATCGGACGCCATTAGGGCCCCCGGATCTTTGCTTGAATCGTCAGCCGAACAAAGGACGCTGATCCCTTTAATCGGTTCGTTGGTTGTAGGCTGACCGTCACCATTGAGAATTCTAGCTCGCTGCGTATCAAAGGTCGCGCGGGGTAACGAATGGAGCGTGAGGTTAGGTCCAATTAGGGACAACCAAGCTTGATGCGCCATCGGACAACACCGGAGGACCACAAGGAGTGCCCGGGTAAGCTGGTTCTCGTGTGTCGCGGGAAGCCGTTCCCAGGGCTCGAAAAAGTTTAGCCTGTCGCGCATGCGTAATCCCTAAGTCTTCGTTCGAGTTAAAACCAGATGCCACTAGTAATACGGATAATCCGGGGACATACGACAAACTCTGAGGTCGCACTGCTGTCCGGTCCTCATCCGTCGCGCCGCACTGGCGGTATCATGAGACCAGGCACCGCTACTCCGCTGCGTCCAGCGCGCGTACGCGGGCCTCGATCGATCGCCCGACATCACGCTTGGCCTTGCGAAGCTCGAACTCGGCTTGAAGGTTCAGCCAAAACTGCGGCGTGTTTCCGAAGTACTTCGCCAGCCGGAGCGCGACGTTTGCGGTGATCGCGCTCTTGCCGTGCACGATGTCGTGTACGCGCGCCGGACTTATGTCGAGATCGCGCGCGAGACGATTTTGACTGAGCGCATGGGGTTTCATGAACTCCTCGAACAGGATTTCGCCCGGTGGGATCAATTCCAGAACGGCCTTGGTCTTGCTCATTGCTTACGAACGCTTCCTCGCGGCACCAGGAAACACACCTTTCGTCGTGAACTTCTGACCTGGCGTGCGCTTGATCCCGGTGCCTGCGGGTTGGGTGGCTGGCACGAGGTGATGCTTCCCGGTCCCGATCAAATCCGCGCGGCCCATTGCTTTTAGGGCATCGCGCAGTACTGGCCAGTTTTCTGGGTCGTGGTAGCGAAGGAAGGCTTTATGGAGGCGGCGCTGCCTCAGGCCTTGGATGGTTGTCACGCGCTCGGACGCGCCGCGTCTTACGCCGCGCAGGGTGTTGACGCCGGTGTGGTACATCGCCGTTGCGCTTGCCATCGGTGAGGGTAGGAACGTTTGCACTTGGTCGGCTTTGAAGCCGTTTTTCTTGAGCCACAATGCAAGCTGCATCATGTCCTCGTCCGTCGTGCCGGGGTGGGCGGCGATGAAATAGGGGATGAGGTAGTACTTCTTGCCTGCCTTCTTTGCCGCCGCGTCGAACATCGTTTTGAAGCGGTCGTAGCTGCCGATGCCGGGCTTCATCATTTTGGCAAGCGGGCCGTCTTCGGTGTGTTCGGGCGCGATCTTGAGCAATCCGCCGACGTGGTGCGTGACCAACTCCTCGACGTATTCGGGACTTTCGACGGCGAGGTCGTAGCGAACGCCGGAGGCGACCAGCACTTTCTTCACGCCCGGCAGCGCGCGCGCCTTTCGGTAGAGGCCGATCAGCGCGTCGTGGCTCGTATCCAAGTTCGGGCAGATGCCGGGATAGACGCAGGACGGGCGCCGGCACGCGCTTTCGATCGCGGGGTCCTTGCACGCCATCCGGTACATGTTCGCGGTCGGCCCGCCGATGTCGGAGATGACGCCGGTGAAGCCCTTCGTCTTGTCGCGGATGTTGCCGATCTCTTTGAGGACGGATGTTTCCGAGCGGCTCTGAATGATCCGCCCTTCATGCTCCGTGATCGAGCAGAACGTGCAGCCGCCGAAACAGCCGCGCATGATGGTGACGGAGAAGCGGATCATCTCCCAGGCGGGGATCTTTGCCTCGCCGTAGGAGGGATGCGGCCCGCGCGCGTAGGGCAGATCGTACACGCCGTCCATCTCCGCCATCGTGAGCGGGATCGGCGGCGGCGTCAGCCACAGCTCGCGGTCGGCGTGGCGCTGTACCAGTGCGCGGGCGTTGCCCGGATTGCTCTCGCGGTGGAGCACGCGGGAGGCGCGGGCGTAGGCTTCTTTGTCCTCGATTACCTGCTCGCAGGACGGCAAGCGAACGACGGTGTCCGGCGTTCCCATACGTGCGCCTTCGTCGGCGCTCTCGATGTCGTCCGCATGCGCCTCAGTCCAGCCTTCGGGGACGCGTGGTTTGAACAGCGCGACGCCGCGGACGCCGTCGAGTTCCGCTGGTTTC
>JBJXEH010000261.1:0-26829 GCA_046153995.1 Micropepsaceae bacterium
TCTATGCGATCAATCTCGTCATGCAGGCGACACGCAAGGGCCTGGGAACGCGATTGATGCTGGCGATGGCCGAGGGATTGACCGGCAACGGATTTGCAGACGCGGGACTTTGGGTGCTGGAAAAGAACATCGGCGCGCGGTGGTTCTACGAGAGTCTCAGCGGGTCGATTGCGGCGCGGAACGAAAGCGATTTCGACGGCACGATGCTGGCGGAGTTAAGCTACGTCTGGCGCGACGTGCGCGATCTCAAGCAGGCGGCGGAGCGATTGCTCGCTGGTTAGCGACCCGCGCCTTGCCGGCGACATGAAAAGGGCGGACCCACCCTCAAGTTACGCGAGGGTGGGATCCGCTTTCGGAGCCGCCCGCAGGACCTTGAGGAGAGACCGCGGCTCCGATGCGCCGAACCTTCGTTAGCGGAAGGAACGCCGGCGCATTGTGAAAGATAGGAAGCGCAACGCTCCTCTTCCAAACAACAAAATTACATCCGCATCTGAACGTGCGTTCACGCGAGCGCCTTGGAATCGACGCTTTGTTTTGATGATTGCTGCCGCCATCGACAGGCGTTTGCGACGGCTGTCGGTACCGCCAGTCTCGCACCACGCGCTTAACGCCGCAACGCCTTCGCAGCCGCAGTTTCGTTTGCAGCATATTTGCGGAACGCTTGCAGCACGGTCATGCGCAAGTCCGGCTCCAGGCCGTCGCCCATGCGCAGCAGCTGCAGGCAGTACCAGCCCTGCGCACCCCAGCCGTTGATCATCTTAAGCAATGTGATCGGCGAGTTCGGCCCGAGCCAACCGGGGCCGACGCGCAGACGCTTTTCGTACGCGGGCAACGACGGCGTTTCGCCGGTAAGGAGCCGTTTCACCGATAGCGGATCGCCGCAGACGGGGCGGCCGATGCCGATGAGTTGCGTGGCGCCCGCCGCCATCGCTTCTTCCATACCGGCGCGGGTGCGGAAGCCGCCTGTCACCATGAGCGGCATGCGGGCGACTTTCGCAACGGCAGCCGCATAGTCGATGAAGTAGGCTTCCCGTGCGCGCGTGCTTTCGCGGACGCGCTCTTCGAAGACGGGTTCGAGGCCGGTGACGCCCGCCATTTTCGGCTGCTCGTAGCTCCCGCCGGAGACTTCGAGCAGATCAATGCCGGCGTCGTTCAGCAAGCCAACGACTTTCAAGCACTCTTCGCTGGTGAAGCCGCCCTTCTGGAAATCGGCGGAGTTGAGTTTCACCGACACGGCGAAGTCCGCGCCGGTTTTGGCGCGCACGGCCTTGACGGATTCCAGAAGCACGCGCGCACGGTTTTCGATCGAACCGCCCCACTCGTCTGTGCGCTGATTGACGCGCGGGCTCAAGAATTCCGACAGCAGATAGCCGTGGGCGGCGTGAATCTGCACGCCGGTGAAACCGACCTCGCGCGCGACGGCCGCTGTGTGGGCGAAGCGGTTGATTGTATCCCTCACTTCGTCGCCCGTCATCGCGCGAGGGTCGCCGAATTGGCCGCCGGGCAGCGCGAGCTTCACGGCCGACGGTGCGGACGGGTTGGGATTTACCGCCTTTGGCGTCTGGCGACCGGGGTGTGAGATTTGCGCCCACACTTGCGCGCCGCCCGACTTCGCGGCGGCTGTCCACGCCTTCAACGCGGCGATTTGCTCGGGCGATTGCGGGCCGTCGATGGCGACGTTGCCGGCGCGCTCAAGATGCTTGCGATCGATCTGAACGTTGCCGGTCAGGAGAAGGCCAAACCCGGCGTCCGCCCAGCGTTTGTAGAGGCGCGCGTGGCGATCGGTGGCGCGATTGAGGGGGTCGGCGAGGCCTTCCGTCATGGCGGCTTTGGCGAGGCGATTCGGCAGCACCTGCCCGCACGGCAGGCGCAGGGGTTCAGACAAAGGGCCGGACATTGCGTACTCCAAGGGCAATCGCGTGTTCGGGTGCAGGTTGCGCGGTGGCGGTTTGCTGCGCAATAGGTGTGCGGATTTCTCCGGATAGGCCGCGATTGCGCGGAATCCGGGGCGTGTGTGCCTTAGAATGCATCGCATGTCAGCCCTTGTTCGCCGGGCGAAGCCGCTATATTCCCCCGCGATTCCTATCAGTCAGCGAGTGTGTCGATGGCCAAACCTGCCGCCAAATCCGATCTCTTTGAAAACGACGGCGCGGACAACACTTCGCGCGCATACTCCGCAAAGGACATCGAGGTTCTCGAAGGGCTTGAGCCGGTTCGCCGGCGGCCGGGCATGTATATCGGCGGCACGGACGAGCGCGCGCTGCACCACTTGGCGTCGGAAGTCATCGACAACGCGATGGACGAAGCGGTCGCAGGGCATGCGAACTGGATCGAGATCGTGCTCGAGGCCGGGAACATTATGACCGTGCGCGACAATGGGCGCGGCATTCCGGTCGATCCACATCCGAAGTTCAAGCCGAAGTCGGCGCTGGAGATCATCTTCACGACGCTGCATTCGGGCGGCAAGTTTCAGACCGGAGCCTACGAGACCAGCGGCGGCTTGCACGGCGTCGGCGCCTCCGTCGTCAACGCGTTGTCCGAGTGGCTTGAGGTCGAGGTCGCGCGCGACCGTAATCTTTGGGCGCAGCGGTACGAGCGCGGCAATCCGGTGACGAAGCTCAAGGACATGGGCTCGGTGCACAACCGGCGCGGTACCACCGTGCGGTTCAAGCCGGACGTGAAGATTTTCGGACCGGATGCGCATTTCAAGCCGTCGCGGCTTTATCGCGCGGCGCGGTCGAAGGCTTATCTGTTCCGCGGGGTCGAGATCCGTTGGTCGTGCGCGCCGGAGTTGATTCACAGCAACGATACGACGCCGGCCGATGATACGCTGCATTTCCCCGGCGGGCTTTCCGATTATCTTGAGAGCATCATCGGCAAGGCTTCGACCGTGACGCCGCGGCCGTTCGCGGGGCGGATCGACTCCAAGGACAAGGGTATCGTCGAATGGGCCGTGACGTGGTCGCCGTCGATCGATCCGTTCATGAATTCGTACTGCAATACCATCCCGACGCCGCAGGGCGGCACGCATGACAACGGGTTTCGATCGGCGCTGGCGAAGTCACTGCGCGCGTATGGCGAACTCACCAACAACCGCAAGGCGCCGCAGATCACCGCCGAAGACGTGATGTCTCAGGCGCAAGCGATGCTGTCGATCTTTATCCGCGAGCCGCAGTTTCAGGGACAGACAAAGGACAAACTGTCGAACCCCGAGGCGCAGCGTTTGGTCGAGGGCGTCATCAAGGACCACCTCGATCACTGGCTTGCGGATTCGCCCAACGATGCGAACAAGCTGCTCACCTTCACGATCGAGCAGGCAGAAGACCGCATCCGCCGACGGCAGGAGAAAGAGGTCAGCCGGCAGAGCGCAACGCGCAAGCTGCGCCTTCCCGGCAAGCTTGCCGATTGTTCGTCCGGGTCGCCGGAGGATACCGAACTGTTCTTGGTCGAAGGCGACTCGGCGGGCGGTTCGGCGAAGCAAGCGCGCGATCGCAACACGCAGGCGGTGCTGCCGCTGCGCGGTAAGATTTTGAACGTCGCCAGTGCGGCGGCGGGAAAGCTGGCGCAGAACCAGGAACTTTCGGACCTGATGCAGGCGATCGGATGCGGCACGGGCGACAAGTTTCGCGAGGAAGATCTTCGCTACGGCAAGATCATCATCATGACCGACGCCGACGTCGACGGCGCGCATATCGCGTCGCTGCTCGTCACGTTCTTCTATCGCGAGCTGCGTGGTGCGATTGAGCGTGGGCGGATTTATCTCGCGATGCCGCCGCTCTACAGGCTGACGCACGGCAGCAAGACGGTCTATGCGCGCGATGATGTGCAACGCGACGAGATGATCAAGAAAGAATTCAAGGCCAACGCGAAGGTCGAGATCGGCCGCTTCAAGGGTCTGGGCGAAATGAACCCGGCGCAGTTGAAGGAAACGACGATGAAGCCGGGGATGCGGACGCTGCTCAAGGTCGTGATCGCCGACGACGATAAGGTCGAGACCGAGGACCTCGTCGAACGGCTGATGGGCAAAAAGCCGGAGCTGCGCTTCCAGTACATTCAGGAACACGCGCAGTTCGCGAAAGACATCGACGTCTAGCGTGCCATGAGCGCGCCATCTTCGCGTTTGGCGGTCGTTCGAGCGGACATCACGACGCTTGAGGTGGATGCGATCGTCAACGCGGCGAACAGCAGGTTGATCCCTGGCGGCGGCGTCGATGGTGCGATCAACAAGGCGGCGGGGCCGGAGCTTGGTCGCGCGATGATGGCGATCGGACGCTGTCCGACGGGAGAGGCGGTTGTCACGCCCGGGTTCAAGCTCGCCGCGCGGCATGTCATTCACACCGTCGCGCCGGTGTTTGCGCAGCACAAAGAAGCAGACGTCTGGCGGCTGCTCACCAATTGCTACCATAACAGTTTGGTGCTTGCGGTTGCGCATGGCGCGGCAGCGATCGCGTTTCCCAGCTTGGGCTCCGGCGTCTACGGCATTCCGATCTCTCGGGCAGCCGGCGTCGCGGTGGACGCGGTGCTTCAGCATGCGGTGGGCACGACATGCCATCGCGCATCGTGTTTTGCTGCTTCTCGGACGCGGATGCGGAACACTATCGGGCGGCGTTGGCCGAGAGGAGAAGCGCATGAACCGATTGCAGAAGTTCATTCTTTCGCTGATGCCGAAGGCTTGGGCAAAGTCGGCGGAGGCAGACTCTCGTGCGTGGACGCTCACGTGCGAAGCGTGCGGACACGGGCAATCGGTTTGGGACGCAGGCGGCATCCGTTGGAAGGCGGTCGGGAATTCGCGCAACTACCGCCGCTGCGTCAAATGCCGCGCCTTGAGCTGGCAGAAGCTGTCGCGCAAGCCCTAGGCCCGTGCTTTTGCGCGCTCTTCGCGCATGACGGCGAGCGCTATGATGGTGCAGGTCGGGACGAAGGCGTCGATCTGCTCGGTCGGGTCGATCGCTTCCAGCAGATAGAACAGGCCCTTCCAGCCAAAGAGGATGACCGCAACCGTCGTGCCGATCAGTTCGCCGGCGTAGGGGAACGGGAGGAGGAAGCGGCCGATCGTGAAATCGAAGCCGTCGACCGCGATCGCTATCAGCAGTTTCCACCACATGAGTCGTTTCCCGTTTTCGTGCGCTGACGAAGCGTCCCAGGGAATTGTGGCTGCTTTTGGATCGCGTGACTGTCGGTTACGCCACTTCGCTGCGACGGCGGCGGAACGGGTAGATCAGTTGGCCGATGATGCCTTTCGGCACCGGGTCGGCGGTGCCGAATTCTTCAGGTTGACGGCCCTTGGGCATGTAGAACGTTCCGAAGACGATGTCCCAGATCGGAAAGAAGCCGGCGAAATTCTTGTCTTGGCCTTCCGCTTCGCTGGTGTGGTGCCAACGGTGGAAGGCGGGGCTTGCGATCAGGTAGCGGAACGGGCCGTAGGTCCAGTTCAGGTTCGCGTGCAGCGTGATGGCGTAGATCGTCGTGAAGACGGTGAAGAATGCGACGGCGCCGACGTTGTAGCCGAGGGCAACGATGGGAACCGCCTGCACGGTGCGGGATATGATGTCGTTCACCGGGTGGAGGCGAACGCTCGAAAGCCAGTCGAGGTCCTGCGACGAATGGTGGATCGCGTGGAAATTCCAGCGCCAGCCGCCATGAAACCACCGGTGCAGCCAATAACCGATGAAATCGCCGATGACGAATATCTGGATCGCCTGCACCCAGAGCGGTTGGGCGGCAAGCTGGCCCCGCCCCTCGGCCAGCGTCTTCAGGTCCTTCAGTTCGATGCCGTTGGCGATGGCGATCGGGATCAGGGCGATGCCGACGGCAACGGGCGTGATCGCGCGGGTGACGAGCGGCGTGAAGCCCCAATAGAGGACGTCCGTGAGGAAGCCCCGGCGGAGTGTTTTCTGCCCCTTCACCGACGGCCAAATCTTCTGCAAGACGAAGAAGACGACCGACAGGATGACGAAGCCGATGGCGATGCTTTGTAGGGTTGGCGTCATGCCTTGAAGCTTTGCGCACCCGGCGCTGAAGTTTCAACGGCCCGGGCGCGCCAGTTCCGTCGCGCGGCTATTTTTTCTTGGTGTAGATCAGGTCGAAGGAGGGGGCGAAGGTTTTGCCGCCGTCGGTGGAGAGCGTGCCGGATTGGCGGATGGTTCCATCGGGGCGGGGCTCGAAAGTCATTGTCATGATCGCCCTCTGCTTTTGGGGCGTTGAGATGTCGTCGGCGCGGAACTCCATCTTCGCGCCGGTCCAAGCGCCGATGTAGTGGACCTGGTCACCTGTCGAGTCGATCCAGGTTTGGTGCCATTTGCCGTCGGCTTGGTCGTAGACGTTAAGCGAATGGCCGGAGCCGCCGGACTTGCTCGCCCAGTTTTCGAAGATGACGCAGCCTTTGTCCAACAACTCGATCTTGCTGTCGCCGGCGGGCGCCCCATCCTTCGTCCGAGTTACATCCCATTCGCCGACCCAGAACCTGAACTGTTTGTACTCGGGTCCCGGACAGGCGTAGTTCGGAGGCGGCTGCTGGGCAGGCGGCGGTGGAGCCGGTGTTGGATCGGCTACAGCGGTGGATACGGCCGCGGTCAGTACAATTGCGACAGTAATGTTGCGCATGATGTTCCCCTCTTTGCTGTGGTTGACGTTAGCGGGGTTGGGAGAAACCTTGGGTTCACCTTTCATTGACATTCTGGCTCTGTGCATTATGTTGCAACGCAATAGCTGATCGCGCGCGAGTCGCGCGGAGCGGACCGTTATGCGGTTGGTTTGCCTCGCGAGAGAGGCGTTCCGGCCTTGGAAACAAAGCCCTCTCGCCGGAGTTGATTGAAGTCTGATGTCGTTTGAAAGTCTCGGCCTTTCGGCCGATTTGCTCCGCGCTATCGCGGAGGCCGGTTATACGACCCCTACCCCCATCCAAGAGAAAGCGATCCCAGTCGTTCTGGCCGGTCGCGACGTGATGGGGATCGCGCAAACTGGCACGGGGAAGACGGCGGGGTTCACCCTGCCCATGATCCAAAAGCTCGCTGCGGGGCGCGCGAAGGCGCGCATGCCGCGCTCGCTGATCCTTGAGCCGACGCGCGAACTCGCGGCTCAGGTCGCCGAGAGCTTCGAGAAATACGGCAAGTATCTCAAGCTTTCGATGGCCTTGCTCATCGGCGGCGTGTCCTACGAAGAGCAGGACATGAAGATCACGCGCGGCGTCGATGTGTTGATCGCGACGCCGGGGCGCATGCTGGATCATTTCGAGCGCGGCAAGCTGTTGCTCACGGGCGTTTCGACTCTTGTCATCGACGAAGCGGACCGCATGCTGGACATGGGGTTCATTCCGGACATCGAGCGGATTTGCAAGCTGCTGCCGTTTACGCGGCAGACGCTGTTTTTCTCAGCGACGATGCCGCCGGAAATCACGCGGCTTGCCGATCAGTTCTTGAGCAATCCCGAACGTATCGAAGCGTCGCGACCGGCGACGGCGGCGACGACGATCGTGCAGAAGATCATCGGCGTACCCGCGAACGACGCGAAGCTGAAGCGCGAGGCGCTTCGGCGGATCATTCGCGGCGAGACGATCACGAACGGCATCATTTTCTGCAACCGCAAGACCGACGTCGACATCGTCTACAAATCGCTGACCAAGCACGGGTTTTCGGTCGCGGCCTTGCACGGCGACTTGCCGCAGCCGGTGCGGACCAAGACGCTTGAGAGCTTCCGCGGCGGCACGATTCAATTGCTTTGCGCCAGCGACGTGGCGGCGCGCGGGCTCGACATTCCGGCGGTCAGCCACGTCTTTAACTTCGACGTGCCGATCCATGCCGACGACTACATTCACCGCATCGGCCGGACGGGCCGAGCGGGACGCGAAGGGCACGCCTTCATGCTCGCGGGACCGCAGGACTTTAAGGCCGTGGCCGCGATCGAGAAGCTCACGGGCTTCAAGCTTCTCCGCGAAGAGATGACCGACATCGAGGTGACGCCGGATACGCGTTCGCGCGGCGAGCGCGATCGCGGTGGTCGCGACGGACGCCGCGGAGGACGCGGCCGCGAGCGCGACCGCAGCCGTCATCGCGGCGATGCCCCGTATCACGATCAGGTCGCGCCGATGGCGCCGATCGATGCGTCACAGGTTCCGGTGGTTGCGGCGGTTGAGCCTGTTGTTGCGGCTGCGCCTGTGCAGCAGCGTCGGGAACGGCAGCCGCGCAGAGATCATCAACCTCGGCCTCCGCGCCGGGATGATGCGCCGCGTGGAGATCGCCCTGCCCGTGCGCCGCAGCAGCCTCGCGCTGAACGGGCGGCTGCGCCCGCCGGCGAACGGCCTGCTGCGAAACGGGACGAGCATCGTCATCCGCGCGGCGAGCGCCCGGCGAAGGGCGAGCAACGCCATCGGCGCAACGAGGCGCCGGAACAAGACGACGGCGCGGCTTCGCACCTGCCGGCGTTCCTGCTGCGGCCGGTGCCCCTGCACCTCATCAAGCGGAAGAAAGAAAGCGAACCGGTTTAGCCGGTTCGCCCTCGCCGCTTAGCGTTTGATCGAGCCCGCCAACTGCTTCTGCAGGCCGTCGCCGTAGGGTGCGCGGATGTTGGCGAGTTGTTTTTCGACGAAGTTCGATGTCGGCTGCTGGTAAATCGCCTTGCGGTGGCTGAATTGGCGGAAGCCGTCGATGCCGTGGTAAGCGCCCATGCCGGACGGGCCGACGCCGCCGAACGGCAGGTCCTCCATCGCCACGTGCATGATCGTGTCGTTGACCGTGACGCCGCCCGAGGTGGTGTGGGTTAGGACCTTGTCCTTTTCCGCGCCGTCTTCGCCGAAGTAATAGAGACCCAAGGGCCGCGCGTGCGCGTTGACGTAGGCGATCGCCTCATCGACGGATTTGTATGTCTTCACCGGCAGCACGGGGCCGAAGATTTCGTCCTGCATCACCTTCATGTCGTCGCCGGGATCGAGGATCAGCGTCGGCGCGATTTTGTGATGTGGCTGCTGGCGCAGGTCTTCTTTCGCCGGGTTGATCTCGACGATCTTGGCGCCCTTCGATTTGGCTTCGTCGATGTAGCCGCGCAGGCGGTCGAAGTGACGCTGGTTGATGACCGACGTGTAGTCGGGATTGTCCTTCAGCGTCGGATACATGCGGGCGACGGCGCTGGTCGCCTTGGTTACGAACTCATCGCGCTTGCCCTCGGGCACCAACACGTAATCGGGGGCGAGGCAGATTTGGCCGGCGTTCAGCGTCTTGCCGGTCATGACGCGCGTGGCGCTGAGTTCGATGTTGGCGTTCTCACCGATGATGACAGGCGATTTCCCGCCGAGTTCGAGCGTGACCGGCACGAGGTTCTCGGCTGCGGCGCGCATCACGTGGCGCGCGATCGAGGTCGCGCCGGTGAAGAGCAAGTGGTCAAACGGGAGGCGGCTGAAGGCCTCGCCCGTGTCCGAACCGCCGACGCAAACGGCGATCTCTGCCTCGTCGAAGACCTTCTTGAACATGCGCGCCATCAGATCCGAAGTCGCAGGCGTGAACTCCGACGGCTTGATCATGCAACGGTTGCCGGCGGCAAGGATGCCGGCGAGCGGCGTGAAGGTCAGGTTGACCGGGAAGTTCCACGGCGAGATGACGCCGATGACGCCTAAGGGCTGATAGTGAATCTCGGCCTTGGCGCCGAACCAGCCGAGGATCGCGGGTGTGGGTTTGCGCTTTTCCACGCGCATCCATTTGCGCAGATTGTCCTTCGCGTGCTTCAGCGGACCGATCGAGCCGGAGACGTCGGTGAACTTGCTCATCTGCGGCGAGCGGCTGCCGAAGTCGCGGTTCAGGGCGTCGGCGATCTCGTCCTGGTGATCGACCAGGATGGCGACGCAGCGGTCCAGGCGGTCGATGCGAACTTCAGCCGACGGTGGACCGTCTTTCAGGTAGGCAGCCTGCTGCTTGTCAAGAAGGCTGCGCATTTCCTGCGCGGTCATCGGCTTCGTCTTGTTATCCGTCACGCCCATTTTCGTTTCTCCCTTTTTGCGTCAGTGCCTTGATGCGACCCTTATAGACGAAAATCGCGCGTTCCTGAAAACGGCGGTGTGGGGACGTGCGTGGACGTCACCTTGAGCAGGCTGGCGAGGCAAAGCGATTCTTGATGCGATGCTGATCGTGCCGATGCCATTGTCCGTTGCGTGGCCAGCGTGCAGTTGCTGCCATGCGATTCGGCCCCGTGCGCGAACGCAGTCGACCCTCCGGAGCCGCGCGGACGAACAGCCATGACGATCCCCTCTTTCGGTCGTTGACGAAGCCGATTGCGCTCGGCGTTAACCCTCGGCATTGGCAAGCCGCCGCATCCAGAGCTGGTCGTTTACCGTCTTCGAATGAATACGCGTCAGAGGCGAAATTTAATCGAATTTTCGGCTCTCGGTGACACGATGCACCAATCAACGCGACGGGGACCGCCCTCGCTTTTCGAACGGCGGCGTGCTGAGGAGTTCGTACGGTGCATTACTGGGAAATGCCTGATCACGCCCGTGCCTTGAGTGATCGCGCAATCGATCTCATGCGCGAGTACAAGGCGGCCCCTACGCCGCCGCAGTACGAACTTTGGTTCAACTATGCGTCGGGTCTCAATCACGAGTTGATCGACGCCCTGGACACGGCGGTTCAAGACGGCCACGCCACAGACGCGGCCCGCATGCGCGATCTTCACATGCGCTTCTTCGGCGGCAATCTGACGACCGCGGTCGACGATATGGGTGCGAAACTGCAGGAAGAACTGCAGAGATTCGCGCATGTCTTGGAAAACACCGGTCAGGACACGGCGTCCTATGGCAAGACGCTGAGCATCGCAACCCAACAGTTGCATCACGGCGACGTGGCGCAGTTCAAGCTTGTCATCGAAGGTGTCGTTGCGGCGACGCGTGCGATCGAGGCCAAGCACAAGGCTCTCGAGAAGGAACTCACGACGTCGAGCAGCGAGATCAAGTCGCTGCGCCAACGCCTCGAGAGCATTCGCGAAGAGAGCCGCGTCGACTCATTGACCGGCCTCCTGAACCGGCGAGGCTTCGACGAACGCATGATCATGGCGCTGTGCGGCGTAGCCGAAAACAACGATCAGCTGTGCGTGTTGATCGGCGACGTCGATCACTTCAAGAAGTTCAACGACACGTGGGGGCATGCGACGGGCGACCAAGTGCTGCGCTTGGTGGCGCAGTGCTTCAAGTCGAACACCAAGGGCGGCGATACCGCGGCCCGTTACGGCGGCGAGGAATTCGTCGTCGCACTGCCGCAGACCTCGCTGGAAGGCGCGATCACTGTTGCCGAACATATTCGCGTCGCGGTCGAGTCGAAGAAAATCGTAAAGCGCTCGACGGGCGAGACACTGGGTTCGATCACCCTTTCCATCGGCGTCGCGAAGCATGTGCCCGGGGAGCCGATCGAGGACACGCTGAACCGCGCAGACGCTTGCCTCTATGCTGCGAAGCGCTCGGGGCGCAATCGCGTCGTTGGCGAGACGACGCTTAACGCTACGGAACTTGCGATGAAGACCCGCGCCTGAGGCATGGCCCGCTCGCCTTGCGCTTGGCGTGAGCCTATGCTGGCCTGAAGCGAAATTGCTTCGGGTTTTACATTCATGGCCTACGAGAACATCCTCGTCGAGACGAAGGATGGCGTCGCGACGCTGACGCTCAATCGTCCGCAATCACTCAACAGTTTGAACAAGGGCCTGATCGACGATATCCGCACGGCGCTTCGCGCGCTGGCGCCGGATGCGTCGGTGAAGGTGCTCGTGATCACGGGCGCCGGGCGGGGCTTTTGCGCCGGCGCGGACCTTGCCAATGCGGGGTTCGGCGACGGCGTGCAGCGGTCTGTCGGCGAGGGGATCTCGCACTCGATGGAGATCGGCTACAACCCGCTTGTGCGCGATCTAACCGGGTTTCCAAAGCCCGTGATCGTCGCCGTCAACGGCGTGGCGGCGGGCGGCGGCGTGGGTCTGGCGCTTTCGGGCGACATCGTGCTGGCGGCGAAGTCGGCCTATTTCGTTCAGGTGTTCGGACCGAAGCTCGGGCTCGTGCCCGATATGGGCTGCACGTGGCTTTTGCCGCAGCTCTTGGGCCGGGCGCGATCGCGCGCGCTCGCGCTGCTTGGCGATCGCCTACCGTCCGACAAGGCCGCCGAATGGGGCCTCATATGGGCTTCGGTCGCGGACGATCAGTTGCACGCCGAGGCGAATGTTCTGGCGCAGCGCTTGGCCAAAGGGCCGACGAAGGCCTTCGGTGAGATCAAGCGCGTGTTGGATGCGGCGGCGCTGAACACGTTGGACGAGCAGCTTGAGCTTGAGCGGCGCACCCAGCAAACGCTGGGCGATACTGATGATTTTCGCGAGGGCGTGACCGCCTTTCTGACGAAGCGCGAGCCCCAATTCAAAGGCAAATAGAGGAGACACGTTCCCATGGAATTCGAACGGGTGAAGGTCGACGTGCATGGCCGCGTCGGGGTCTTGACGCTCAACCATCCCGAGGTGATGAACGCCGTCAGTCCGGAGATGCTCAAGGGCTTGATGGGGGCTATTGCCTATATCGAGAAGCCGGAGACGGGATTGCGCGCGCTTGTCATGACGGGCGAAGGCCGCGGGTTTTGCGCTGGCGCCAATTTATCGGGTGGCGCGGGCTCGAACGATTTCGGTGCGCGGGAACGCGACGCCGGCGCGGCGCTGGAGACGGCGTATCACCCCTTTCTGCGACGGTTGCGAAACTTGAAGATCCCCTTTGTCACGGCGGTCAACGGCGCGGCTGCCGGCGTCGGCATGAGCTTCGCCATGATGGGCGACATGATCCTGGCGTCGAAGTCCGCGTATTTCTTGCAGGCGTTCCGGCGCATCGGCCTTGTGCCCGACGGCGGCTCGACGTGGCTGCTGCCGCGGTTGGTTGGTTTGGCGCGCGCGAAGGAATTGTCGCTGATGGGCGAGAAGCTGAGCGCCGAACGGGCGCTTGAGTGGGGTCTCATCAACCGCGTTTACGACGACGCGGCTCTGGTGCCGGAAGCAATGAAGCTGGCGGAGGAATTGGCCGCGGGGCCGACGGTCGCGCTGGGGCTGATCCGCAAGCTCTATTGGGATAGCCCGAACAACACCTACGAAGAGCAGCTCGACGCGGAGCGTCAGGCACAGAAGGATGCCGGACGGGCCGAGGACTTCGCGGAAGGCGTCGGCGCGTTCTTGCAGAAACGCAAAGCCGAATTCAAAGGGCGTTAAGCCTGGGGAGCGCGAGCGCCCCAGACTTAGGCGTTCGCTTCTTCCTGCGTCGCCTGGACGGGGCCGGAGTCTTTGCCCTTCGCTTCCACGTCGCGATCGATGAACTCGATCACCGCCATGTCGGCGGCGTCGCCGTGGCGGAAGCCCGCCTTCAGCACGCGCGTGTAGCCGCCCTTGCGCGTGGCATAGCGGGGGGCCAGCACGTCGAACAGTTTCGCCACCATCACCGTATCGTTGCGCAGGTGCGAGAGCGCCTGGCGACGGGCGTGAAGGTCGGTCTTGCCGCGCTTGCCGAGCGTGATCAGCTTTTCGACGACCGGGCGAAGTTCCTTCGCCTTGGGCAGCGTCGTGGTGATCTGCTCGTGCTTGATAAGCGCCGACGCCATATTGACGAACAGCGCCTTGCGGTGACTGCTGGTCCGGTTGAGTTTGCGGCCGGCTGAACCGTGACGCATGGCTTAGTCCCCTGTTTCTCTTGTCTGAGAGCGCGGGCATCTTGCCCGCTCTTCCTACATTTCAAACGCCTGAAAAGAGCGGGCGGGACGCCCGCGCTCCCAGACTAATATTGATCCTCGAATTTACGCGCCAGTTCCTCGATGTTCTCGGGCGGCCAGCCCGGCACTTCCATGCCGAGGTGGAGACCCATCGAGGCCAGCACTTCTTTGATCTCGTTCAGCGACTTGCGGCCGAAGTTCGGCGTGCGAAGCATCTCGGCTTCCGTCTTTTGAATGAGATCGCCGATGTAGACGATGTTGTCGTTCTTCAAGCAGTTGGCCGAACGCACCGAAAGTTCGAGTTCGTCGACCTTCTTGAGGAGCGCCGGATTGAACGGCAGGTCCGTCTTCTGCTCTTCGGTCTTCTTCTCGCGCGGCTCTTCGAAGTTGATGAAGATCGAGAGCTGGTCTTGCAGAATGCGCGCCGCGTAAGCGACCGCGTTCTCCGGCGTGATCGCGCCGTTCGTCTCAAGCGTCATCGTCAGCTTGTCGTAATCGAGGATCTGGCCCTCGCGGGTATTCTCGACGCGGTAGGAACACTTCTTCACCGGCGAGAACAGCGAGTCGACGGGGATCAGCCCGATCGGCGCGTCTTCCGGACGGTTGCGTTCGGCGGCGACGTAGCCCTTGCCCGTGTTAACGGTCAGTTCCATGCGCACGCGAGCGCCGTGGTCGAGATTGCAGATCACGAGATCCGGATTGAGGATTTCGAGGTCGCCGACCGTCGCGATTTGGCTCGCGCGCACTTCGCCGGGGCCTTCGCCCTTCAGCACCAGCCGCTTCGGCCCGTCGCCGTGCATCCTGAGCGCAAGTTGCTTGATGTTCAGCACGATGTCGGTGACGTCTTCACGCACGCCCGGGATCGACGAGAATTCGTGCAACACGCCGTCGATCTGCAGCGATGTGACGGCGCCGCCTTGCAGCGACGACAACAGGATGCGCCGCAGCGCGTTGCCGAGCGTCAGACCGAAGCCGCGCTCAAGCGGCTCGGCCGTCACAACGGCCTGTGTGCGCGCATTCGGGCCGGGCTCGACGTGCAGCTTTTGCGGCTTGATCAATTCCTGCCAGTTCTTCTCAATCACGGGCTTATCCTTATGCGGCGAAACGGGGGATATTTCGTTCGGTTAGACGCGGCGGCGCTTCGGCGGCCGGCAACCGTTATGTGGTATGGGCGTCACGTCGCGGATCGTGGTGATCGTGAAGCCCGCAGCTTGCAGCGCACGAAGCGCGCTCTCGCGGCCTGAGCCCGGACCTTTCACTTCGACTTCCAGCGTGCGCACGCCGTGCTCCATCGCCTTCTTCGAAGCGTCTTCGGCGGCGACCTGCGCCGCATATGGCGTCGACTTGCGCGAACCTTTGAAGCCCATCGTGCCCGACGACGACCAGGCAACCGTGTTGCCCTGCGCGTCGGAGATCGTGATCATCGTGTTGTTGAACGTCGCGTTCACGTGGGCCACGCCCGACGTGATGTTCTTGCGCTCTTTCTTGCGCACGCGCGCTTTCTTTTCCGTAGCCATTGCCGGGTGGTCCTTAAATTACTTCGTGACTTGTTTCTTGCCGGCGATCGCCTTGGCCGGACCTTTGCGCGTGCGCGCGTTCGTGTGCGTGCGCTGGCCGCGCGTGGGCAGGCCCTTGCGGTGACGCAGGCCGCGGTAGCAGCCGAGGTCCATCAGGCGTTTGATGTTCATCGCGACTTCGCGGCGCAGGTCGCCTTCGACGACGAATTCGCGGTCGATGGCTTCGCGGATCTGAATGACCTGCGCTTCCGAGAGCTGATTGACGCGCTTCGATTCCTCGATGCCCAGCTTCTTGCAAATCTCGACCGCGTTCACCGGGCCGATGCCGTGGATATAGCGCAGCGAGATGTGAACGCGCTTGTTCGTCGGAATGTTTACGCCTGCGATGCGGGCCACGTCGTCTTCTCCTAAAACCTGTTCTTCAATGCCAAAACGCGCCCGCTCCAGATGTCTCCGGAGGAAGCGTCCGCGCCCGACTGATACGGAAGGCGGCGGAGTATAGAGCCAAAATCACCCCGGTCAATCACGGGCGGACCCCCGAATTCCCGGACTTTTCGTCGCTGAGGATGGCGTCGATTTGGGCCGTTACGCCCTCGATCGAGCGCATCCCGTCGACCCGCCTGACCTTCCCCTGGGCTTCGTAGTGGGGAAGCGTCGGCAAGGTTTGCTCGTTGTAGACCTTCAGGCGCTCCCTGAACTTGTCCAGGCTGTCGTCGGGCCGGACCGGTTCACCCCGAACGAGCGTTTCTGCCACGCGGGTCTCAACCCGTTTGGTCAGCTGTGCCTGGTCCACGTCCAACAGGATCACATGAGCCACCGCACGCTTCTTTGCCTTAAGCATCGAATCCAACGCGGATGCCTGACCCAACGTCCGTGGGAAGCCGTCAAGAATAAAGCCGTTGGCGCAGTCTCTGCTCTCGATCCGGTCGGCGATGATGCCAACGACGACATCGTCAGGGACGAGCAGTCCGTTGTCCATCAACGTCTTCGCCTTAAGCCCGACCTCGCTCCCATGCGCGATCGCTTCGCGAAGCATATCGCCCGTCGAGAGATGGGCGACGCCGTACTTTTCGCGGATACGCTTGGCCTGCGTTCCTTTACCGGCGGCGGGCGGACCGAACAGGACGACGATCATTTCTTCAGGCGTGCCTTTTTGATCAAGCCTTCGTACTGGTGGGCGAGCAAGTGGCTGTTGACCTGGGCCACCGTGTCCATCGTCACCGACACGATGATCAGGAACGAGGTGCCGCCGAGCAGCAGAAGATTGCCGCCGTACTGCGCCAAGATGAACTCAGGCACGAGGCAGACCAGCACCAAATAGCCTGCGCCGATGACGGTCAGCCGCGTCAGCACATAGTCGATGTACTCGGCCGTTTTTTTGCCGGGGCGGATGCCCGGGATGAAGCCGCCGTACTTCTTCAAATTGTCGGCCGTATCGGCCGGATTGAAGACGACGGCCGTGTAGAAAAACGCAAAGAAAACGATCAACACGCCGTAGAGCAGCATGTAGAGCGGTTGACCGTGGTTCAAGAGACGCACGACTTCCGTCAACCACTCCGGCGCGTTCTGCGCGTTGAACGACGCAATCGTAATCGGCAGCACCAACAGCGACGAGGCGAAGATCGGCGGAATGACGCCCGACGTGTTGATCTTCAGCGGCAAGTGCGAACTTTGCTGGTCCACCATCCGGTTGCCGATCTGGCGTTTGGGGTAACTGACCAGCAGCCGCCGCTGTGCGCGTTCCATATAGACGATCGCCATGATGACGACGATGACGAGCACGTAGAGACCCATGGCCGACAGCCACGAGATCGTGCCGACGTTAGCCATCTCCATCGTGCTGACAAACCCTTGGAACAGGTTTGCAACGATGCCGGCAAAAATGATCAGCGAAACGCCGTTGCCGATACCGCGCGAAGTGATTTGCTCACCCAGCCACATCAGGAACATGACGCCACCGGTCAGGGTCACGACCGTCGATAGCTGGAACATCAGGCCCGGGTTGATCACGAGACCCTGGGTTCCCTCCAACCCGCGCGCGATCGCGAACGACTGAACAACGGCCAGCAACACGGTTAGGTACCGGGTGTACTGGTTGATCATCTTGCGGCCGGATTCGCCCTCTTTCTTCATGCGTTCAAGCGCGGGGCTCACCGTCGACATGACCTGCATGATGATCGAGGCGGAGATATAGGGCATCACGTTCAGCGCGAAGATCGCCATACGCTCGACCGCGCCACCCGACAGCAAGTTGAACATGCCCAGGATGCCCTGGGTCTGTTGCTCCATAATGCGCTGAAGCTGGATGGGGTCGATGCCGGGGAGAGGGATGAACGTGCCGAGGCGATAGATGACGAGCGCACCCAGCGTGAACCAGATGCGCTTTTGCAGCTCTTCGGCCTTGGAGAACGCCGACCAATTGACGTTGGCGGCGAGTTGTTCGGCGGCTGACGCCATGTGCGTTCACTCCTCGATGAGCGGGCTTGACGCCCGCACTTGCCCTCAGCCGCGCGACATCACGCTTTAGCGAGTTTCGCCTGCTGTGCGGCCGCGGCGCGTTCCTCACGCTTTTTGGCCGACGTCACGCGCCGTTGGGCGCGTTTGCCGGGGGCGCGATCTTTGCGGGTGACGTGCTTGGCCTTGACGCCGATGACCTTCACCGTGCCGCCAGCTTTCTTCACCGCTTCGATCGCCGACCCCGACGCATGCGCGACTTCGAGGTTTAGTTGGGTCTTCAACTCGCCTTTGCCAAGAAGGCGCACACCGTCGCGTGCACGGCGAGCCACACCCAGTGTTGCAAGCGTGTCAGCATTCAGCGTCGCTCCGGCCTTCAACTTGCCGCTTTCGACGGCTTTCTGAAGCGTTCCGATGTTCACCTCGGCGAATTCACGGGCAAAAATGTTGTTAAAGCCGCGCTTCGGGATGCGCATGTGCAATGGCATCTGGCCGCCTTCGAAGCCGAACATGCCGTGGTGGCCGGTTCGCGCCTTCTGGCCCTTCACGCCCTTGCCCGACGTCTTGCCCTTGCCCGAACCGCTGCCGCGGCCGAGGCGCTTGAAGCGCTTGTGCGCACCTTCGTTGTCGCGGATTTCGTTGAGTTTCATTGTCGTGTGCTTTCGTTTACGCGGCGTCGATGACGCGTACCATGTGTCTGACTTTGCAGATCGCGCCCCACACGGCATCCGTGTTTTGCAGCGTCTTGCGCCGGCGAAGTTTGTCGAGGCCAAGCCCGATCAACGTTTGGCGCTGACTCTCTTCGCGGCGCGCGGGGCTCGCGACCTGCTCGATCGTGAGCGTCTTCGTCTTCGGACGGCCTTCCTGCGTGCGCAGTGTCATGTTCGTTACTCCGGCGAAACTTCGACGGCCGCGCCGCCTTTGCGCGCCGTTAGGATTTCGGCGACCGACTTGCCACGCTTGTTGGCGATCATCTTCGGGCTCGCCTGCTGCTTCAGCGCATCGAACGTCGCGCGAACCATGTTGTACGGGTTTGACGAGCCGACCGACTTTGCGACGACGTCATGGACACCGAGCGCGTCGAACACCGCGCGCAGCGGACCGCCGGCGATGATACCGGTACCGACCGGCGCCGGACGGAGCGTCACCTTGCCAGCGCCCCAGCGGCCGTTCACTTCATGATGCAACGTGCGGCCCTCGCGCAGCGGAATGCGCACGAGCGACTTCTTCGCGGCTTCCGTCGCCTTGCGAACGGCTTCCGGCACTTCGCGTGCCTTGCCGTGACCGAAGCCGACGCGGCCCTTTTGATCGCCCACGACGACAAGCGCCGCAAAGCCGAAGCGCTTACCGCCCTTCACAACCTTCGCAACGCGATTGATGTGAACGAGCTTGTCGACGAGTTCGCTGCGTTCGCGATCGCCACCGCGGTCGCGATTGCGGTCCCCGCCGCGATCACCGCCGCCGCGGCGGCCGCGGCGTGGTTGTTCTTGGTTCTCTCCACCGGACATCGGTCAGAATCCTCTCAAAACTTCAGGCCGCTTTCGCGGGCCGCATCGCCGAGTGCCTTGACCCGGCCGTGATAGATGTAACCGCCGCGATCGAAGACGACGTCGGTGACGCCGGCCTTCTTCGCGCGCTGGGCGACGAGCTTGCCGACGACGGCTGCGGCGTCCTTGTCCGTGCCCTTCGCCTTCGTCAGCGCCTTCTTCGTCTCTTCGTCGAGCGTCGAGGCCGCGGCAAGCGTGACGCCTTTCACGTCGTCGATCACC
Source organism: Micropepsaceae bacterium (assembly GCA_046153995.1). GTDB lineage: Bacteria > Pseudomonadota > Alphaproteobacteria > Micropepsales > Micropepsaceae > SZUA-430. The sequence goes on from JBJXEH010000261.1 coordinate 19,435, forward strand.
TGCGCGTAGATGTGCTTCGACGAACGGAAGACGGACAGTCGCGGACGTTCGCCCGAAACCTTGCGCAACTTGACGCGCGCACGGCGCTTACGCCGCTCGAACAATTCTTGCCGGTTGAGTGCCATGGCTGCCTCTTACTTCTTCTTGCCTTCTTTACGCCGGATCTTTTCCTCGGCGTATTTGATACCCTTGCCCTTGTAAGGCTCAGGCTTGCGGAACCCGCGAATTTCGGCGGCCACCTGGCCGACCTTCTGTTTGTCCGAACCCGACACGAGGATCAGCGTCGGCTTCTCGCACTTGATGTCGATGCCGGCCGGGATCGGATAGATCACGTCGTGACTGTAGCCGAGCTGCAGCTGCAGGTTCTTGCCCTGCACCGCCGCGCGGAAGCCGACACCCGCGATCTCAAGCTGTTGGGCAAAGCCCTTCGACACGCCTTCGACCAGGTTGTTGACCAGCGTGCGCTGCAAGCCCCACTTGGCGCGCAGATCGTCGGTCAGTTCCTTCGGCGTCAGCGTGATGCCGCCCTTGTCGACCGTCACGTCGATGCCGTCGACCACGCGGAGCGATAGCTCGCCCTTTGGGCCTTTGACCTTGACTTCGCGGTCCTTGACGGTCGCCGTCACGCCCGTGGGCAGCAGCACCGGTTTCTTACCAATTCGCGACATCGTTCTTACCTCACCTGTGCCCGTTTGCTTCTCAGAACACGTGGCACAGAATTTCGCCGCCCACGTTCTGCTCGCGGGCCAGCGCGTCCGACATGACGCCCTTCGGCGTCGACAAAATCGAAATGCCAAGTCCGTTGCGCACGGGCTTCAGTTCACTGATCGACGAATACACGCGGCGTCCCGGCGTGGAGACGCGGCGGATCTCTTTGATCACCGGCTTGCCGTCGAAGTACTTGAGCTCGATCTCGAACTCCGGCTTCGACTGCGTGTGCGTCACCTCGGCGTAGCCGCGGATGTAGCCTTCGCCCGTCAGCACATCGAGCACGCGGCCGCGCAGCTTCGAGGCCGGCGAAGAGACTTTCGCATGACCGCGTTCTTGACCGTTGCGGATGCGGGTCAGGAGATCGCCAATGGGATCGTTGATCGACATCTGTCTTACCCCCTTTACCAGCTCGACTTGACCATGCCCGGGATCAACCCGTGGGAGGCCAGTTCGCGCAGTTTGATGCGGCACATTTTGAGTTTGCGGTAGTTGCCGCGCGCGCGGCCCGTCAGCTCGCAGCGATTGCGAATGCGCGACGGCGACGAGTTGCGCGGCAGTTCGGCAAGCTTGAGGCGCGCGGCAAAGCGATCCTCAGGCGCCAGCGACAAGTCGTTCGCCTGCTCCTTCAGCTTCACGCGCTTTCCCGCGTAGCGCTTCACGAGGCCGATGCGCCGCTTGTTCTTCTCGATTGAACTTTTCTTCGCCATGTCGTCTTCGCCTTAAATTGTCATTTCGCAAACGGCATTTGGAAGCCGGCGAGCAACGCCTGGGCTTCGTCGTCCGTATGCGCGGTCGTGCAGATGGTGATGTCCATCCCCCACACCGTGTCGATCTTGTCGTAGTCGATTTCCGGAAACACGATGTGTTCCTTCAAACCCATCGAGAAATTGCCGCGGCCGTCGAAACTCTTCGCCGACACGCCACGGAAGTCACGCACGCGCGGCAGCGCGATCGTAACCAGGCGGTCGAGGAAGTCGTACATACGGTCTTTGCGCAGCGTGACCTTGCAACCCAAGGGCATGTTTTCGCGCACCTTGAAATTCGAGATCGCGATGCGTGCCTTGGTCACGACGGGCTTTTGGCCCGCGATCAGCGCAAGGTCGCGGACGGCGGACTGAATTTTCTTCGTGTCGGCGGTCGTTTCACCGACGCCCATGTTGATCACGATTTTGTCGAGCTTGGGCACCTGCATCGCATTCTTGTAGGCGAACTTTTCGATCAGCTGCTTGCGCACGACGTCGTGGTACCGCGTCTTCGCGCGCGGCACGTACTTCTGACCAGCGGCAAGCTTCACGCCCTTCGCGCGTTGCGATTCCGACTGCGTCGTGACGGCAGGGCCGGTGGCTGCTTCGCCTTTGCCCTTTGCCTTCTTTTCTGCGCGCTTTTCTTCGGTCTTGGATGGCGGCGGACCCTTTGCTTCTTTCGCCGCGCCTTCGACCTTGCCCTTTTTACCTTTGGCGTCTTTCTCAGACATCGATCACTTCCCCGGACTTCTTCGCAAAGCGAACCTTGCGGCCGTCCTGCAACGTCTTAAACCCGATACGCGTCGCTTCGCCCGTCTTCGGGTCGATGTGCGCCACATTCGAAATGTGCACGGGCGCCTCTTTCGAGATGATGCCGCCCTGGCTGCGCGCCGACTGCTTCGTGTGGCGCTTGACCATGTTCACGCCTTGCACAAGCACGCGGTCTTCATCCGGATAGACCTTCAGGATCTGTCCGATGCGCGGCTGCGCGCCTTTGCGTTTGCGCTCTTCGCCTGCGACCACCATGACGCGGTCACCCTTTTTAAACTTCACGGCCATTAGAGAACCTCCGGCGCGAGCGAGACGATCTTCATGTGGTTCTTGGCGCGAAGCTCGCGCGTGACCGGACCGAAGATGCGCGTTCCCACGGGCTCGCCTTGGTTGTTGATTAAGACCGCGGCGTTGCGGTCAAAGCGGATGCAGCTCCCGTCGGCGCGGCGGACTTCTTTCGCGGTGCGAACGACGACGGCTTTCATCACGTCGCCTTTCTTCACTTTGCCGCGCGGAATGGCGTCCTTGACGGAGACGACAATGATGTCGCCCACGGTGGCATAGCGGCGCTGGGCCCCGCCAAGCACCTTGATGCACATGACGCGCCGCGCACCCGAGTTGTCGGCAACGTCCAAATTGGTGGTCGATTGAATCATGGGCGTAGCGCCTTCGTGTCTCGTTACTTAAGCTTTAGACGCTGCTGCGTCGTAGAGGACTTCCCAACGCTTCAGCTTCGACATCGGGCGGCATTCCTGAATGCGCACCGTGTCGCCGGACTTGAAGCGGATTTGTTCATCGTGCGCGTGATAGCGCTTCGAGCGGCGCAACGTCTTGCCGAGCAGCGGATGGATGAAGCGGCGCTCCACCTCGACGATGATCGTCTTTTTGTTTTTGTCGCTCACGACGACGCCTTGCAAAATTCGTTTCGGCATATCGGTCTCTTAAGCTTTCGCTTTCGTCCGCGACTTTTCGCCGAGGACGGTGTTGATCTTGGCTATCGTGCGGCGGACAATCCGCACGCGCGCAGTCTTTTCCAACTGACCCGTCGCCTTTTGGAAGCGCAGGTTGAATTGCTCTTTCTGCAGCTTGACCCGCTCTTCGGAGAGCTGGTCCGGCGACATCGTCCGCAGTTCGGAGACTGCGCCTACGTTTTTCTTTGCCATCGTGCGCTCTCCCCTATTCCGTGTGACCCAGACGCGTGACGAACTTCGTGCGGATCGGAAGCTTCGCAGCCGCAAGGCTCAACGCTTCTTTCGCGGTCGCCGAGTTGACGCCATCGACTTCGAACAGCACGCGGCCGGGCTTCACGCGGCAGGCCCAAAACTCCGGCGCACCTTTGCCTGCGCCCATGCGGACTTCGGCCGGCTTCTTTGAGACTGGGATGTCCGGGAACATGCGGATCCACACGCGGCCTTGGCGCTTCATCGCACGCGTGATCGCGCGGCGGGCCGCTTCGATCTGGCGGGCGGTGACGCGGTCGGGCTCAAGCGCCTTCAGGCCGAACTCGCCGAAGTCGAGCTTGTTCGCCGAAGTCGCCTTGCCGCGAATGCGGCCTTTGAATTGCTTGCGGTACTTAGACCGTTTCGGTTGCAGCATGGGTGAGTTCCGAGTGTGTCCTTAACCTGGCGCCGGTGCGGGACGCGGACTACGCGATTGACCGCCCTGCTCCTGCGCTTCGCTCAAACGCTTGTCTTGTGCCATCGGGTCGTGTTCCAAGATTTCGCCTCTGAACACCCAAACCTTCACGCCGCAAGTACCGTACGCCGTCTTCGCGGTCGCGACACCGAAGTCGATGTCGGCGCGTAGCGTGTGCAGCGGCACGCGGCCTTCGCGGTACCATTCCGTACGCGCGATTTCCGCGCCACCCAGACGCCCGCCGCAGTTGATGCGGATGCCGAGCGCGCCGAGCTTCAATGCCGACTGCACCGCGCGCTTCATCGCGCGGCGGAACGAGACGCGGCGTTCGAGCTGCTGGGCAATGCTTTCGGCGATCAGGTGCGCGTCGATTTCGGGCTTGCGTATTTCGACGATGTTGAGGTGCACTTCCGACTTCGTGAACTTACCGAGATCGGACTTCAACTTTTCGATGTCGGCGCCCTTCTTGCCGATGACGACACCCGGACGCGCCGAATGGATCGTTACGCGGCACTTCTTGTGCGGACGTTCGATGATGATGCGCGCGACGCCGGCCTGCTTAAGCTTGTCGAGCAGGAACGCGCGGATCTTCAGGTCTTCGTGCAGCAGCTGTCCGTACTCGCGGCGATCGGCGAACCAGCGCGAATCCCACGTACGGTTGATGCCGAGCCGCAGCCCGATCGGATTTACTTTTTGACCCATTAGGCGGCTTCCTTCTTTGGCGCTGCCGGTTTCTTTGCGCCGGACTTACCTTTGCCCTTCGCCTTCTTTGCTTTCTTTTCCTGCTTCTCTTCGCGCAGGACGATCGTGAGCTCCGAGAACGGCTTCAAGATGCGCGAACCCTTGCCACGGCCACGCGCGTGGAAGCGCTTCAGCACCATGTCCTTGCCGGTCCACGCCTTGACGACGACCAAATCGTCGACGTCCAAATTGTGGTTGTTCTCGGCATTGGCGACCGCCGACTTCAGAATCTTCAGCACATCGTTCGTGATGCGCTTTTTCGAAAACGTCAGGTCTGCGATCGCGCGATCGACCTTCTTGCCGCGGATCAGGCCCGCGACGAGGTTCAACTTGTATTGCGACGTGCGCATCATCCGGCCGACGGCTTGCGCCTCATTATCGGCGAGCGAGCGCTCTCTTTCAGGTTTGCTCATCTCAAGCTCCCCTCTTCACTTTCTTGTCGCCGGAGTGACCGTAGAACGTCCGCGTAGGCGAAAATTCGCCGAACTTGTGGCCGACCATTTCTTCGGTCACGAGTACGGGGATGTGCTTCTGGCCGTTGTATACGCCAAATGTCAGGCCCACGAACTGCGGCAGGATCGTGGAGCGCCGGCTCCAGATCTTGATCACTTCGCGGCGGCCGGACTTTTGCGCTGTCTCCGCTTTCTTGAGCAGAAAGCCGTCGACGAACGGTCCCTTCCAGACTGAACGAGCCATGAGCGCTCTAGCCCTTCTTCTTCAGGTGACGCGTGGTCACGATTAATTTCGTTGTGCGCTTGTTGGAGCGCGTCTTCATGCCCTTGGTGAACTTGCCCCACGGGGTTACCGGGTGACGGCCACCTTTGGTGCGGCCTTCGCCGCCGCCATGCGGGTGATCGATCGGGTTCATTGCGGTGCCGCGCACCGACGGGCGCTTGCCCTTCCAAACGTTGCGGCCGGCCTTGCCGATCACTTCGTTCATGTGGTCCGGGTTCGAGACCGCGCCGACCGTCGCCATGCACTCAAGACGAACCTTGCGGGTTTCGCCCGAGTTCAGGCGCAGGATGCCGTAGCCCTGATCGCGGCCCACGAACTGCACATAGGTGCCGGCCGACCGTGCGATCTTGCCGCCCGCGCCCGCCTTGAACTCGACGTTGTGCACGATCGTTCCGACCGGCATTGCGGCAAGCGGCATCGCGTTGCCAGGCTTCACGTCCGCCTTCGGGCCGGCGATAACCTTGTCGCCAACGCCCAAGCGCTGCGGCGCCAGGATGTACGTCTGCTCACCGTCCGGATACTTGATCAGGGCGATGAACGAAGAACGGTTCGGGTCGTACTCAATACGCTCAACCGTGCCTTCGACGTCGAACTTGCGGCGCTTGAAGTCGATCACGCGGTAGAGCTTTTTGTGTCCGCCGCCGCGCCAGCGCGTCGTGATACGGCCCGTGTTATTGCGGCCACCGTATTCCTTCTGCGGCTCGGTCAGGTGCTTCACCGGCCGGCCTTTGAACAGCTGGCTGCGGTCGATCAACACCAATTGGCGCGTCGAGGGCGTCGTGGGTCTGAAAGTCTTTAACGCCATAGTTTAGAGCCCCGTCGTCACGTCGATCATCGAACCTTCGTGCAAGGTTACGACTGCTTTCTTCACGTCGCTCCGCTGACCCATCCGGCCGCGGAACATCTTCTTCTTGCCCTTGGTCACCAGCGTGTTGACGCCTTTGACCTTCACCTTGAACAGCTCCTCGACCGCCTTCTTGATTTGCGGCTTCGTCGCGTCGTGCGGCACACGGAACACGACTTGATTGTGCTCCGACAGCTTCGTCGACTTTTCGGTGATCACCGGCGACAAGATCGCCGTGTAGCTGGACTTCGTCATTTGAAGCGCTCCTCGATCGCGCTCAACGCGGCCTTGGTCAGCACCAGCTTTTCCCGGCGCAGTACGTCGAGAACGTTGATACCGGCAACCGACAGGAGGTCGATGTTCTTGATGTTGCGGGCGGCACGCTCAAAACCGGTGTCGAAGGCGCCGTCGACGATGAGCGCCGACTTCAGGCCCAGCTTGCCGAACGAGGCAGCAACTTTCTTGGTTTTGGCTTCTTTCACTGCGGCCGCGTCGAGGATGACAAGCTGGCCGTCTTTTCTCTTCGCTGAGAGGGCCATTTTGAGGCCCAAGGCACGCACCTTTTTCGGGAGGTCGGTTTCTCGCGAGCGAAGCACCGGGCCCATAGCCTTCGCGCCGCCGCGGAACTGACCGACCGCCGCCGCGCCGTGACGGGCTTGGCCGGTGCCCTTCTGTTTGTAAATCTTCTTCGTCGTGCGATCGACTTCCGAACGGGTGAGCACGCGGGCTTGGCCCTTGTGGCGCTTGTTCTCTTGCCACTGGACGACGCGCGCGAGGATGTCCGCGCGTGGGGATACGCCGAACACGCCTTCGGAGAGTTCGACTTCCCCGGCGTTGCCGGCTTCAAGGGTGAGGACTTTGACTTTCATTTGTCTCTCCTCACGCCGCGGTCGCCGCCGCGGGCTTCTTCACCGCAGCAGGTTTCGGGGCTTCTTTCGGTAGCGGACGCTTTACGGCGTCGCGCACCGTGACCCAGCTGCCCTTGGAGCCGGGGACACCACCCTTGATCATGATCAGGCCGCGTTCGACGTCGACCTTGGCGATCTCGACGTTTTGCGTCGTGACCAGCACTTGGCCCATGTGGCCCGACATCTTCTTGCCCTTAAACGTGCGGCCCGGATCTTGGCGGTTACCCGTCGAGCCGGCGGAGCGATGCGAGATCGAAACGCCGTGGCTCGCCTCCAAGCCGCTGTAGTTGTGGCGCTTCATCGTGCC
>JBJXEH010000262.1:0-3348 GCA_046153995.1 Micropepsaceae bacterium
GCGCGTGCACAATTCGGGACACTGGACGATCGACGGCTGCGCGGTCAGCCAGTTCGAACAGCATATTCGTGCAGTCGCCGGCTGGCCGCTCGGCGATCCGGCGCGGCATTCGGATGCGGTGATGACGAACTTGCTCGGGCCAGAAGCGAATGCGTGGTGCGAGTTCGCTGGGGGCTCGTCGACGGCAGTGCATCTCTACGGCAAAGGCGAGGCGCGGCCTGGGCGCAAGATGGGGCACCTGACGCGGCTCTATCCGTTGGGGTTGAGGCCTGACGCTTAGCGCTTTGGGTAGCGGAGCGCACCTAGGATGCTGAGTGGGTTCGGCAAGCCTTCGGCGAATTTCGTCACTTGCGCCTTCACCTTTTCGATTTGCATCACGTCGGCGATGCGGCGGTCTAGGAATTTCCAGGTGTCGCCCGCGTCGTCGCTGTTGTCGGCGAACCAGTAGAGCATTGTCGTCGTGTAGACCCCCGAGAGCAGCAGGCGCTTGGTATAGAAGTTGAAGTCGGTGGACGTGTCGCCGACGGCGCGCCAGAGGCCGTCCACCGTGCGGTAGACCGCTGTCGTGCCGTCGAGCGCGTGTTGTGGGAGCGCGAAGATGGCGGCGCCCCGGCGGGCAGCTTCCTTGTGTTTCATCACGGCTTCGACGCGTTGCCTGACGGCGAACGTGACGCGCTCGCGCACTTTCATGGGTTTCAGGTCTGCCGCCTCGATCGCCTCCACGGCTTGTCGGTCGGCTTCGCTTGAGAAGAACAGCAGCGCGTCGGCGACGCCGCGCGGGAAGGCGGACTTCAGTTCGGCGTCGCTGGCGCCGACCTTGTCGGCGGCGGCTTTTAACGTGTTGTCGTGCCAGCCGTCGAAGGCGACGTGGGCGAGCGCCTCAGCGAGGATTTTCTCACGCCACTTGTCGGTCGCCGTGGGGGCGCCCTTCACTCTTTTGGTTCGAGCCAATGTTTCGTCTCGCTTTCGAAGATGAGCTTTGAAAGGTCGCTCATGCGTTGCGGGTAAAGAATACCATCAAGGTGGTCGCATTCGTGCTGCACGACGCGGGCGTGGAAACCCTTGGCCACGCGTTCGATCGGTTCGCCGTCGAGGCCTGTGCCACGGTAGCGGATGTGGGCGGCACGTTCGACCCAGCCGCGCAGGCCCGGGACCGACAGGCAGCCTTCCCAGCCGCCTTCTTTCTCGCTCGACAGCACTTCGATGACGGGGTTCACGAGCACCGTCAGCGGCGCGGTGTGATCGTAGGCTTCGGCCTCGCTCAACCCGGGGTCGGAGCGGTGGGCCGGGGCTTGAAAGATCACGAGGCGGATCGATTCATGGACCTGCGGGGCGGCGAGGCCCGCGCCGTTCGCGTCGATCATGGTCTCGACCATGTCCTCGACAAGTCGTCGCAGTTCGGGGTCGGCGAGGTCCGTGATCGCCTCCGCCTTTTCGGCCAGCACGGGATGGCCCATCCGCGCGATTTTTCTGATGGTCATGCGGCTTATATGACGGCCCGCCCGCGGCCTTCCAAGGGTGGACAGCGCCGCATGCCTCTGGTATCACCCCGGCCGAATTGGCGGGCAGCGCTGACGACGGCGTTGCCCGGTTTTGTTTAGCCGGAGGCTTCCTTTGCAGATCATCGTGCGTGACAACAATGTCGACCAGGCCCTGAAGGCGCTGAAAAAGAAGATGCAGCGCGAAGGCCTGTTCCGCGAGATGAAGCTGCGCAATCACTACGAAAAGCCGTCCGAGAAGCGCGCCCGCGAGAAGGCGGAGGCCGTGCGCCGGGCCCGCAAACTGCAACGCAAGAAGCTTCAGCGCGAGGGCGTTCTGCCGCGCACGCCGAAGGTCGTGAAGCCGCGCGGTATGGGCGGTCCGCGCTAGACGCTTTTTTCGAGTTAGAGGGGTTGAGGCCGCCAGGTTCGCTTGGCGGCCTCATTGTTTTTAAGAGGGTTTGCGACGACCGAACAGGTCACGCAGAAACCCTAGGAACGTCGACGTCGAGTCGGGGCGCAGCAAGTTTGCGCGGAAGACGCGGGCGACGAGCCGGATCATCCACCAGAGCGTCAGCACACTGACAACGAGCGCGCCTAGGATGTCGATGCCTTCCGGCACGCTGAGCGAGCGGACCATCATCGTGAACGGTGCGAAGACCGGCAGATAGGACGCGAAGCGCGCCAGCGGGCCCATCGGGTCGTAAGCCACCGCAATCGGCAGCATGAAGATGGGCAGCGTGACCATGGTTGCGGGCGCCACGATCGCCTGCGCGTCGGTGATCGAGGTTGCGGCGCTGCCGGCGGCGAGAAAGAACGAGCCCACCGTCAGGTAGGCCAGCGAGAAGAACGTGAACAGCATGATGAGCTGACCTGGGTTCTTCAAGCTCTCGGTTAGGTTTTCGACGATCACCTTGGCGCTCGGGAACAACGCGTCGACGCTAAGTATCGCGCTGCCTGCCCACACGCCAACGAGCAGCAGTGCGAGCAGCAGGCCGGTGAAGAGCTTTCCCGCCATCAGCGTCTCGGCCTTCACGCACGACAGCAGCAGTTCGGCGACGCGGTTGCTCTTCTCCTCAACGAGCGCCATCACGACCATGTTTGCCGTCATGAAAACTGCCATGAACAGCATCAGGTAGACGACGACGGCGCCGATGACGTTGAGCTGACGCATGTGGCTCAAGGCGCCCAAACGCTCCGGGTCCGGGTCAAGCGTTTCGATGCGGCCTGCGGTGCTCAACACCTTCTTCGTGGCGTCGATGGGGACGCCGAGGGCCTCGGCCTCGCGACGCTTAAGTTCGCTGTCGAGCGCTTGGCGCAACACTTCGCGTAAGAAGACGCGGTTCGTGTCGTCGGTTACGTAGGTCGCGTTCGCCTTGCCTTCGAGGAAGTCTTTTGGGATGAACAGGATCGCCCAGAGCGAGACCGCGCCGTAGGGACCCGCGATCATCTTGTCGGCCGAGAGGTAGGGTTCGGCGGCAGCCAGCATGTCGTCGCTGTCGCCGATGCCTTCGGGCAGATCGACACGGAAGAAGCGGCGGATCGGCGCGTTGAAGTTCGGCGCATCGGGCTTCAGGTAGGGGCGCAGTTCGACGAAGGTTTGGCTGACGCCGCCGCGGGCTTCGATGGCGTCGATGGAGGCTTCGCTGAACGCATCGCCGTCGAGCAGAAGGGCCGCCAGATCGGGGCGTTCGTCGCGTAGCTTTTCGGCCTCGGCGTTTTCTTCTGCGTAGGCGCTAAGCACCAGGAGGCCGCGGGCGGTGACGTCGCGTTCGAGCGCCGCGTCGATTGCGGGCAGCATGACGCCGGTCTTGTCCACCACCGCAAAGTGGCGGATCGAGCCGCCGAGCGCGTCGAGCGGGGCTTGGCT
>JBJXEH010000263.1:0-8944 GCA_046153995.1 Micropepsaceae bacterium
GCGGGTTGCTGGGGATATGGTAAACAAGTTGTTCGGTCAGGTGTAGCGGTCAGGGCATGAACTGGATCACGAACTTCGTCCGCCCGAAAATCAAATCGCTGTGGAGCGCAAAGTCCGACACGCCGGATAATCTCTGGCGTAAATGCGGGCAGTGCGACGGCATGATCTTCCACCGCGACCTCGAAGCCGCGTCGTTCGTTTGCATGCATTGCGACAACCATATGCGCATCGGCGCAGTCGCGCGCATGAAGACGCTCTTCGATGAAGGCGGCTGGGACGACATCGCGCTGCCCGAAGTGCCGCTCGATCCGCTGAAATTCAAGGATGAAAAGCGTTACGCCGACCGCCTACGCGAAGCGCGCGCGAAAACCGGCGAGCTCGACGCATTGAAAGCCGCACGCGGCAACATCGCAGGCGTGCGCACGACGGTCGCGATCCAATCGTTCGATTTCATGGGCGGCTCGCTCGGCATGGCGGTCGGCGAAGGCTTGATCGCAGCCATGCGCGCCGCAATCGACCACAAAACGCCGTTCGTGCTGTTCACCGCCTCGGGTGGCGCACGCATGCAGGAAGGCATCCTCTCGCTGATGCAGATGCCCCGCGTGACGATCGCGGTGCAGATGCTGCGCGAAGCGGGCTTGCCCTACATCGTCTGCCACACGGACCCGACGACAGGCGGCGTCACGGCCTCCTACGCGATGCTGGGCGACATTCACGTGTCCGAACCCGGCGCTCTCATCGGCTTCGCAGGCCCCCGCGTCATCGAAAACACGATCCGCGAAAAACTGCCCGAGGGTTTCCAGCGCGCGGAATACCTGCTCGACCACGGCATGGTCGATATGGTCGTCCACCGCCACAAGATGCGCGACGCGCTCGGCCGCGTGCTGAAGCTGCTCGCACGCAAAACCTCGCGCGCCGTGGCGACCGTCAGCCCCTACGCCATGCCGTCCTACGCAGGCCCCAAACAGCCGACACTATGAGCGCCCCGTCTCCGGACGCGCTGGCCAGCGACGAAATCCTGGCCCGCCTCACCGCCCTCCATCCCAAAGTCATCGACCTGTCCTTAGGCCGGATCGAGCGGCTGCTTGGCAAACTCGGCAACCCCGAACGCCGGATGCCGCCCGTGATCCACGTTGCCGGCACGAACGGCAAAGGCTCCACCTGCGCTTTCCTGCGCGCAATGCTGGAGTCCGCGGGCAAGCGCGTCCACGTCTACACCTCGCCCCACCTCGTGCGCTTCCACGAACGCATTCGGCTCAGCGGCAAGCTGATCGACGAAGACGAACTCCAAGCGTTGCTGGAAGAATGCGAAGAAGCGAATGGCGGCGAGCCGATCACGTTCTTCGAGATCACGACGGCAGCAGCCTTCCTCGCCTTCTCCCGCCGCAAAGCGGACGCGCTGATCTTGGAAGTGGGCTTGGGCGGCCGCCTCGACGCGACGAACGTGATCGAGCGTCCGGCCGTCACGATCATCACGCCAGTCGACCTCGATCATCAGCAGTATCTAGGCGACGATCTGAAGGCGATCGCCGGCGAAAAGGCCGGCATCATGAAGCGCGGCGTGCCTTGCATCATCGGCCCTCAAGCCGACGACGCACGAGAGGTCATCGAAGAACGCGCCGTGCAGCTTGGCATCCCGCTCTCGATCTGGGGCCAAGACTTCATGGCCCACGAAGAACACCGCCGCATGGTGTTCCAAGACGAGAACGGCTTGATCGACCTGCCGATGCCGCGGCTCACCGGCGCGCACCAAATCGTCAACGCTGCGATGGCCATCGCAGCGCTCCGCAAAGCGACGGGCTTCGCCATCGAAGACCGTGCCTTCGAAGATGGGCTAATGTCGGTCGATTGGCCGGGCCGCATGCAGCGCCTAACCCGCGGCCCCCTGGTCAACGCAGCACCCAAGGACGCCGAAATCTGGCTCGACGGCGCACACAACCCGCACGGTGGCCGCGCGCTGGCCCATGCGATTGCCGACCTCGAAGAAACGATGTCGCGCCCGCTCTACCTCGTCTGCGGCATGCTGCAAACGAAGGACCCGCGCGGCTTCTTCGCTGCATTCCGCGGCCTCGCCAAACACGTGACCACGGTCGAGATCCCAGGCGACACGGCAAGCCTCGGCGCCGGCCAACTCTATGACGCCGCACGCGCCGAAGGCCTCGACGCGCACCCGGCCCCTTCGATCGAAGACGCGATGCTGCAAATCGAAGCCCGCAACCAACTCGTCAAATCGAAAACCCCGCCCCGCATCGTCCTCTGCGGTTCGTTGCGTTTAGCGGGCGCTGTGCTGCGCGAAAACGCCTAGCCGTCCAGCCGGTGCACCTGCACGCCGATCGCGAAAGCGCGAAAGCGCATGCCGTCGCGCACGATACGAATCTTGTTGACCGCTTGGCCCATCTGCACCGGCGCCCACGTCGCCCCGCCGTCGCGCGTCTCGAAGCCCGAGATCGTGGTCCCAACCCAACCCCAACGCTCGTCGACGAAGCCCACACCGAACTCCCGCACGCGGGCATCGTCGGCAAGCGGCAGTTCGCTCCACGTCTTGCCGCCGTCCGTGGTCTTTACGACCACGCGCTTCGTCGTGCCATCCTGATAGTTCTGCACCGTCGCGAATCCTACCTCGCGCGATGGGAAACTCATCTTCCAGCAATTCTCGAAAGGACGCGACGATTGGTAAGCGCGCGTCCAAGTCTGCCCGCCATCCGCCGTGCGCAGGATGAGCGCGTTCGCCTTCTCGATGTCATCCGATGTCGCGGCGCAGACAAGCCCGTTCTCCGCATCGAAGAATTTCACGTCCAGAATCATCCCGGCATGCGGCCGGAGATCGATCACGCGCCAAGTCTCGCCGCCATCGGTCGAACGCAGCATCGCCGCCGTCCCACCGACCCGCCCCGCCGCATGGACGATCACGCCAGACCGCAACTCGCCCTGAAACACGCGCTTCTGCGAGAGAATATCGATCCCGCAAATGCCTTTGACGATCTCGATCCCCGGCGCCCCGATCGCCTGCCAAGTCGCACCGCCATCGCGCGTGCGATAGAGCGGCTTCGTATCGGTCACGCCCGGATAGTAGTCGGTGCCGACATTGCCCAAGAACCCGTTGCGCTCGTCAACGAACCCAAGAGCGCGGACAAACGTCCCCGGTTGATCCCAAATCTTCTCGAACGTCTCGCCGCCGTTCGTCGTGCGATAGAGCTTCCCCGCGCCGTTGCCGTACCAACCCACATCGCGCGAAACGAACGAGATGTCGTCCTGCTTGCCCTTGTAGGGTTCGGTGGTGAGCGGCTTCCAACCTGCCGCGGGTTCCGCCCACGCCGAAACAGAACTAAACAACCCAAGCGAGCCAGCGCCCGCAACAAATGCGCGTCGATCGACCTTCAACACTGTGTTCTCAACCCCGTTTAGCAGCGAACACTCGCAACAACACGGAGGCCTTGTCGAGAGCAAGGGCCACGGTCCGGAGGCGCTAAGACATCAACACCATGTGAAACCCTGACCTGCCCCGGCAGGGTTTGCGCATGCACCGGCGCTAAATGCTCTGCTCGATCCACTCGCGGATCTTGTTCTTCGCCATCGCGCCGCTGCGCGACGCGGCAACCTCGCCGCCTTTGAAAATCAGCATCGTCGGGAACCCGCGCACGCCGTACTTGTTCGTGGAAGCCGGGCTCATCTCGGCGTTCACCTTCACGATCGTGATCTTGTCGCCGATCTCGCCCGCAAGCTCGTCCAGCGAGACCGCCAGCGGCTTGCACGGCGCGCACCATTCGGTGAAGAAGTCGACGAGCACGGGCTTTTGCGAGCCAAGCACATCACGCTGAAACGTCGCATCGGTAACGGTCACGCTCATCGGTTCCTCGAATCGTGAATCTGAACTGGGCCGCGACCGTGGCCCACGCGCACCGTGCCGTCGAGTCACTTGCGGGTGCAAAAAAGCCGCCCGGAAAACCGGGCGGCTTTCGAATTTCCGCGGCGAAATTTAGAGCGCCGAATCGATCCATTCCTTCAAGCGTTGCTTCGAAAGCGCACCCACTTTCGTCGCCGCCACTTGGCCGCCCTTGAAGATCATCAGCGTCGGAATGCTCTTCACGCCGAATCGCGTCGGGATCGTCGGATTTTCGTCAATGTTCATCTTAGCAATCGAGATTTTGCCGCCCATCTCGTTCGAGAGTTCTTCGAGCGATGGCGCGATCTGCCGGCAAGGCCCGCACCACTCAGCCCAGAAATCGACCAGCACCGGCGTCGACGAATTCAGCACGTCCTTGTCGAAACTCGCATCCGTTACCTTGGAAGGCATTTTCATCGTCCTTTTGAATAGCTTGGCTATAAGACTTAGGAAGCCCCAGCCGGGGGGTCAAGCGGGCTCACGGCCTCCTGAAGCAACGTTGAGGGCAGTAACCCAAGGCGCGGCTCAACCGTCCAGAGAATGGCGCAATTCACAGGCTGCCTTGGGAACATCCGCGCCACTGCCAGACGATAAAGCGCGAGCTGCGCCACGTAGTTCGAAGGGATCGCGGTCAGCGCCTTCGGCACCACCCTGTCGGTTTTATACTCGACGATCAGCACGTCGTTTTCGCGCACGACCACGCGATCGAGCCGCGCGGCAACATCGACGGTCTTGCCGCGCCAATCGACGAACCCGCGCAACGGCACCTCGCCGTAAGACCCCGGCGCGAACAGGTAGCTGAGCAGCAAGTCGCGCCGCACCGCCAACGCCTCGTTCGCGGCAGCTTGTGCCAGCACCACATCGGGAATGAACTCAAGCGCCGTCTCGCGCGCTATGTCGCTCCACCGCTCCGGCGGCGCAGACGCAAGCCGCTCCAGCGCTTTGTGAATAGCCCGCCCGCGCTCCAACCCGCCGCCCGTACCATCGCCGCGCCGGCGCACCGCAGGCAGCGCGCCGGAAGGCTCGACGCGTTCGATCGGACGCTCACGCGGCGCGACCGTTCGCGCCCATGCAGGAGCCGTTTGCACGACAGTGGCCACGGCCACGCGAGGTTGTTCCGGAATCGGTATCTCGCCGAAGCGGCACAAGATCTCACCCGCGTCATCGGGAACTTGATCCGCATCGAGCCGGTTCATCGCCGCCGCGACGACATCGTACCAGCACTCGGGCTCGCGCCTGTCGCGGCCATTGTAACCGCACACATAGAGCCGGTCACGCGCACGCGTCAGCGCCACATAAAGCAGCCGCCGGTACTCCCGCATCCGCTCGTCTTTGCCCTCGGTCCGCGCGCGGGCCCGCACCGGATCGTCGCGCTCGCTCTTGACCTTCCAAAGCGGCACCTTCTCGGCGTCGAGCAAGTCCTTGTCGTGCCGCCCATGCCGCGGCGTCGTGCACGTGTCGGGCAAGATCACGACAGGCGCCTCAAGCCCCTTCGCGGCATGCACCGTCATGACGCGCACGGCCCCTTCGCCCCGATCCTGATCGCGTTTGATCTCGGTCTGCGTATTCTCGATCGCATGCAGGAACGCTTCGAGCGACGGCGTGTGCGCTTGCTCGAACGCCAGCGCCGCGTTCAAAAACTCCTCGATCGGATCGGCAGCATCGGGCCCCAGCCGCGCCAGCATCTTCGTCCACCCGCCCATCTCGCCAAGCACGTTGGCGTAGAACTCATAAGGCGGCAGCCGGTCTGCCTGATCCCAAACCCGGTCGAGGAACAACAGCGCGTCCGCAAAGCGCGCATCATGCGCCTTGTCGCGCAACACAGACCACAGGGATCGTTTCGCCCGTCCATGCGCCAGCTCGAACAGCGCGTCTTCGTCCAGCCCGCACAAAGGACTCTTGAGCACCGTCGCAAGGGTCAGATCATCCCGCGGCATGAGCGCGAACCGCCCGAGCGCCATCAAATCCATAACCGCGATATGCTCAGCGAGCTTTAGCCGGTCGGCACCCGCAACCGGGATCGACCGCCGCTTCAGCTGCCGGATAATTTCTTCGGCCAGCAAATTGCGCCGCCGCACCAGCACCATGATATCGCCGGCCGTCATCGGCCGAAGAACCTTAGCCTGCTTGTCGAACACGGCCTCGCCGCCCTCGATCCACCCCGCAATGCGCGCAGCAATCGTCTGCGCCAACGTCACCGCCGGATGATCGGCGGCAACGCGATCCTGCGGCGCATCCCACATCGCCGCTTCCGGCAAGTCCGGCGGCTTCACCACCGGCCAAAGCTCGACGAGCCCAGCGACATCTTCCCTGACCGCTTCGTGGCGCACGTCGTCCTCGTCGAACAGCACGCCGTCGCGCACCGCCTGATCGCCGAATACGTCGTCGACAAACTGTAGGATGCGCGGCGCCGTGCGGAACGATTTCACCAGCGGCACGCGCACGAAATCCACCTTCGCGCCGAACGCCTGTTGCTCGATCACGAACCGCGTTTCGGCGAACGACGCCGGCCGCGCACCCTGGAACGACATGATCGACTGCTTAGTGTCGCCGACCGAAAACACCGTCCGCTGCACAACGCGCTCGCGCCGCTCGGCACCCTTGCCCGCGAAAAACTCCTCGGCGATCGCCTTGATGATTTCCCACTGACGCGGGCTGGTGTCCTGCGCCTCGTCCACCAGAATGTGGTCGATCCCGCCATCCAGCTTGTAGAGAATCCACGACGCCCCGGGGCTCGAAAACAGAGCCACCGCATGCGCGATCAAGTCGTCGTAGTCGAGCACCGCGCGCCGCCGCTTCAGCCCCGCATACGCGCGCAACATGGCCTGCGAAACAGTAAGCAGATAGCCCGACACCTCCGCGACGAAGAGCGCGTTCAACCGGTCGCGCGCAGCCTCCGCCACATCGCCGAATTGGTCGAGCAGTTCGCCCGCCGCCGGCTCGGCCTCGATCACACCCTTCGTGGCCAGCGTGCGCCGCCGGTCGCCTTCCTTCGTCAGAAAAACGCTCAAAAACCGCTCGAACCAAACCCCGTCCCGCTCCGCCGCAAAGCGACGGATCACGTCGGCCCGCGCCTTGTCCGTTTTCAACCCACGCGCAAGCGCCGCCGCAACGCGCGTGAGCGACGCTGGATCGAGCGCCGCCATCGCCTCATCCAAAATCGACCGCTCGCTAGCTGCAGCATCAAGCCCGACCGAACGCTTGAGCGAACCTTCAAGCGGTGACGCCCGCTCCAGAAACGCCTCGACCCAAGCCCGCTCACCCGCGATGCCGCGCATCAGCACGTCAAACCGCTCTTCACCCGCATAAGCGGTCAGCGCCGCAATCGCATCGCCGAGCGCCGCGTCGGTCGACGCCGCCTGCCGCAGTACAACGTCCTTCGCTTCGTCGATGAGCTCCTCTGTCGCGCGCTCATCGAGCACGGAGAATTGCGGCACCACGCCCGCCTCCAGCGGAAAGCGCTTCAAGAGCCGCTCGCAGAACGCGTGAATGGTCTGGATACGCAAGCCGCCCGGCGACTCCAGCGCCTCCGCAAACAACCGCCGCGCCCGTTCGATCATCAAGTCGCCGGCGTCTTGGCCCGTCAGCGCCTCTAAGTCGGCAACCAACTCGTCGTCCGGAATTAGCGTCCAAGCGCCAAGCCGCTTGAACAACCGCGTCGACATCTCTGCCGCCGCAGCCCGCGTGAACGTCAAGCACAACAAACGGTCCGGCGGGCTGCCATCGAGCAATAGCCGCGCGATCCGATCAACGAGCACGTGTGTCTTGCCCGACCCCGCATTCGCCGACACCCAAGCCGACGTCCACGGATCGGTGGCAAGTTGTTGCTGCTCAACGCTCATCGTCGTCCCCCGACGACCATTCCTTGACCCGCGCCAAGTGATCGTAATCGCCCGCATGGCGTTCCAACAGAACGCGCGGCTTCGACAAATAAGCCTGCGCCGGTGAATCGAACTGGGCGACGAATTTCTGCAACCCGGCCTTCGCCTTCGCCGCTTCCGCGTTGGGATCGGAGTCCTTGAAATCGAGCACCTGCTCTTCGCCGGCGGCCGCATCGCCCTTCAGCGCCACATAGACCAGCTGATCGACGCTCAACGCCGCAAGACCGGGAAACCCACCCTCAAGCGCAATCGCGGCCTCAAGCGTCAACTGCGGGTTCAACCCCGACTTCACTTGGGGGCCCGTCGGCGTAGTCCCGGTCTTGTAGTCCGCGATCGCAATAGCGCCACCCCCAAGCAACTCGATGCGGTCCGCCTTCGCACTCAGCGTAAACACGCCCCCGGGCGCCGGGAACGAGAGCGTCCCCGTTTGCTCGGCCAGCACAGTTCCCGCGCGCTCGCGCCGCTCCTGCTCGAACGTCAAGAACCACCGCGCGATCCGCTCATACCGCGGCCACCAGAACCCGCGCACACCCGGTTGATCGAGCAGAGCGCCGAACGCCTCTTGCCCGCAGCGCATCAGTTCGCTGAGCGCCTCCAGGTCCGGCGGCAACGCAGTCGGGTAAAGTTTCACGAAATTTTCCAGCGCCTTGTGAATGACCGACCCGCGCTCCGCGGCTGATGGGTCCATATCGATCGGCTTTAGCTTTTCGAGCTTCAAAATCTTCTTCGCGTAAAGCGCATACGGATCGCGCAACCAAAGCTCGACCTGCGTCACAGCCAACGCACGCGGCCGGGCCGCAACCGGCGGCCTCGGCGCCGGCGGCTCGATGGCCTTCGGCGGTGACAGAGGCTTATCGAGCCGCCGCGCAATCTCGACGAGCCGCTTATTCTCCAACCGATCCGCGAACCCCGCCCCCTCGACCAGCATCGAAAGCCGCGTCAGCCACCGCGACGGCGTCGTCGGCGCACCGCCATCCTTCTCCGCCCGCGTGAGCAACACTTCGTCGCCCGCAGCAGCTTGGCAGAAATCGTGCGCGGACAAACCCACGCGACGTTCAGGCTGGCTGACATCGAGTTCGCGCCGCATCGGCCGGTTGAGCCACGGCCCCGGATCGGTCGCCGGCGGCCACACGCCCTCGTTCAACCCACCCAAGATCATCAAATCCGCATGCTGCAGCCG
>JBJXEH010000264.1:0-10080 GCA_046153995.1 Micropepsaceae bacterium
CCGCACGGGCCGGGTCTTCTTCCCTTCGTTGCCGATCCGATACTGGCATCGGGGCGGATCGTGCAGATCGGCGATGTCCGGCAGTTTCGCGTTGGCCTAACCGGCATCCGGAGACTTTAGCGGCTCGCGGGCGCTGCCAGCGCGAGCAGCGATCTCAAGAAGGCGAAAACGGCTTCGCGCTCAATCAGCAAGATCGCGGCGCTCGACAACCAGACGCCGCAGGCGAGTGCGAACAGCAAGCCGTCGTCGCCCATGATCTCGACGCCGAGCGGCGTGAACAGGTGGAAGAAAATCGCGCCCGTGACGATAACAAGCGCCATGCCGGCGCCGAAGAAGCGTGTGCGCGGAATAAAGAGCAGGATTGCGGCCACCAGTTCAGAAGCACCGATGAAGAAGCGGCCGAACGGCTCGAACAAGCCGATGCCCGACCAATCGCGCAGGGTCGCGAAGATGAAGATGCTCTCCTGCGAGCTGGTGAATTTGAAGAACAGCGACTGAACGAACACGAAGGCGATGTAAGCTGAGAGTACAAGCAACGTGATGGATTTGCGCGTGAGCATGTGCGGTCGCCTCAAGGTTTGGTGGTTGTTGCTGCAGCGCGGTCGCGGAACAGCGCCTGACGCGTGATCCGGTCGCCGTCGAGCGCGTCCTCGTCGCCCATGAACAGTTCGCGGATATTGACGGTCGAGCGTTCGCCGAGCGCGTCGAAATGCGCGGCAAGCCAGTGCTCGGTCGCCTGCCGCCCTTTGGCGAACAGCATGTCGAGGAACTCGTGCTCGGTGTTGAGCTTCGACGACGCGCCGAGGGCGGAAAGCGACATCTCGTCCTCGACCATGTGCACCAGTACGCGCCGGTAGCCGGTGCCTTCGAGCCGCCCTTCGTCCATCAGCCGCGTCACGAAGTCGATCGTGCGCAACTCGCGCAACAACGAAGCGTTGAACGTGATCTCGTTGAGCCGGTTCAAGATGTCGCGCGCCGACCGCGGCACGCCGGGCCGACGGATCGGGTTGATCTGTACGATCATCACGTCGTCGGCCTGTGCGTGCTCGAACAGCGGCCACAGCGGCGGGTTGCCCATGTAGCCGCCGTCCCAGTAGGGCACGCCGCCGATCGTCACCGCTTGGAACATGAATGGCAGACACGCCGAGGCGAGTATGTGATCGGCGGTGAGCTCCTCGCGTTTGAAGACCTTTGTGCGCCCCGTCTCGACGTTCGTCGCCGATACGAACAGCTTTACCTGACTGGCCCGCACCCGGTCGAAATCGACGAACTTCTTCAATATGTCGCGCAGCGGATTCAGATTGAACGGATTTAGATCGTACGGGCTCGCAATCCGGGACAGCATGTCCATCCAAACGTAAGCGGGCGAGGAGTCGAGGCTCCACCCGCCGCGCAGCGCCTCCGTGGGCGAACGGCGCAGGGGACTGTACTTTCCCGCGTCGCTGATCCCGTGCCAAAACTTGTTCAACGTGTCGCGCGCTTGTTCGCGGTCGCCCGAGGCTATGCCGTCGGCGAGCACGACCGCGTTCACCGCGCCGGCCGACGCGCCGGTGATGCTGTCGATCTCGATCCGGTCGTCTTCAAGCAGGCGGTCGAGCACGCCCCATGAGAACGCGCCGTGCGAGCCGCCGCCCTGGAGCGCGAGGTTGAGACGCCTGGTGCCCGTGCGTGCGGGTCCGCTCTTGCGGGGCAGGGGGACGGTCTTGTTCATCTTCGTTCTCCCGTTGAGTGTTCAGTGTGCGGTCCAGCCGCCGTCGACCGGCAAGGCTGTGCCCGTGATCGAAGCGGCCAAGTCGCTGGCTAGAAACACGGCGAGCGCGCCCATCTCCTCGACGGTCGCGAATTTCTTGTTCGGTTGGTTGACCAGCAGAACGTCGCGGATCACTTTCTCGCGGTCGATGTTGTGCGTCGCCGCTTGGTCGTCGATCTGCTTTTCGACGAGTGGCGTCCAAACGTAGCCGGGACAGATGGCGTTCGCCGTGACGTTGACTTCGGCGCCTTCGAGCGCCGTCACCTTTGTCAGACCGACGACGCCGTGCTTGGCGGCGACGTAAGCCGACTTGAATGGCGAGCCGACCAGGCCGTGTGCCGAGGCCACATTGATGATGCGGCCGAACTTGCGGGCTTTCATGCCGGCGAAGGCTGCCTTCGTCGCGTGGAAGACGGCGGAGAGGTTTAGGGCCAAGATCGCGTCCCACTTCGCATCCGGAAAAGACTCGATTGGCGCAACGTGCTGAATGCCCGCGTTGTTGACCAAGATATCCACACGGCCGAACATCTTCTCCGCGCGCTCAACCATCGCTGTCGTCTCGACCGGATTCATGAGGTTTGCATCGTCGAACGTGATACGAACGCCGGTCGATTGTTCGAGCATCTGTACGGTGCGGGTGACCTCGTCCCTCTTGCCGAGGCCATTGAGCACGACGTTGGCACCGGCTTCGGCGAGTGCGCGGGCGATGCCGAGCCCGATACCGCTTGTCGATCCGGTCACGATCGCGAGCTTGCCGGCAAGCATACGCTGAGACTGCTGGGTGCCGGAGAGTTTGGTTAAAGCATCCTTATCGTCCATGGCGCGGGGTTCCTTCGGGGGCGTTCGTTTCGGCTGCCACACTGCCTCCCGGCGCGCGTCAACTGAAATGCCGTTTGGCTGAGGATTGAATAGCGCTGAGCTATCAACGGTCTTTCAGTTGTGCCGTGAGGATGGCGGCAACCGCCAGCGCGAGGCCAAGCACGGCCACGGTTTGCGTCCAGCCGAAGCGGTCGAAGACGAAGCCGAGAACGGCGCTCCCTACCAACCCGCCAAGGTAGTAAGAGGCGAGGTAGATGCCGCTGGCGGCACCTCGTTCGACGGTCGCGGTGCGGCTGACGAAGCCGGTCGCGGCTGCTTGTGCGAAAAAGGTGCCGATGGCGATGAGCGCAAGCCCTGCAAGCACCGGGGTCAACGTCTCGAACAGCAGCAATGGCAGTCCGGCGGCGGCGACGGCGATGGAGGCCCAGAACGTCGCGCGCGTGCCGATGGCCGCGGCAGCCCGTCCCGCGAGCGGTGTGGTGATGATCGCGGGCAAGAACACGAAGTAAACGAGGCCGATCGACATTGACGACAGCGCGATGGGCGCGCGAGCCAGCACGAAGTTCACGTATGTGAAAGTGCCTAAGAATACGAACAGGATGATGAAACCAAGCCCGAAGGCGGCCCGCAGAGAAGGGTTGCGAAAGTGCGTAATCCAAGCGGCAAAAGGCGAATGGGCCATGCCTTCGTTCATTGGCGTCATGCCCCTCAATGCGAAATAGACGAGGACGGCGCCCGCGAGATTGAGCACGGCAAAGACGACGAATGTCACCTCCAGCCCAAAGGAACTCGCGAGCGAGGCCGACATCAGGCGCCCGACGAGATTGCAGGCGACGTTGCCCGTGACGTAGGCGGCGAGCGCACCGGCGACGTCGCTCGCGCTGTAGTGCTCCGCAAGGTAGGCCATGGTGAGTGAAAAGGCTGTGGCCATGAACACACCCTGCACGATGCGCAAGGCTGTAAAGGTCGCGAGATCCGGCATCGTCCCCAGCAACAAGGTCGGCACGGCGAGTGCGGCCAGGCTGATCCAGATTCCGTTGCGCCGGTCGATGCGGCTGGCGACGAGGGCGATGACGATACCCGCGACCGCCATGCCCAACGTGCTGGCGTTGACGGCGAACCCCATTTCGGCCGGGGTCACGCCGTAGGCTTTGGTGAGCGCTGGCAGGATGGCTTGCGCGGCAAATAGGTCGACGAGCGTCAAAAAGCTGATGATGCCGATGACGAGAAACCGGAAGGGCGTGCTCTCGTCCGAAGCTCTAGCTGGGGTCACAGTTTGCATCGGCCGCACTCCTTATTCCGGCGACAACGAAAGCGGCGTCCGCCTCGACAGGAAGCGGACACCGCGATTGGACTCGCGCCGTTCTGGGGAGAGAAAGGCCTATGGCGCGAGGCCGAAAGGCTACATGCCGCCTTCTTTCATCATTTCCGGTGTTGCCACGATGTCGGCGGAAATAAGCACGGTCTTCTTGTTCGTGTTGTTCTTCCACCAATGGGCAAGGTCGCCCGACTCGACGGCGACTTCGCCTGCTTTGTGCTCGATCGGCACGGCGCAGGTGGAGCGATACTCCGTTACGCCGCCTTCGACGACGTAGATGTTCGCAGGGCGCTCGGCGTGGCTGTGCCAGGGCACGATGCCGCCGGGTTGGATGACGAGACGGCGCATACGCATCGTCTTGCCCGCGATGTTGTAGCCATTGCCCAGGTCGATCGAGCCAATGACGTCGTCCGTTACGTCCTTGGGGGCGGTCGCACCGGGTTTCATGGCGTTTGCCATGGTCTTTCCGGCGGGACACTCGCCGGCCGCCGCTTGGCCAGCCAAGCTAAGGCTGGCGAGCGCCGCTGCGGTCATCGTGATCAGGTTTAGAGGTTTCGGCATTTGGTTCTCCTTGCGGGGGTCGAGCCGAACGTATGTCCGGTTTCGTGCAGCAAGATCGCGGTCCGCAAGTGTGAACTGAAATGCCGTTTGCCTTGTGAATGGATAGCTAGGCGCTATAGCGATGTGATTGTACATCGAGGGTGGCTACACTAAAGTGTCGCAATGTCATCGAAGGCATGAAACGGCATGTTTGTGAGCCCGGGTACGAAAGCTCGAGAGTTCTGTAAGTCGCAAAGCAAAGGCGGCTTGGTATGACGGCGGCGGACAAATCGCTGACGCAACGCTTGGACGAGATTCGCGCACGCGCGAGCGCGCAGTCGGCAACGGTCTACGATGCGCTGGTCAAGCGGCTCGTCGATAGCGGTGCGATGGACGGCGCCTTGAAAGAGGGCGCTGTGTTTCCCGACTTTCAGCTGGCGAGTGCGGAAGGACGTCTGATCAGGCGCTCGGACGTACTGGCGGAAGGTCCCGCAGTCGTCACTTTTTATCGCGGCGCGTGGTGCCCTTATTGCTCGGAGACACTCAATGCGCTGGCCGAAGTAACACCGCAGATTCAGGCGGCTGGCGCCCGCGTCGTGGCGATCACGCCGGAGGCTGGAGGCAGGGCACTTAGAACCAAGTTCGACCGCGGTTTCGCGTTCGAGATTCTGTGCGACCTCGACAACGTGCTCGCGGCCGAGTGCGGACTGTTGTTTCCGGTGCCGGACGATCTGCGCAGGTTGTACATGGAAAACAACAACGATTTCGAGTTGGTCTACGGCAACGGCGCGTGGATGTTGCCGGCGCCCGCCACCTATGTCGTTAGCCGCGACGGGATCGTCGCCAAGGCTTATGTGAACCCCGATTTCCGTTATCGTATGGGGCCGCCGGAAATTGTCGCTGCGGTGCAAGCGCTGCGCTAAGCGTTCCTCAACCAGTCGCGCGCGCGTGCGAGTTTGATGAAGGCGTCGCTGGCCGCCGTAAACTTGCGTCCGGCAACAGTGCCCAGCGTGATGGCGCGGTCGAGACGGCTTCCTTCGATCGGTTTTGCCAGGACACCATGGCCTACGACCATGCTGGGCGGAAGTATTGCGAAGCCAAGCCCCTCGCGCACCAGCGACAGCACGTGGTCGCAGTCTGCGACATGCTTTAGGCACCTCGGTTGCGCGCCTGCCTCCGCGCAGAGCTGGCGAAAGCGATCGGCGATCGGACAGTTCGTCAACTCGATCGCGTCGATGCCGTCGAAGTCGGCCGCAACCAGCTTATCCTTCTTGGCGAGCGCATGATCCTTGGCCATCACCGCCATTAGCGGCTCCCGGCTCAAGGTCCAGCTGTGTATTTTCTCGGGCAGTTCGCCGTCATCTCCCGTCACGAACAGGTCGATATCGCCGGCGACGGCTTCTTCGACAATCTTTGCGTCCGCGCCTCCGCCGATCGTGAGTTCGAGCGACGGTAGCGCCTGTTGCAACCCGCCCAAAATGCTGGCTACGCCGGCTGCAGGCACCAAGCGCGACACGCCGAGCCTGAGGTGGACGACATCGCCCTTCTTGTAGCCGCTCGCCAGTTGCCGCGCCGTCTGTGCCGCGTCGTAGGTCCGCTGCAAATGCGGCAGCATCGCACGCCCCAGTTCTGTGAGGTGCGTGTTTGCCCGCTCCCGGTGGAACAACAGCCCGCCGAACTCTTCCTCAAGCTTTTGGACCGCCCGCGTTAATGACGGTTGCGCGACGTTGCACTCCTCCGCCGCTTTGGTGAAGTTCAACGTACGGCAAACGGCCAGAAAATAGCGGACTTGGTGCATTTCCATGGCTTTGAGTCTACGTTGCAAGCCAGTGGCGTACTAGGGGCAACAGCCGCGCAAACAGGGCGCCCTGAGCGGTATCGGCGCCGGCGCGATGCTGCGCGGACAATATCTAGCTGTCGCGCGCAGCTCGCCTCCGTATGCCGGTCTGTAAGCTACCAGACCTAGCTCTCTAGGGGTCGATCTCGGAGATTTTCGAGCCTTCGATGGCGAGGCCGGCCATCAGGCCTTCTTGGTCGAAGGTGAAGGCGTAGACGTCGTCGTTGAGTGTCGTGGTGGTGAGGTTCTTGGCGGCGCCTGCGTTGACGACGACGATCGTGGGGCCGACGCCCAGTTCCCAGCCGTCGGACTTGTCGAGGTATTCGAGTGCGCGGTCGTTCATGAGGAAGAGCGCGTAGCCGTAACTTTGGATGCCGGCTTGCAGGCCCCACGAGCCGGAGAGCGAGTTGTAATATTGGGTGTGGCTGTCGGGATAGAACAGCACGCCTTCGCCGAACGAGCCGCCGAAGACGAAGCCTGCCCGCACGATGCTTGGGAAGACGAGGATCGCTTTGGCTTGTTGCGCGATCGTCTCCGCGAACGGTTCGCTGCGGTAGAGTTTTTGCAGCGCGTGTTCGCTTTCGGTGCTGAGGTTCGCGCGAGAGTAGCGCTCGCCGTGTGCTCCGGCTGGAAGCGCGAGGGCGGCGGTGGCGACGGCGGCGAACAGGATGTTGCGCACGGACATGGGGGCTTGGCTCCTTCGGGTGTGGCGCACGTGGTACCCGGTAGGGCGTGGAGCGCCAATCACGAATGCGTTCAAGCAGAGTGCTGGCTTGGGATAAACGGCCGGGTGAGCGAATTTTCGCGCCGGTGCGCGCGGAACGGGCGGAACAGGTATTGAAACGCCAAGAACGCCAAGCCGTTTGTGCGCGCTGTCGCCAGCGGTGCCTGTCAGCGATGCCGTAGACTAGAGCTCGCACGAAGCAACGAAGCAGCGAAATTTGGCATTCCGCGCCGCAGGCGCGCGTGATCGCGTCAACGGCGCTTCGCGCAGAAGCGAGCCTATCTTCGTTGCTTCGTGCGATCGCAGTTCTACGGTGACCGACACCCGCCATAGTGCGTGGCGCGCACCATCGGCTTGGCGTTTCAATTCCCAGCGTGCGAGCTATCGCACACGCTTGTGGGGTTACCAGAACTTCCACCAGGGTTTTTTCTTGGCTGTGGCGGCTTGCTGTTTCTTGGCAGCGGGCGCTGGCTTTGGTTTTTGGCCGGGTTTGGTTTTGGCGGCTTGCTTGGGTGCGGGCTTTGGTGGTTCTGCTTTCGTTGGCACCGTGAATTGCTCGGGCAGGTAGCCGACGATGGCTGCCGTGCCGTTGAGTTCAGGAAATTGGATTTTCGTGAGGTCCTTGCCCATTTCGGTGTCGACGTGGGCGAGGAGGTTGCGCCACTGCTTGACGTCGTCACCGTCGAGCGTGGAGATCAGCTGGCGCAGGCTGCGCTCCGATCCAGGTGACGCGAACATGTCGAGGTCGCTGAGCACGAGTTGCACGTAAGGGAGTGGTGAGGAGCGGACTGCTTTCTCCAAGCCGCCGAGTTGCTCTTGCAGATAGGGCGGCAGAATCTTCGACAGCTTTGCACGCCGTTTTTGCAGCATGTCGATGGCCGCGTCTTTCTTGCGCATCAACGTCGGGCAGCGCGTGATCGTTTCAGGGTCGTAGGTGTGGGACTCGGGCGGTTCTTCGACCAGCTGCACGTCGCGCGGCTCGAACATGGCCAGCCAGCCGATCGGGATCCAATCGCTGGCGTGGGCGATTTCGTTCGCGCCGTCGGGGCTCGCGAACACCGGCTTTTTGTCGGGACGGGCTATCAGAAAGGAATGACTGGTCATGGTTCACGCAACCTCGCGACTCAACAATGCGCCATTGCCGCATGCGATTTGAAGTTGTGCAATCGGAACAGCGCGTCTTTCTCGATGCACATAGATATGCGCAACGTGGCGGATGGCAGGCGCAATCGTTTATTTCAGGGACAGTTTTGTCGCCTGATTGAACAACGTTCAAAGCGCCGCGCCGTTCCTGCCCGGCGAGTCTCAAGCCGTTGGCGCATGTGAGGAAAACACCCCCCTTGCGCTTTAACAGCGTCGATACTATTATGATATCGTAATGATCGCAAGAGGGAGTGCCATGGCTTCTCAAGCCTTGAAGAACACGACGGAACGCACCGCGCAGACAATGAACGGCGGGCTCATGCTGTTGCTCACGCTGGTCGTGACGGTCGCGGTGATTTGGACATTCGTGACCGGGATCATCGCGGTCGACGAGCAGGGGAACGGCTGGCCGCTGGTGGTGCCCGCGCTGCTGCTCACCGGCTGGCTGGTGCTCATAAGCGGGTTCTACACGCTGCAGCCGAACGAGGCGGCGGCGATTACGCTTTTCGGCAACTACAAGGGCACGGACCGGACGCCCGGCCTGCGTTGGGTGTTGCCGTGGTACATGCGCAAGAAGATCTCAGTCCGCGTGCGCAACGTGACCGGCGAGAAGCTGAAGGTGAACGACCGGCGCGGCAACCCGATTGAGATCGCGGCCGTGGTCGTGTGGCGGGTGAGCGATACGGCGAGCGCGCTGTTCGATGTGGACGACTATCAGCGGTTCATCGACATCCAGATCGAGACGGCGCTGCGCGAGATCGCGTCGCACTTCGCTTACGACAACGCTGAGCATGACGAGCCGACGCTACGCGCGGCCTCGGACCAAGTGTCGGCCCTGTTACAGGAGAAGCTTCAAGAGCGCGTCGCGATCGCCGGTCTCACCATCGACGGGGCGAAGCTTTCGCACTTGGCCTACGCCCCCGAAATCGCGAGCGCCATGTTGCGCCGGCAGCAGGCCGAAGCGGTGCTTGCCGCGCGGCAGACGATCGTGAAAGGCGCAGTCCTGATGGTTGAGCAGGCCCTCACCCAGCTCTCCGAACGCGACGTGGTGAAGTTGGACGACGAGCGGCGCGCGCAAATGGTGTCGAACCTGCTCGTGGTGTTGTGCTCCGACACGCAAACGCAGCCGGTCGTCAACGCAGGCACATTCTACCAGTAGGGTCCGATGCCGCCGGAAAAGAAAGCCTTCGCGCTACGCTTGGATCCCGCGCTCTTCAACGCCGTCGCGCGTTTGGCGAGCGCGGATCTGCGTTCGGTGAACGCGGAGATGGAGTTCCTACTGCGGGAAGCATTGAAAGCGCGGGGCGTTAAGGTCGAGCCGGGGAAGCCCGGCGAGCAAGATCGTTAATGCGTTGACGTTGTTTGGGCATTTGCATGCTGCAATTGCTTGCATCGCGTGGCGCGAACGATCAAATTTCGCGCCATGCGGACCAGCATCCAAGATCTGTTGAAGTTGAAGGCGGACGGCGGACGCGTCGCGATGGTAACGGCGTATGACTTTGCGTCGGCGAAGCTCGCGGAGCGGGCGGGGTTTCAGCTGATTTTGGTCGGCGATTCGCTCGGCATGGTCATGCAAGGGCATGACACGACGATCCCGGTCACGCTCGACGACATGGTCCGCCACGCCGCTTCGGTCGTGCGCGGGACGGAGCGGGCGCTGGTCGTGGGTGACCTTCCGTTCCTCACCTATTCCGGTATCGACGACGCGATCAACGCCGCGGGGCGTATGATGCGCGAAGCTGGCGTCCAGGCGGTGAAGGTCGAAGGTGGCGGGCCGGTCGTGAAGGTCGTGCGGCGGCTGGTCGAGCTTGGCATTCCGGTGATGGGTCATCTCGGCTACACGCCGCAAGCGACGCACCAGATCGGCATCCGCGTCCAGGGTAAGGACGCGCCCGGCGCGCGGGGCATCACGCACGATGCACTGGCGCTGCAAGCGGCCGGTGCGTTCG
>JBJXEH010000265.1:0-3716 GCA_046153995.1 Micropepsaceae bacterium
ATCGTGAGCGCGCTGCGCCGCCTCGAAGCCGACCAAACCCTGCTCGTGCAGTCCGGCAAGCCCGTCGGCGTCTTCCGCACGCACGCCGACGCGCCGCGCGTGCTGATCGCGAACTCGAACCTTGTCCCGCATTGGGCCAATTGGGCCCACTTCAACGAGCTCGATCGCAAAGGCCTCATGATGTACGGCCAGATGACGGCCGGCTCGTGGATCTACATCGGCAGCCAAGGCATCGTGCAGGGTACGTACGAAACGTTCGTCGAAGCCGGCCGCAAGCACCACAGCGGCGACCTTGCCGGCAAATGGATCCTGACGGCGGGCCTCGGCGGCATGGGCGGCGCGCAAACGCTGGCCGGCACGATGGCGGGCGCCAGCGTCCTCGCCGTCGAAGTCCGCCAGCGCAGCATCGAAAAGCGCCTGGAGACGAAATACCTCGACACCTGGACCGCATCCCTCGACGAAGCGCTCGCATTGATCAAGGAATCCTGCGCCAAGAAAAAGCCGCTCTCCGTCGGCCTGCTCGGCAACGCCGCCGAGATCTATCCCGAACTCGTCAAGCGCGGCGTGAAGCCCGACCTCGTCACCGACCAGACGTCCGCGCACGACGTGCTGAACGGCTATTGCCCGAAGGGGTGGACCGTCGCCGACTGGGAAGACCGCATCCGCACCGACCCGAAGGGCGTGGAACGCGCCGCGCGCGCCTCGATCAAGGAACACGTCGAAGCGATGCTGGCGTTTTCCAAGCGCGGCATCGCCACGTTCGACTACGGCAACAACATCCGCCAAGTCGCCAAGGAAGAGGGCGTCGCGAACGCGTTCGACTTCCCGGGCTTCGTACCCGCCTACATCCGCCCGCTGTTCTGCCGCGGCGTCGGCCCGTTCCGTTGGGTGGCGTTGTCCGGTGACCCGCAAGACATCGCAAAGACCGACGCGAAGGTGCGCGAGCTGATCCCGCACGACCGTCACCTGCACAACTGGCTGGACATGGCGGCCCAGCGCATCAAGTTCCAAGGCCTGCCCGCGCGCATCTGCTGGGTGGGCCTCGGCGACCGCCATCGCTTAGGGCTAGCGTTCAACGAAATGGTGGCCTCCGGCGAACTCAAAGCCCCGATCGTCATCGGCCGCGACCACCTCGACTCAGGCTCCGTCGCCAGCCCGAACCGCGAAACCGAAGCCATGAAGGACGGCACCGACGCCGTCTCCGACTGGCCGCTGTTGAACGCATTGCTCAACACCGCCAGCGGCGCCACCTGGGTCTCGCTCCACCACGGCGGCGGCGTCGGCATGGGCTTCTCGCAGCACGCCGGCATGGTCATCGTCTGCGACGGCACAAAGGACGCAGCAAGGCGCATCGAACGCGTGTTGTGGAACGACCCGGCCACCGGCGTCATGCGCCACGCCGACGCCGGCTACGACGAAGCGGTAGCGTGCGCGAAGGAACACAAACTCGACTTGCCGATGCTTCGTTCGTAGAGGCCATCGTTATGCAAGAGGCAGAACGCGCGTTCGTGTCGCTCAACGATGGGTCGTTTGCAAAGCTGTACCACGAACGTTTGGCGGCCGTCCTGGCCGCATGTGACGATGAACGTCCGCCTGCAATCAAGAAGTCGCGGTACTTTCTTTGGCTGCAGGTTTTGGGTTGTGCGGCTGTTGGGGGTCTCGCGTTCTTCCTGTCCGGGGCGTTGTCCTTGGGCTTCTTTATCGGCTTGTTTGCGTTCGTCATATTGTACGCAACAACGCCAAAACCGCTGGCGGCAACGGCAACCGACGTTCGGAACAAGACATTCTCGATTCTGGCCGAGGCGGAGGGCTGCACATTCAAGTCTGACCGATTTGATCCCGATATCTACCGTCTGATGTACGAATTGGGATTCCTGCAAGGCAACAGCAGTAAGACGTTTCGAGAGCGCTTCGCCGGCCGCTATAGAGGGCGCGACTTCTGGTTCTTCTGGGCGCGCCTTGTCGATGGGTCCGGTGACGACTCTCGTGTCACGTTCGAGGGCCAGCTGATCTGCATCGAGTTTCCCGATGAACGCTTTCGCGCCGCCGTGGTGCGCAGCGACAAAGCAACGATCGCGAATTTGGCTGATCTCGCGCGAGCCCTTTGGAGGGCAGCAAAGCCCAAGCCGCCCGTGGCGCCGACCGCCGCCGAACCCGCTCCGGTCAGGCGAGTTCGAGAGTTGCAGCGCGAGTTTGCTGGGCGAAACCTCCGCGTCGGATTCAAGGACGGAAAGCTGCTGATTGCCGCCGAGAGTATCGAAACTGAGAGCGCCATGTGGTGGCGCCGTTTGCTGAAACGATCTCTCGCCTACGAAAGCTACCGTCAAGCCGGCGTCTCAGTGGACACAAAGAGAGCTTCAGCAATTGAAAAATCGCTTAGCGAGGAGAGCCCGGCGACAGCCGAGACAATGGACACACCGCTGAATTCTCTCCCACGCGCCCGCGCAATCACAGCAGAGGTTAGGGAGACTTTGCGCTTGATCGACAGTGTTCTAGAAACAACCCCATGACGAAACTTACCCCCGGCCGCGCCGACCTCACCACGCTGCGCAAAATCGCCCGTGAAAAATTGCGGTTCGATCTCGACCCCGCCTGCCGCGCGGGTGTCGATGCGTCGCGCAAGGCTGTCGAGAACGTCCTGAGCCGAGACGCGCCTGTCTACGGCATCAACACCGGCTTCGGCCAGCTCGCGAGCAAGCGAATCCCCAAACACCAACTCGCCGAGCTGCAGAGCAATCTCGTGCTCAGCCACGCCACCGGCACCGGCGAAAACCTCGGCGACAAAACCGTCCGCCTCATTCTCACGCTCAAAATCCTCGGCCTCGCGCGCGGCTACTCCGGCATCCGCTGGCTCGTGATCGACCGCTTGAAGAAGTTCCTCGACTTCGACCTGCTCCCGCAAATCCCGGTGAAAGGCTCCGTCGGCGCATCCGGCGATCTCGCGCCGCTCGCGCACCTCGCCTGTGCGCTCATCGGCGTGGGCAAAGTGAAATACCGCGGCTACGAAATGAACGCCGCCGACGCCCTGCAACGCGCGGGCCTCGAACCGCTCACGCTGGAGGCCAAAGAAGGCCTCGCCCTCATCAACGGCACGCAAGTCTCGACCGCGCTGGCGCTGCAGGGCTTATTCGCGGCGGAGAACATCTTCTCGGCCGCCCTCGTCTCCGGCGCGCTGACCACCGACGCCATCAAAGGCTCCGACACGCCGTTCGATCCGCGCATCCACGAGGTCCGCGGCCACCAAGGCCAAACCGACGCGGCCGCGGCGCTCAGATCGCTCATGGCCGGCAGCGAAATCCGCCTGAGCCACGAAGTCGGCGACGACCGCGTGCAGGACCCGTACTCCATCCGTTGCCAACCCCAGGTGATGGGCGCCTGCCTCGACGCGCTGCGCCACGCCGCCAAAACGCTCGAGATCGAAGCGAACGCGGTGAGCGACAACCCGCTCGTCTTCGCCGACAAGGGCGACATCCTCTCCGGCGGCAACTTCCACGCAGAGCCGGTGGCGCTGGCCGCCGACCATCTCGCGCTCGCGCTCGCCGAAATCGGCGCGCTCGCCGAACGCCGCATTGCGCTCCTGATCGACAAGAACCTGACCGCGGGCTTGCCGGGCTTCCTGGTGAAAGAAGGCGGCCTCAACTCCGGCTTCATGATCGCGCACGTGACGGCGGCGGCCCTCGCCTCGGAAAACAAGTCGCTCGCGCACCCGGCAAGCG
>JBJXEH010000266.1:0-23169 GCA_046153995.1 Micropepsaceae bacterium
TTCCAGCCGGCTCTTGCGAGTGCCGGCTGGAAGCCGGCGCTCCCAGGCAAAGGTTTCCATCACTGCGGTACTCGGCTCGCCAACCGGGATCGATCACGATCGTCGAGTTTGGTTCGATGATGAGCGCGGGGCCCGCGATCTCATCGCCGGGGTCGAGTTGTTCGCGCAGGTAGATTGGCGCCGCATGACTTTGGGTGTCGACGAACAGCGTCGTCGTTGCGTGAGCTTGCAGTGGGCCGGCACGCTTTCGCATGACTTGCGGCAGGCTCGGCGGCGGCGCTTGTGCGGCGGCATCGACGGCGACCGACTCGACGATCAGCTGGCGGTCTTGGTCCCAGAATCCGAAGCGGGCGCGATGGGTTTCGGCGAAGCGGGTTTCGATTTCGCCGATGGTGCCGAACGGAACGGCGAGTGCGGTGTCGGTTCCTTGGTAGCGAAGGTGGATTGTTGCGTTTGCCGTGATCGCTTCGCGCGCGAAGCCTTGTATTTCGACTTCATCGATGGCGGCTGCGGCGAGTTTTGCGCTCTCGTCTTGCAAAATTTTTATCGCGGCTTGTTCGAGTGGCTGTTCGATTGCCCGTTCGCGTCTTGCTTGCGTTTGCGCGAAGCCCATGCCGAACGCGGAGAGGACGCCCGCTAGTGGATGGATCATGATCGTCTTCATGGCAAGCGCATCGGCGACGCGGCAGGCAAGTTGTGCGCCGGCGCCGCCGAAGCATTGCAGCGCGTAGCCGGTGACGTCCGCGCCTTGCGCGATCGAGATGCGCTTGATCGCTTCGGCCATATTTGCGACCGCGATTTTTAGGAAGCCGTCGGCGGCTTCTTGCGGCGATGTCTTCAGGTCGCGAGCGAGCGCGTGGAACTTGTCGGCGACGATGCCGGCGTCGATGGGCTGATCCGCCTTTGCGCCGAAGACCTTCGGGAAGTACGCCGGTGCGACGCGGCCCGTCATCACGTTCGCATCGGTGACGGTGAGCGGTCCGCCTTTGCGATAGCAAGCGGGGCCGGGATTTGCGCCGGCACTTTCCGGGCCGACGCGCATGCGCGCGTTTTCGTAGAACAGGATCGAGCCGCCGCCGGCTGCCACCGTGTGCACGGCCAGCATCGGTGCGCGCAGGCGGATGCCGTTCAACTCGTTCTCGAAAATGCGTTCGTAGTTTCCGTCGAAGCGCGAGACGTCGGTGGATGTGCCGCCCATGTCGAAGCCGATGACTTTCGTGAAGCCCGCAGCCTTTGCGGTTTCGGCCATGCCTATCACACCGCCCGCAGGACCCGATAGCAGCGCGTCTTTGCCGGAGAAGTGGTTCGCATCGGCGAGCGCGCCGCTGGAGCGCATGAAGCGCAAGCGGCCGTCGCGCGCTGCGTTGCCCAACGGCATTGCGACTTTGTCGACGTAGCGGCGCAGTATGGGTGAGAGATACGCGTCGGCGACGGTGGTGTGGCCGCGGCTGACGTATTTCATCAGCGGGCTCACTTCGTGGCTCACCGAGACTTGTGTGAACCCGAGGTGCTTTGCGATGGCGGCGACTTCGCGTTCGTGCGCGGTGAAGCGATAGCCGTGCATGAAGACGATGGCGCACGACTCGAAGCCTTGGTCGCGCGCAACTCTGAGTGCGGTCTCCGCTTGCGTGCGATCGAGTGGCGTCAGGACAGTGCCGTCGGCCCCGATGCGTTCGTCGATTTCGATCACGTTTTCGTAGAGTGGGGGAGCGAGATCGATGCGGCGGACAAAGAGTTTTGGGCGGTGCTGGTAGCCGATGCGCAGTT
Organism: Micropepsaceae bacterium; assembly: GCA_046153995.1. Lineage (GTDB taxonomy): Bacteria > Pseudomonadota > Alphaproteobacteria > Micropepsales > Micropepsaceae > SZUA-430. Next base: position 1,768 of record JBJXEH010000266.1, read on the forward strand.
GGTCGCGTAAGCCCCGCGTTGTGACCAACACCGTGCGCGCGCCTTTGCGTTCGAGCAGCGCGTTCGTTGCGACCGTCGTTCCCATGTGGACTTCGGCGATTTCCGCTTGCGGCAGGGCCGCGCCTTGCGCGAGGCTGAGTAAACGCCTTATTCCTTCAATCGCTGCGTCGTCGTAGTGTCCGGCGCTTTCGGAGAGAAGTTTGGTCGCGCGCAACTGGCCGTCCGGCCCCAACGCAACGAGATCGGTGAATGTGCCGCCACGGTCGATCCAGATATGCCAACGGCTGCGTGTCATACGTTCGCCTCAATTTCTTCTAAGGAAGCGGGCACGTTCGATGAAGCGCGCGGGTAAGATGGGCTGAGCATGTCGATTTGGGGCAAGATTGGCGGCGTTGCGGCGGGACTTGCGATTGGCGGTCCCATCGGCGGGCTGCTGGGCGGATTGGCCGGGCACATTCTGATCGATCGCGAGAACCGTCGCCGCGACGTCGACCGGCGCGACGACGAACCAAAAGACAGGCGTGCCGAACGCGATGACCGTACGATCCGCGAGCGCGACCAGGTTGCGTTCACGATCGGCGTGATCGCGCTCGCCGCAAAGCTTGCCAAAGCCGACGGCACAGTCACGCGGGACGAGGTCGATATTTTCAAGCGGGTCTTTCCTGTGCCGCGCGAGGAAGAGGCCAATGTGGGGCATTTGTTCAATCTCGCCAAGCAGGACGTTGCGGGGTTCGATTCCTATGCGAAGCAGTTGGCGTCGCTGTTCCGAGCGAAGCCCGGGGTACTGGAAGACTTGCTCGACAGCTTGTTCTTGATCGCCAAGGCCGACAACCGGTTGCACCCGGGCGAGCTTGAGTACCTTAAACACGTCGCGCAGATTTTTGGGTTCACGTCGAATGCGTTCGAACGTATTCGCGCGTCGCATTTCGGGCCGGATCGCGAAGACCCTTACGTTATCTTGGGTGCCGACCGTTCGGTGTCGAACGAAGATTTGAAGCATGCGTATCACCGGCTCGTCCGCGAAAATCATCCGGACAGTTTGATGGCGCGCGGCGTGCCGGAAGAGTTCGTGCGGCTGGCGACTGAGAAGCTGGCGGCAATCAACGGTGCCTACGAGATAATCAAGAAAGAGCGCGGGATCGTTTGATGGAACCGAACTCGCCCGCGGTCGAAACGCTCGGCAAGAAGACTTTAGCGACCAATGCCGAGCGCGGCTACGTGAAGGCCTCGTTCGTGGCGGGTGAGAATTTCGTCAATCGCGGCGGGCGGATCTTCGGCGGCTTCTTGGCGGCGATGCTGGACTCGCTGTGCGGGCATGCAGTTCGGATGACGCATCGCGAGCCGAACACGCCGCAGGTGACGCTTGAGCTCAAGACTTCGTTCATCGGCCGGGCCGATGTCGGTACGCTGATCGGCGAGGGTTGGGTGCGCCATCGCGGCAAGTCGATCGCGTTTGCGGAGGCCGAGTTGCGCAATGAAGCGGGCGAGTTGGTTGCGAAGGGAAGTGCCACGCTGAAGGTCGGCGTATGAAGATCATCGAGCGGCCGTCGCCGAACTTTAACGAGCGCGTTGGTGATGGCGTGCCCGATATCCTGATCATGCATTATACCGGCATGCAGTCGTGCGAGGCGGCTGTCACTCGGTTGACCGATCCGGCGTCGCGGGTGAGTTCGCACTACACGGTCGACGAGGACGGCACTGTGTACCGGCACGTCGCCGAGGCGATGCGCGGTTGGCATGCCGGCGTTTCGCACTGGCGGGGTGAGAGCGACATCAACTCGCGTTCGGTCGGGATCGAGATCGTCAATCCGGGGCACGAGTTCGGCTATCGCGCGTTTCCGGATTTGCAAATCGATGCCGTTATTCGCTTGAGCCAAGGCATCGTTAGCCGCCACGCGATTCCGGCTCGCAATGTGATCGGGCATTCCGATATTGCGCCGGGCCGGAAAGAGGATCCGGGCGAGTTGTTCCCGTGGAAGCGGCTTGCCGAGGCGGGACTTGGCGTTTGGGTGACGGCGAAGGCTGGTGATGAGGCTTCGCTGAAGCGCGGCGATGTTGGGGCGCGCGTGACGGAACTTCAAACTGGCCTCGCGCGGTATGGTTACGGCATTGAGGCGGCCGGTGCGTTCGATGAGCGCACCGAGGTCGTCGTGAGTGCGTTTCAGCGGCACTTCCGGCCTGCTTTGTTCGACGGCGTGGCCGATGCCGAAACGCTTGCGATCTTGCGTGCGCTGAACGCGACGCTTGACGCGACCGCTTGAGTGGCCACTTAGTCCCGCCTGAGCCAGAGGGCTGGATGACCGCGGGGGTGTAAGCCTTCGAGGAAAGTCCGGGCTCCACGGAAGCATGGCGCCGGGTAACGCCCGGCGGGGGCGACCCCAGGGATAGCGCCACAGAGATCAGACCGCCGCGATCTTCGCGGTAAGGGTGAAACGGTGCGGTAAGAGCGCACCGCGCTTTCGGCAACGAGAGCGGCACGGCAAGCCCCGCCAGGAGCAAGACCAAATAGGGATGGCACATGAGCTGTTTCCGGCTCGTCATCCGGGTAGGTCGCGCGAGGCGTCCGGCGACGGACGTCCCAGAGGAATGGTCATCCAGTCCGCAAGGATGGACAGAACCCGGCTTATAGGCCCTCTGGCTCAATTCTTTCATTCGTCAGGAAGTATAGGATTTTGCTGCGTTGGCTGCATGCAGGATCACTCGCTTGCAGCAAAACACGTAAAAAAGTGCCGCTACGCCGCTACATTGGCTGAGTTGCGCCAAAAACGGCGCTACACTGACGCTACATCGCTGCTACTTGTAGCGGCATCAGGTAGTTCGCCGCGAGCGCAGCCTCCGATCGCGTTGCTTGCAGCAAAACAGATGAAAAACTGACGTTACGGCGCTACATTGGCCGAATTGCGCCAAAAATGCCGTTACATGCACGTTACATCGGTGTTACTTGTAACGGCATCAGCCGCATTCTTGTAGCAGGTGCGCGCCGCCGTTTTGCGCGCATGAGGGTTCGCGCGTTGGCGCGGGTGTTACAGGGCTCAACAGTTTCAAGTCGCAGCCGCGCACTGGGGAAGTGCGGGAATGTGAGGCGGGCAAAATTAATCTTGCGCTTCACAGAAGATGAGAACAAAGATAGAACATCTGCGATGGGTTGTCAAGAATGCGGTGTTGCGATTTAATGTAGGTACAATAATTGATGCGCTATGAATGGGACGAGGAAAAGCGAACGCAGAGCCGTCTCAAGCACGGCGTGGATTTCGTCATCGTCGAAACATTCGCGTGGAGCACTGCTCTTGTCGTCGTCGATGATCGGGAAGACTATGACGAACTCCGAGAGATTGCCGTCGGGTTCATCGGTGTTGGGCTCTACGTTATGGCGTTCACGATGCGGGCCGACGATTTGGTTCGTGTGATTATGCTGCGCAAGGCTACGCGCGCGGAGGCAAGGCGATATGCGGAAGCACAAGAGCAAGAGTGACGACTACGATGTGCCCGAGTTGACCGCGCGCGACTTCAAGCGCATGCGTCCGGCGCGAGAGGTGCATCCCAAGCTTGTCGCGGCGTACGAGCGGACGCGCGGACGGCCACGCAAAGCGGTGACGAAGGTCGCTGTGACGTTGCGCCTCGATCCTGAGGTCGTGGCGGCGCTGAGAGCGTCCGGCGCGGGCTGGCAGACGCGGACGAATGCGGTGCTGGCGAAGTGGGTCCGGAAGATGCCGGCGAAGCGGTTACGGGGTTGAAGTAAGCGTGGTGCGCGAGGCATGCGGCCCAGATACTATGCGGCCGATATTCGCTCCGCTTCGCCGCTCTGTGGCGCATCACTCCTCTGCGCTAAAATGACGATCTGATTCGCGGAGTGCTGGCCATGAGCGACGTATCGATACGTGAACTCAAAGATGGAACATTTCAGGTAGACCTCAGGTTGGCTCGGCATCCGTTGCCGCACGTAGTGAAAGGCGATTTCCCTACGAAAGAAAGCGCAGAGCTTTGGCGTGAGAGTCCCAACGGTCGCTCGATCATTGCAAGGATCAGAGAGCGCGCGAGGAAGGGCGCATGAAAGCGTTTTTCATAGCTGCTGGTGCGGCATCGTTGTTGTTTGCGTCTTCTGCTCGGGCGATCGATGAGAACGGCTATACCTTGTACGGCTTCGGCGCGAGTTCCTGTGGGCGATTTCTCAAAGACATTCGAACAGAGCCGACGCTAGAAATGGACTACCAAGGTTGGCTGACCGGCTTTCTCTCGGCGGTCAATCAATTCGTGGTGCACCGGAACAGCATTCTTGAAGGTACTGACCTGGATGGAGCCATGGGCTGGATACAAAGCTACTGCGAGACGCACCCCGCTGACAGCTTCCACACTGCCGTCCGAGAATTCGTTCGCAACCAACAGGGACTCGAACCTATAACGAAAGAAGAGCGACCTAAGTACTCGATGCGACTTTTGTCCAAGAAAAAAACTCGGGGACATACAGCGACATAGTAGGCGTAAAGTCGCTGCGCCCTCATACGTCGCACCGCACTGAAATGCGGCTCGCCACTTTGGATTCTGGCTAACAAGTGATGCGGGTGCGTTCGTCTCGCCTCCCGGCACCGGCTTCTGTGATTAGCCCGACCTGGGAGCGCGCGTAGATCCGGCGACCAGTTATCGTGTCCCCCGGCTGCGGGGGAGGCGGTCTTCCGGGGCTGGCTCGCGGTCGGGGGCTTTGCGGAGCATGGTGAGCAGGCTGGCCGCGCTCCCGCTCGCGCCGCGCGCGGCGAAGAATTTTTGGGCCGTCTCCATGACGCCGACTTTCTCGGCGACGGCGGATGCGATCCATTGGTTGAGCGAAACGCCGTCCTGCTTTGCCAGACGTTCGGCAGCCCGCTTGATCGAGACGGGGAGTTTCAGAGGGTAGGTAGCCTTGCTCATGACTTAAGTTCCTCCAAGAACTGCTGCGGCGTGACTGCTTTGATGCCAAACAACTCGGCCGGACGAAAGTCCTTGACGTTAAACGTCACGATGCGCCGAGCCTGGCCGTTGATTGCCGCCTCAAGCACCATCTCGTCGTCCGGGTCGCTTAGCTGCGGCCGCCAAAGAAACTGCACTTCGACGGGGACGATCACGGCCGCGAGGTCGCGCAGAACGCGGTCGATATCGTCCAACGACAAACCGGTCGCAAGCTGATGCTCTGGCCGTTTCAGAACCTCCTCGTATTCGAGGAACACCGGCGGCGTCGCCAACATCTTGAACTTGGCTGTTGCTGCCGCTTGCAGAACGAGACTTGATGCCCCGCGCCGGCTCATTAGCGCCGACAGGACCACGTTGGTGTCTATCACCGCATCCATATCTTATAGTATGCCACATCCTATAGGATGTCAAATTTGGTTCACTGGAGTGCGGGTTAACAAGATGTTGACGTCAGCGCGCCGTGGGCTACGATATATGGCGTGGTGTCTTCGGAGTTGCTTCTAATTCATTGAAATCGTTGACTACCCATCTTTTCCCATGTTATCCCATGAGCAACCGGGCGCGGGGTCATGCGCCCATTTTCATTTTGGGTAGCCCCTTAGTTCGGGCGGTTGGGTTTTGGGTCGTGGCAGCGATCGATTTTCGTTTGGCTGAGCGGTTTGGGGGGCGGTCTTAATGGGCGCCCGGCCTTTCCTCTCGACGTTCGTCAACCGGGTCGATGCCAAGGGGCGCATTTCCGTGCCTGCGCGCTATCGCGAGGTTTTGGACGGCCAAGGGTCGCGTAGTATTTTTGCCCGCGCCTCGCTGACCGAGGCTGCGATCGTCGCGGGTGGGCAGGCGTGGATGGACGGCCTGCAAGCGCTGATCGACGCGCACGATCCGTCGAGCCCGCTTTACGACGACTTCGCCATCTTGTTGTTGGGCGATACGGTGGAACTCCACCTCGACAGCGAGGGCCGGGTTTCGTTTCCGGCGGAGCTGATGCGCCATGCCGGGCTCGATGAGACAGCGGCATTCCTGGGCAAAGGTCAGTGTTTCGAGATCTGGGAGCCCAAGGCGCTCGAGATCAGAAAGCTGCAGGCGCGGCGGTCTGCGGCGGAGAACCGGGGCATGCTTCGGATCAATAACGGTGGGGGCGCAACCCAATGAACGATGCGGTGATGAACGAGACGGTCCATATTCCTGTTTTGTTGTGCGAAGTGGCCGATGCGCTGCAGCCGTTCGACGGTCAGGTCATCGTCGACGGTACGTTCGGCGGCGGCGGGTATTCGCGGGCGCTGCTCCGGCGGGCGCGTTGCACGGTCTATGGCATCGACCGCGATCCCGACGCGATGGAGCGCGGTAAAGAATTCGTTAGGGAGTTCCCGGGCAGGCTGACGTTGCTCAACGGAACTTTCGGCTCCATGCAAGATTTGCTCGCCGCCCACGACGTGGACGCCGTCGATGCCATTGTGCTCGACCTTGGCGTTTCGTCGTTTCAGTTGGAAGTGCCCGAGCGCGGGTTCTCGTTCATGAACGACGGGCCGCTCGATATGCGAATGGGCACGAGCGGCATTTCGGCGGAAGGCATCGTGAACACGTTCAGCGAGCAGGCGCTTGCCGGCATCTTGTTCGCCTACGGCGAAGAAGATCGTGCGAATGCGGTTGCGCGCGCGATCGTGGCGGCGCGGGCGAAGGGGCCGATCACGCGCACGCTTGAGCTTGCGAGTATCTGCGCGAAGGCGATCGGGCGTTATGCGAACGGGATCCATCCGGCGACGCGTACGTTTCAGGCGCTGCGCATTTATGTGAACGACGAGCTTGGCGAGTTGACGCGCGCGTTGGCTTCGGCTGAGCGGTTGCTGAAGCCCGGCGGGCGGCTTGCCGTCGTGTCGTTCCATTCGCTCGAAGACCGGATCGTGAAACAATTTTTGGCGGAGCGTTCGGGCAAGGTTTCGCATGCGTCGCGGCATATGCCGGTGGCGCCGGTGGACGCACCGACGGCGTCGTTCCAACTTGATGTGAAGCGTGCTGTCGGCCCAAGTAGGGCGGAACTCTTGCGCAATCCGCGCTCGCGCTCGGCGAAGCTGCGCTCGGCCGTGCGCACCGGCGCGCCTGCTATTCCCTATGACGCGATCAAGGCGGGTGTGTTGCCGGAGGTTCGGGCTTGATCCGTTTTGCCGGCGTCATCGGTGTCGCGCTGCTTGGGCTCATTTGCTTCGAGCTCTACAATGGTGTCTCGCGCGTGCAAGGGCAGGAGCGCGAACTTGCGGGGCTGAAAGCCGCGATCGTCAGCGAGCATGAGGCGATCCGCGTGCTGAAAGCCGAGTGGTCGTATCTCAATCAGCCGGAGCGGTTGCAGACGCTGGCGCGGGAGCATTTGCCGCTGGCGCCGACGGGGGCTTCGCAGATCGTGGTGCTGGCGTCGCTGCCGCTGAAGAATACGCCGGTTGGTGCGCCTGTCGTCGAGGCGAGCGAGTTGCCTCAGAAGCCCAAGCCTAAGGTCAAGCCGAAGGCGGTTCCGTGAAGCTTGAGGATCGGATCACGCTGGAAGGTGTTGCAAAGGCTGCGATGGCGCGTACGCGTCAACGGCTGAGCTACGCCACCGTCGCGTTCGCCGTGGTGTTCGCGGTGTTGTTCGGGCGGCTTGTCGACGTGACGATGTTTCGCGAGGGTGCTGCGCTGAAGACGGCGCGCGTGAGCAGTAACGCTTCGTACTTCCGGGCCGACATCGTCGACCGTACCGGCGAGATTTTGGCGACCGACTTGCAAGCAGCGTCGCTCTATGCGGATGCGCGCGTCGTTTGGGACCCTGCTGAGACGGCTGAGGCGTTGCGCGGTGTCGTGCCGGGGCTCGATGTGGCGGCGCTGACGAAGCGGCTGTCGAGCCGTCAGGCGTTCGTTTGGATCAAGCGCAATCTGCCGCCGCGGCAACAGGAAGCCGTGCGCCAGCTCGGCATTCCGGGTTTGCATTTCCGCGCCGAGCCGCGGCGCGTGTATCCGAACGGACGCACGGCGGCACATGCGTTGGGCTACGTCACCGTCGACAACCACGGGCTTGCCGGTGTGGAGCGCGGCGTCGAGGACTTGATCCTGGAGAAGCGCAACAAGGGCGGCGTGGTTGAGTTGTCGCTCGACCTGCGCGTTCAGCATGCGCTGGCCGACGAGTTGGCGTCCGCGATCGCGACGTTCCGCGCAAAGGCGGCCGCCGGTATCGTGATGGACGTCGATACGGGTGAGATTCTGGCTTTGTCGTCGCTGCCGGATTTCGATCCGAACGAGCCGGGGCAGGCGACGAAAGACGGGTTGTTCAATCGCGTGACGCTCGGCGTCTACGAGATGGGCTCGACGTTCAAAACGTTTTCGACGGCGATGGCGCTGGATACGCAGAAGGTCACGATGACGTCGTCTTTCGACGCCACCGACCCGATTGCGCATGGCCAATTCACGATCTCGGACTTCCATCCGGAGAAGCGGCCGCTGACGGTGCCGGAGATTTTCGTGCACTCGTCGAATATCGGCACGGCGAAGATGGCACTTGCGGTTGGAACGCCGGTGCAGCGCGCGTATCTCGCGAAGATGGGTCTGCTCACGCCCATCGCCAGCGAGATCAAGGAAGTGGGAACGCCGATCGTCCCCAAGCAGTGGGGCGAGCTTGAGACGATGACGGTTGCCTACGGTCATGGCATTGCGGTGACGCCGCTGCATGTGGCGGCGGTGAGCGCGGCGCTTGTCAACGGCGGCAGGCTGATGAAGCCGACGCTCTTGAAGCGCAACCCGTCCGAAGTTGTGCCGTTCACGCGCGTGGTGAGTGAGCACACGAGTTCGCAGATGCGCGAGTTGTTGCGCATGGTGGTGACGCAAGGCACGGCTTCGCTGGCCGACGTGCCGGGCTATCCGGTCGCTGGCAAGACGGGGACGGCCGAAAAGGCGTCGGGCCGCGGCTATGCGCGGACCGCACTTTTGAACTCGTTTATGGGCGTGTTTCCGGCCAAGAATCCGCGCTATCTGGTGCTGGTCCTGCTGGACGAGCCGCAGCCGACCGAGGCGACGAAGGGCTTTGCCACGGCAGGGTGGACGGCGGCGCCGACGGCGGGCAAAGTGATAGCGCGCATTGCGCCGATGCTGAACGTGCCCGTCACCCCCGCCGATCCGAAACAAGGCGTCCCTACAACCATGGCATCGTATGAGGACCTCCATTGAGCCCATGCGACTTAGCGCCCTTGTTCCCAACGTCTCAGGCGCCGATCCCGAGATCACCGGCGTAACCGCCGACAGCCGCGCGGTGCGTGCGGGCTTTCTCTTCGCGGCGTTGCCGGGAGCGAAGCTGGACGGCGCTGCGTTCGTCAAAGATGCGATTGCGAAGGGGGCTGCGGCCGTGCTCGGGGCTGAGGCCGTACGCGTGGCGGCGGGCAACGTTCCTGCGATCGTCGATGCAAATCCGCGCAAGCGCTTAGCTGAGATTGCGGCGCGCTTCTACGGACGCCAGCCGGAAACGATTGCCGCGGTCACGGGCACGAACGGTAAGACGTCGATCGCTTCGTTCGTGCGGCAGATTTGGGGACGGCTTGGATACAAGGCTGCGAGCTTCGGCACGGTGGGCGTTGTGTCGCCGCGCGGGACCAAACCGCTGGGGCACACGACGCCCGATCCGGTCGAGATTCATCGCCTTCTTGCCGAGTTGGTCGACGAGGGCGTCGATCACGTCGCGTTCGAGGCGTCGAGTCACGGTTTGGCGCAGTATCGCGTCGATGGTGTGAAGCTGAAAGCGGCGGCGTTCACGAATTTGACGCGCGACCACCTCGACTATCACGAGACGGTCGAGGCGTATGAGCAGGCGAAGCTGCGTTTGTTCAGCGAGGTGCTGCCGCGTGGTGGCGTTGCTGTGATCAATGGCGACAGTCCGGCTGCGCCTGCGTTTGCGAACGCTGCACGTGCGCGGGGGCAGCGGTTGATTATGGTGGGCGAGAGCGGTGGCGAGCTTCATATCGCCAAGCGCGTTCCGCGCGGCGACGGACAGACGCTGTCGGTCGCGTGGGAGGGCGGTACATATGGCGTCGAGCTGCCGCTAGCGGGTGCGTTCCAAGCATCGAATGCGGTGGTTGCTGCTGGATTGGTGCTGGGCCTCGGTGGCGATCCGGCGCTGGTGTTCGATGCGTTGAGCAAGTTGGAAGGCGCTGCGGGCCGGTTGCAGAAGGTCGGTATGTCGGCGGTGGGCGTGCCGGTCTATGTCGACTATGCGCACACGCCTGATGCGATAGAGACTGTTCTGAAAGCGCTGCGGCCGCATACGGCGGGGAAGCTTTGGGTCGTGTTCGGCTGTGGCGGCGACCGCGATCCCGGCAAACGGCCGTTGATGGGGGCGGCGGCGAAAGCCTTTGCAGACCGCGTGATCGTGACCGATGACAATCCGCGTACGGAGGATGCTGCTGCGATCAGGCGTGCCGTGCTTGGCGGTGCGGTTGGCGCGCAGGAAATCGGCGATCGCGCGAAGGCGATTGAGACGGCAATTGTGGCGGCGCAAGCCGGCGATGTTGTCGTCATCGCCGGCAAAGGGCATGAGACGGGACAAATCGTCGGCCGCGAAGTCCGGCCGTTCAACGATACGGATGAAGCGCGTGCCGTGATCGCGCGGACGAAAGGGCAGGCATGAGTTCGCTTTGGACGGTGAAGCAGGTGGCCGCCGCGGCCGGAGCCAATGCCGCCGCCGATGGCGCGATCACCGGCGTTTCCATCGACACACGCACGCTGCAGCCGGGCGATCTTTTCGTTGCGCTGAAAGATGCACGTGACGGGCACGACTTCGCGGGCGATGCGATTGCGCATGGTGCGGCGGCTGCGTTGGTGTCGCGCGATATCGCGGGTGTTGTGCCGGAGAAGCTGATCAAAGTGCACGACGTTCAAGCAGCGCTCGAAGCGCTGGGCCGTACGCGGCGCGCGGAAGTTTCCGCACGCGTTGCCGCCGTCACGGGAAGTGTCGGCAAGACGAGTACGAAGGAGGCGCTGCTACACCTGCTGGGGCTGCAGGGACGCGCGCACGCATCGGCGGCGTCCTACAACAATCTTTGGGGCGTGCCGCTGTCGGTCGCGCGGATGCCACGCGACACGCAGTTCGGCATTTTCGAGATCGGGATGAACCACGCGAACGAGATCACGCCACTGACCGCCCAAGTCCGGCCGCATGTTGCGATTGTGACGATGGTCGCGGCGGTGCACTTGGAGCATTTCGACTCCGTTGCCAGCATTGCGGATGCGAAGGGTGAGATTTTTTCAGGGCTCGAACCTGGCGGCGTCGCTGTGATCAACGGCGATCTCGAATGGACTGAGCGCTTGAAGGGTCACGCGGCGAAAGCGAAACCGTCGCGCGTGATAACGTTTGGCCGCGCGGCGGCATGCGATGTGCGCCTCACCGACCTGAAGCTCGACGAAGAGGGATCGGACGCCGCTGTGACGCTGTTCGGCAAAACGATGCGCTACCGTGTCGGCGCGCCGGGCGAACATTGGGCGCTGAACAGTTTGGGCGTGCTTGCGGTGATCGCGTCGCTCGGCGCCGATGCCGAACGCGCTGCAGGCGACATGGCGTCGTTGAGCGCGCTTGCCGGCCGCGGCGCGCGGCAGCGAATCACGAGCGCAAAGGGGGCGTTCGACCTGATCGACGAGAGCTACAACGCCAATCCGCTGTCGATGGCTGTGTCGATCGCGACACTCGCGCGCACGAAACCTGCGCCCGGCGGGCGGCGGATCGCGGTGCTGGGCGACATGCTGGAGCTTGGGGCCACTGGCCCAGAACTCCACGCGGGCCTCGCCAAACCGCTTGCCGAACATGGCATCGATCTGGTGTTTGCGAGCGGTCCGCTCATGAATCACCTGTGGCCGGCAATTGCCCCGCGCCAGCGCGGCGGATATGCAAGCGCATCGTCCGGGATCGCGCATGCGGTCGCGGACACGGTCCGGGCCGGTGACATCGTTATGGTCAAAGGTTCCAACGGTTCAAAGATGCGTCTCGTGGTCGAAGCACTTAGGGCTCTCGCGGCGGCGCACCAATAGGCGGGGTTTCATGCTTCACTACTTCCTCGTTCCACTCGCCGATGAGTTTCAGATTTTCAACGTCTTTCGCTACATCACGTTTCGCGTTGGCGGCGCGATGATGACGGCGTTGATCATCGCTTTCATCATCGGCCCGCCTTTGATCCGCTGGCTGAAGGTCAAGCAGGGCAAGGATGGTCAGCCGATCCGCGAGGACGGTCCACAGCGCCATATCCTGGAGAAGAAGGGCACGCCTACGATGGGCGGGTTCATGATTTTGATCGCGCTGACGGTGTCTACGCTGCTCTGGGCCGATCTCACGAACCTCTATGTGTGGACTGTGCTGGGCGTGACGTTGGGCTTTGGCATGCTTGGGTTTTGGGACGACTATCTGAAAGTCACGAAGCGTTCGTCGGACGGCGTGTCCGGCCGCTTCAAGTTGCTGGTGCAGGGCATCATCTCGATTGTGGCCGTGATCGTGATCATGGAGTTGCACCGGACCATGGGTGGTCCTGCGTCGCCAAAACTCTCCGGCACGATTGCTTTGCCGTTCTTGAAGGATTTGTTGATCCCGCTTGGCGCGCTGTTCATCGTGTTCGGGTTGCTCGTGATCGTCGGCGCGTCGAACGCCGTGAACCTGACGGACGGGCTCGACGGGCTTGCGATCGTGCCGGTGATGGTGGCGGCGTCGAGTTTCGGTGTCATCGCTTACGTCGTGGGACGCGCGGACTTCACCACCTATCTGCAGCTGCTCTATGTGCCGGGCACCGGCGAGCTTGCGGTGTTATGTGGCGCGTTGCTTGGCGCGGGGCTTGGGTTCCTTTGGTACAATGCACCACCGGCGATGGTGTTCATGGGCGACACGGGATCGCTGGCGCTGGGGGGCATGCTTGGCACAATGGCGGTCGCGATCAAGCATGAGATCGTGCTCGGCATTATCGGCGGGCTGTTCGTGCTTGAAGCCGTGTCGGTGATGATCCAGGTGGCGTCGTTCAAGCTTACAGGCAAACGTGTGTTCAAGATGGCGCCGATCCATCACCACTTTGAGCAGCTTGGTTGGCGCGAGCCCACGATCGTGATCCGGTTCTGGATCATCTCGGTGATCTTGGCGTTGATCGGGCTTGCCACCTTGAAGATCAGGTGAGCGCCACGTGATCGCCGTTCCGTTCTTCAAGGGCAAAACCGTCGCGGTCTTCGGCTTGGCGCGGTCCGGCATTTCGGCTGCGTTATCGCTGATCGCGGGTGGGGCGGAGGTGTTGGGCTGGGACGACAAGCCGGATGCGCGCGAAGCGGCGGCGCATGCGGGCGTAACGGTGCGCGATTTGGCCGGCATCGACTGGCACGGCATCGCGGCGCTGGTGTTGAGCCCCGGCGTGCCGCTGACGCACCCGAAGCCGCATCCGTTCGTGGTGAAGGCGCAAGAGGCGCGGACCGAGGTTATCGGCGATGTGGAATTGTTTTTCCGTGTCGTGCGGCCGGAGGAGAGTGCCACGCACCCGAAGATCGTGTGTATCACGGGTACGAACGGCAAGTCGACGACGACAGCGTTGATCGGACATTTGCTGACCGAGCTTGGCTTCGAGGCTGAGGTCGGCGGCAATATTGGCAAGCCGATCTTGGAACTCGCGCCGCCGTCGCCACGGCGGGCTTATGTGATTGAGATGAGTTCGTATCAGATCGACCTGACGCCATCGGTCAGGCCGGACGTGGCCGTGCTCATCAACATCACGCCGGATCACATCGACCGGCACGGCACGATTGAGAGCTACGCGGCGGTGAAGGCCAACATCTTCCGCAATCAGGGGCGCGGCGATCATGCGGTGATCGGCGTCGACGACACGCATTCGTCCGAGATCTTTACAAAGCTCTCCGCGCGCGGCGGCGTGGCGGTGACACCGGTGTCGATCGGCAAGGTGCTGGGGCGCGGCATCTTCGTGCTCGACGGCAAGCTCTACGATTCGACTGGTGCGGCCTCGCGGGAGGTGTGCGATCTGAAGATGCTTGAGCGTATGCCGGGCGCGCATAATTGGCAGAATGCTGCAATCGCTTATGCGGCGGTCAAGAACCTCATCGTCGATCCTGATGAGATCGCGCCCGCGATGACGTCGTTTCCGGGGCTCGCGCACCGCATCGAGTTGGTGGGGCAGGTTGGCCGCGTGCGGTTCGTCAACGACTCCAAGGCGACGAATGCGGACGCTGCGGCGCGGGCGCTGGCCTGCTACGGCGACATCTATTGGATCGCGGGCGGCAAGGCGAAATCGGGCGGTATTGAGAGCCTCGCGCCATATTTTGGCCGGATCAAGCGCGCCTATTTGATCGGCGACGCGATGGACGCGTTTGCGGCGACGCTTGGGTCGCAGGTTTCGTTCGCGAAGTCGGGAACTCTAGAGGCGGCTATGCGCGCAGCAGCGAAAGATGCAGCGGGAGATAGTGGTGAGCCCGTCGTGCTGCTCTCACCGGCATGCGCGTCGTTCGATCAGTTCCGCGACTTCGAGCAGCGCGGCATGGAGTTTAAGCGCGTGTTCAAGCTGATCGCCGGCGATGCGCGGCTTAAGGAACCCGCCTGATGGCGCTGTTGTCGCGCACGGACCGCAGTTTAATCGCCAACTGGTGGTGGACGATCGACCGCTGGTCGTTGGCCGCCATTTCATCGCTCATCGTGGCCGGCGTGCTGCTGACGCTGGCGGCGAGCCCCGCAGTCGCGGGGCGGATTGGCGTGGAGCCGCTCTACTTCGTGTACAAGCAACTCAGCTTCGTCGCGCCGGCGTTGCTTGCGATCGTCGTCGTGTCGTTCGCGACACCGCGCGACGTGCGGCGCCTCGCGCTCGTCGTTTACGTTCTGGCGCTTCTGTTGATGGTCGCCGCGTTGTTCGTTGGGCCGGAGATCAAAGGCGCGCATCGCTGGCTGCACTTCGGGCCGTTTTCGGTTCAACCTTCGGAGTTCGCGAAGCCTGCGTTCGTCGTGCTGGCGGCTGCAGCGCTGGCCGAGAGTAACCGCACGCCGGGATTTCCCGGTGCGCTGATCGCGGGGTTCGTCTACGCGGCGTTCGCAGGGCTGCTCGTGCTGCAGCCCGATATTGGGCAGACGATGCTCGCGACCATCGTCATCATCGCGATGTTTTTCCTCGCTGGCCTTCAATGGCAGTGGCTCGCGCTGTTCGGCGCAGCGGGCGCCGGCGGTGGCGTTGGTGCCTATCTGTTCGTGCCGCATGTGGCGAGCCGGATCGACCGGTTTTGGACCGCCGAGGGCGACACGTTCCAGGTCAACACGTCGCTCAACGCATTCACGCAGGGCGGCTTCGGTGGCGTCGGCCCCGGCGAAGGTACGTTGAAGTTCGTGCTTCCCGACGCGCATTCGGACTTCATTTTCGCGGTGGCGGGTGAGGAATTCGGGCTTGCTGTGTGCACGGTGTTGATCGTGCTGTTCGGCGTGATCGTCGTGCGGGCGTTGCGGCATGCGCTGGAAGAGCGTGATCATTTCGTGCAGCTCGCAGCCGCCGGGTTGGCGACGATGTTCGGGCTGCAAGCGGCGATCAACATCGCCGTGACGTTGAGTCTTATTCCGGCGAAGGGCATGACGCTGCCGTTCGTTTCCTATGGCGGATCGTCGACGCTGGCGTTGGCGCTGACTGTCGGCATGCTGCTCGCGCTCACACGGCGGCGTACGGCTGCGCAGCGAGGTTGGTGATGGCAGGGCCTGTCGTCATCGCTGCCGGTGGCACCGGCGGGCACACGTTTCCGGCGCAAGCGTTGGCACAGGAATTGGCGAAGCGCGGGCGCAAGGTCGTGCTGATGACCGACGACCGCGGGCATAACTACGCGCAGGCATTTCCGCAGGCTGACATCGTGACTGTGCCGTCGGCGACGTTCGCTGGGCGCGGGTTGGTGGGGAAAGGGCTTGCGTTTGCGCGGCTCGGCCAAGGGGCGATTGCCGCTTACTTCGCGCTCGGGCGCTTGAAGCCCAGCGTCGTCGTAGGCTTCGGCGGGTATCCGGCGCTGCCGACGATGTTCGCCGCGGCGCGGCGCGGGTTGCCCGCGATTATTCATGAACAGAACGCGGTGTTGGGCCGGGTGAACCGCTGGCTGTCGCCGAAGGTCACGAAGATCGCAGCGGCGTTTCCGAAGCTCACGCATCTCGATCCGGTACTGCAGCGGCTCGTCACGCTGACGGGCAATCCCGTGCGTCCCGCCGTGCTTGCAGCCGCGCGTCCCTATGTGAAGCCTGACGGTGCATTCAACCTGCTCGTCTTCGGCGGCAGCCAGGGGGCGCGGGTGTTTGCGACGCTGGTGCCCGAGGCGATCTCCAAACTGCCGGAGTCGCTGCGCAAGCGGATCAATCTGACCCAGCAGTGCCGTCCCGAAGATTTGGAGGCGGCGAAGGCGCGCTATGCCGCGATGGGTCTTACACCCACACTTGCGCCGTTCTTCTCGGACATGGGCGAGCGGCTTGCGGCCTCTCAATTGGTGATCAGCCGCGCCGGTGCCTCGACGGTGACCGAGCTTTGCGCGGTGGGGCGGCCGTCGATCCTGATCCCCTATCCGTTCGCGATGGACGACCATCAAAGCGTTAACGCAGGGCAGCTTGCCGCAGACGGGGCGGCGTGGACGTTCAAAGAGGCCGGTCTCACCGCGGAAATTTTAGCAGCGAGGGTCACAGAATTGGCGCAAAACCCGGTTTTGCTTGAGGCTGCAGCGGCGAAAGCGCTAAGCCTAGGGCGAAGCGACGCCGCTTCGAGGCTTGCCGATCTCGTGGATGAGGTCGGCGGGCTTTAGCCCCTGAACTCGTCTTACGGAGTGTACGGCCCACATGAGCCGGCTTTCTCTGCAAATCGGTCCTCTGCATTTCATCGGCATCGGCGGCATCGGGATGAGCGGCATCGCGGAAGTGATGCACAATCTCGGCTATAAAATTCAGGGCTCGGACGCGGCCGAGAGCGCGAACGTGAAGCGCTTGCGCGGCCAAGGGATCAAGGTCGCGATCGGCGCGCACGCTGCGGACAATTTGGGCGATGCCGCCGTCGTCGTCTATTCGTCGGCGGTGAAGAGCGACAATCCGGAGCTTGCGGCCGCGCGCGCGCGGCAGATTCCGACCGTGAAGCGTGCCGAGATGCTCGCCGAGTTGATGCGTTTGAAAAGCGCGGTTGCGATTGCGGGCACGCACGGCAAGACGACGACGACCACGATGGTGGCATCGCTGCTCGAGGCCGGCGGGTTCGACCCGACTGTGATCAACGGCGGCATCATCAACGCGTACGGCACGAACGCGCGGCTGGGGCAAGGCGATTGGATGGTGGTCGAGGCGGACGAGTCCGACGGCACGTTCGTGAAGCTGCCGGCGACGATCGCCATTGTCACCAACATCGACCCGGAACACCTCGATCATTATCGCGGGTTTGAGGGTTTGAAGCGTGCGTTCGATACGTTTGTCGAGAACATCCCGTTCTACGGGTTCGCGGTGCTGTGCATCGATCATCCGGAAGTGCAGTCTATGATCGGGCGCGTGAGCGACCGGCGGCTCATCACCTACGGCTACGGGCCGCAGGCGGACGTGCGCGCGGTCAATGTGCGGTTCGAGGGCGGCGTCTCGCACTTCGACGTTATGTTGTCCGACCGCGTGAAGGGCGGGTCGCGGACGCTGGGGGGGCTGACGCTACCGATGCCGGGTGAGCACAACGTGCAGAACTCGCTGTCGGCTATTGCGGTCGCGCGCGAGCTCGGCGTGCCGGACGTGACGGTGCGCGAGGCGTTGGCACAGTTCGAAGGCGTGAAGCGCCGCTTCACAAAGACGGGTGTTTGGAGCGGCGTCACGATCATCGACGACTACGCGCATCATCCGGTCGAGATTTTGTCGGCGCTGAAGGCGGCGCGGCAGGTTGCGTCGGGGCGGGTGATCGCGGTCGTGCAGCCGCACCGCTACACGCGGCTCAAAGATCTCTTCAAAGAGTTCTCGACCTGCATGCATGGTGCGGACACCGTTGTTGTGTCTGATGTCTATCCGGCGGGCGAGCAGCCACTGCAAGGCGTGTCGCGCGATGCGCTGGTCGACAGCATGCGCGCGCACGGCCACCGCAACGTCGTGGCGCTGCAGTCGCCGGACGAGCTTGCGAAGGTCGTGTCGGAGCTTGCGCGGCCAGGCGACTATGTCGTGTGCATGGGCGCGGGCACGATCACGAATTGGGCTAATTTGTTGCCTGGCCAGTTGCAGGCCTTGAGCGAAGGCAAAAGCTAGCCATGCAGGCGGGGCCAAGCGATTTGATCGCGCGGCTGCCGCGCGTGCGTGGTCCCTATCAAGCGAACGCGGCGATCAAGGACCTGACGTGGTTTCGCGCAGGTGGCCCAGCGGAGGTGCTCTTTATCCCCGCGGACCCGGACGACTTAGCGACTTTCTTGAGGGGCGTTCCTCCCGACGTTCCACTCACCGTGATCGGCGTCGGCTCGAACTTGCTCGTCCGCGACGGTGGCGTCGACGGCGTGGTGATCCGCTTGGGCCGCGGGTTCATGAACGTGAGCGCTGAGGGTCATCGCGTTCGCGCAGGTGCTGCCGTGCTCGATGTTGCGGCGTCGAAGGCGGCGTTGGATGCGGGGCTCTCCGGTCTCGAGTTCATGCGCGGTATTCCGGGTGCGGTCGGCGGCGGCTTGCGTATGAACGCTGGCGCGTATGGGCGCGAGTTCAAGGATGTGTTGGTTGAAGCGGTTGCGCTCGATCGCAAAGGCGAGCGCGTGCAGCTTTCGAATGCTGAGATGGGGTTCCAATACCGGCGCTCGAATGCACCTTCCGATTTGATCTTCATCGAAGCTGTGTTTGAGGGCGCGCCCGGCGACAAGGCTTCCATCGAAACGCGGATGAACGAGATCACCGACGCGCGGGCTTCGACGCAACCCATCAAGAGCCGTACGGGTGGCTCGACATTCAAGAATCCGCCGGGCGAGAAGGCTTGGCAGCTCGTCGATCGGGCCGGGTGCAGGGGCTTGCGGCGTGGCGACGCCGAGGTGTCCACGATGCACTGCAACTTCCTGATCAACCACGGCCGCGCCTCGGGCAACGAGATCGAAGACCTGGGCGAAGATGTGCGCTCGAAGGTCAAAGCCGCGACTGGCATTGAGCTCGAGTGGGAGATTAAGCGGATTGGGAAGCGGTAGTTTTGGTTGGTTGCGCTTCTCTCAGCTGCGGGAGAAGCTGGCACGCGTCGCAGACGCGTGACTGATGAGGGAATCCGCTTAGGGGGTTCCCTCATCCGTCTCGCCGCGTCCCGCGGCGATCCACCTTCTCCCGCCCTTCGGCGGGAGAAGGGCTAGTCATTTTTAGGTTTGGTTTGGAGGACAAAGATGCCCGAGCAACGGCACGTCGCGGTTTTGATGGGTGGGTGGTCTGCCGAGCGGCCGGTCAGTCTTGTGACCGGCAAGGGCGTCGCGAAGGCGCTGCGCGAGGAAGGTTTCACGGTCACTGAGATCGATGCTGGGCGCGATGTCGCCGACGTGCTTACCAAGCTGAAGCCTGACGTGTGTTTCAACGCGCTGCATGGGCAGTGGGGCGAGGATGGGTGCGTTCAGGGGCTCTTGGAGATCATGGGGATACCGTACACGCACTCGGGCGTTCTCGCATCGGCAGTTGCGATGCACAAGGAGCGTGCGAAGGCTGTGTTTCGGGGCGCGGGGTTGCCGATCGTCGCCGACATCGTCGTTTCGCGTCACGACGTCGCGAAACAAACCGCGATCAAGCCGCCATTTGTGATCAAGCCCGTTAATCAGGGGTCAAGCGTCGGGGTCTTTATTATTCGACCCGGGGACAACCGTCCGCCGGAGCAGTTGACGAGCCCCGATTGGAATTTGGGTGACGAGGTCATGGTGGAAGAATTCGTGCCGGGACGCGAGTTGACGGTTGCTGTCATGGACGGCAAGCCGCTCGCCGTGACCGAAATCGTCGCCAAGACCAAGTTCTACGACTTCGAGGCGAAGTACTCGGACGGCGGGTCGGAGCATGTCGTGCCGGCGAAGATTCCGGCGAAGGTTTACGAAGAGGCGATGGATATTTCGGTGCGCGCGCATGTGGCGTTGGGCTGCCGCGGCGTGAGCCGGACGGACTTGCGCTACGACGACACGAAGGGCGAGCCGGGGCGGCTGATCATTCTGGAAACGAACACCCAACCCGGGATGACGCCGACGTCGTTGGCGCCGGAGCAGGCGGCTTACACGGGGATGTCTTATCCGAAATTGTGCCGCTGGTTGATTGAGGATGCATCATGCGATCGGTAGTCGGCGCCTCCATGGACGATGACGACGACCTCCCGCCGCCGCCAAAGCGGAAGCGGGCGCCGTCGAAGAGTAAGCCGCGCGTCGTCCGTCAAAAGCGCGGGCGGCGTGACGCGGGTTACATGAACCGCTGGCTTGAGTCCGCCCGTGGGGCGGCTCGCTGGACGGTGGTCTGGGGTCTCGCGATCGGCATGTTTTTCATGGTCACCGTGTTCGCCGGATTGTTCTCGGGCGGCCACGTTTCATCGGCGCTGACCGGGCTGCAGGGTGCCGGGGAAGGCGCCATGGCAGGCGCCGGGTTTACGGTTCAAGCGGTGAGCCTCGAAGGGCGCAGCGAGACGGCGCAACGCGAGATCGTCCAGATGCTGGGCATCAAGCGCGGCGATCTGATGCTTTATGTGGACGTTGACGAGGCGCGGGCGCGGATCGAAGCGCTGCCGTGGGTGAAGTCCGCCGAGGTTCGCCGGGTTTGGCCGGACCGCATCGTGGTGCGCATCGTCGAGCGCTCGCCGGTCGCGGTCTGGCAGAAGGATGGAGCGACAACTGTCATCGATATCGATGGGCATCCGATCGCCGGTGAAGACCCAGCGCGGTTTGCTTCGTTGCCGCTCGTTGTGGGGCAGGGCGCGGAGACCGCCGTTGCCTCGCTGCTCAAGCTTGTTGCGACGCAACCGAACTTAAAGTCACGTGTGAAAATTGCCGTGCGAGTCGGTGAAAGACGTTGGGATTTACAGCTTGATAACGCTGTTGAAGTACGACTGCCAGAGGAAGGCGCGGAAGCGGCCTTGGCAGAACTCGTCCGGCTCGACCGGGAGCAAAACGTGCTCTCGCGCGATATCAAAGCGATCGATCTTCGCTACCCGGACCGTTTCATCGTCAAGCTGCCGCCAGGATCGCCGCTGATTACGCCGGCGCGACCCGTTGGCGGCAGGGAAACTTGATGATCGTTGGGTTTGGTAAGGGACGGACAGGGAAGGCTCAGCGCTCGCAAAAAGGCGGGATCGTTGCTGCGCTCGACGTCGGCTCCTCCAAGGTCGCCTGTTTCATCGTCAAGATCGTGCCCAACCGCGAAGGCGGCGAGCCGCAGCTGAAGGTGCTGGGTATCGGTCATCACGCCAGCCGTGGCGTGCGTGGGGCCACCGTCATCGACATCAACGCCGCCGAAGATTCCATCCGGGCCGCCGTCGAGCAGGCCGAGCGGATGGC
>JBJXEH010000267.1:0-3148 GCA_046153995.1 Micropepsaceae bacterium
AAAGGGGCGCCGCTTGGGCGCCCCTTCGTGGTTTGGCGTTACGTCTGCCTTACCAAATCCGGACGCGGTCTTCCGGTTTGAGGTAGAGCTTGTCGCCGGGTTTCACGTCGAAGGCGGTGTACCATTCATCGACGTTGCGGACGGCGCCGTTGCAGCGGTATTCGGCGGGCGAGTGCACGTCGCTCGTTACTTGGTTGCGCAGTGCCGCTTCACGGATGTTCGAGCGCCAGACTTGGCACCACCCTAAGAACACGCGCTGTTCGGGCGTGAAGCCGTCGAGCGAGGGCGCCGGTTTGCCTTTGAGCGACAGTTTGTAGGCATGTAGGCCGACGGTCAGGCCGCCCAGGTCGCCGATGTTTTCACCCGACGTGAAGTCGCCGTTGACCTTCACGCCCGGCAGCGGTTCGTACTGCGAGTACTGCGCGGCTAAGGCTTTCACCTTCACGGCGAAGCGGTCTTCGTCTTCCTTCTTCCACCACGAGCGGAGCACGCCGTTCTCATCCGACTTCGCGCCTTGGTCGTCGTAGCCGTGGCCCATTTCGTGGCCGATGACGCCGCCGATCGCACCGTAGTTGATGGCTGCGTCCGCGTTCGGGTCGAAGAACGGTGCCTGAAGGATCGCGGCGGGGAATACGATCTCGTTCCACACCGGATTGTAGTAGGCGTTCACCGTTTGGGGCGCCATGCCCCATTCGTCCTTGTCGGTCTTCTGGTTGATGCGCGCGACTTGGCGGTCGTAGTCCCACATGCCGGCGCGTTTGCGGTTGCCGTAGGCGTCGCCAGCTTTGACGTCGAGCTTGGCGTAGTCGCGCCAGCGGTCGGGGTAGCCGATCTTTACGCGGACCGTTTGCGCTTTGCGCATCGCGATCTGGCGCGTTTCCGGCGACATCCATTCCAGCGTCTGGATGCGCTCGCGGTAGGAGGCGAGGAGGTTGTCGACGATCTTCTTCATCTCCGCCTTTGCCTGCGGGGTGAAGTGACGCTTGACGTAGATTTGGCCGACGGCCTCGCCCATCGGCGCCAGGAACGCTTGGCCGGAGAGTGCGATTGTGGCGCGCTTCCACCGTTCGCGTTTTTGCGGCTGGCCGGTCAGCGTCGTGCCGTTGAACGCGAACGAGGCGTCGTCGAACGCCGTCGGCATGATGTCGGCCTGCGCGTTCACGTAGTGGAACGTCTGATAGGCGCGCCAGGTTTCGATCGGCGTGTCGCGGAACAATTTGGCGAGCTTCACGACGGGCTCGGGCGAGCCGACGATGAAGTGGTCTTGAGCGCCAAGGCCGCCGGCGGTTAGGATTGCGTCCCACGGGAAGTCGGGGGCAAAGGCTTTCAGCGCCGCGCGGGTCTTCGCGTTGTAGTTCGCGTCGCGGTCGCGCAGCTTTTCGATCGGCCACTGCAGTTCGGCGATCTTCATTTCCGTCGCCATGATCGCGTCGGCTGCGGCTGCAGCGTTCGCGTACTTCACCATCGTCAATATCTTTTCGATGTAAGCGCGGTAGGCGGCGCGCGTCTCGGCGAACTTGGCGTCCGGCTTCAGATAGTAGTCGCGGTCCGGCATGCCGAGGCCCGCCTGGAAGACGTTGACTGCGTAACGATCGGGGTTCTTTTCGTCGAGGCCGATGAACAGCGCGACCGGCGAATTTGCGGGCATGCCCGGTTCGCCGATCAGGGACGCCAGTTCCTCATGCGTCTTTACGGTCGCGATGCGCGCGAGGTCGGCTTCGAAGGGCGCGAGGCCGAGTTGGTCGATCTTTGCCGTGTCGAGATACGAGTTGTAGTAGTCGGCGACCTTCTGCTCGACCGAGCCGGCGCGGTTGCTTTGGCGCGCGACCGATTCGACGAGGTTCTTCACATCCTCTTCCGACTTCGCGGCGAGCATGTTGAAAGAGCCCCAGCGCGAACGGTCGGCCGGGATCGGCGTGTTCTTCATCCAGGTGCCGCCGACGTGGCGGAAGAAGTCGTCGCCGGGCTTGACGGTTTTGTCCATGGCGGCAATGTCGAAGCCCCAGGTGCCGATCGTCGCTTTGGTCGTTGCGGCGTTGAGCGCGAGTACGCCGGCTGTGAGTGCGGTGCCGGTCATGGCCAGAACGGCCACAGTCTTTTTGATGTTCATTGAATGATCCTGTCCCCTTTGGAGAGGCGCCCGTTGTCGGCGAAGACCGGGCGCCGACGCAACGGCTTCGGCGGTCAATTTGGTTCACGATGCTGCGATTTTCGGGGGACGGCGGCGATGCCGCAGGCGTTAGGGGTGCCTTGGAAATTGCCTGGTTTCTGGTACGAATCCGATAACAGGCAAGGCCTTGGCGAAACAAACGGCCCAAGGCGATCACAATCGGGGGATCAGGCGTGCTCAGGATCATCGGCTGGGTGTTGGCGCTGGCGCTTATTTTGGCCGCGGCCTTCGGGTTCTATTGGCACGGCGCGCAGGAAGGCTGGTTCGGGTCCGAGCGCGACGCCGGCGTCATCCAGGGCAAGCAGATTCCCGCAGCGGTTGTCGCTGGCCGCACGGCTGCGACGCAGGCAGTAGCGCCGGAAGGCTCGAACGATCAGATCCTGTTTGGCGATCTACACGTGCACACGACGTTCTCCGCCGACGCGTTCCAGTTCTCGTTCCCGATCATCGGTGGGCCCGGCGTGCATCCGGTGGCCGATGCGTGCGACTTTGCGCGTTACTGCTCCGCTCTCGACTTTTGGTCGATCACCGATCACGCGGAGACGGTGACGCCGCTGCGCTGGCAGCGTACGAAGGATTCGATTCGCGCTTGCCAGAAGATCGCGGGCGACGGGCCGAACCCGGACTTGGTGTCGTTCGTGGGCTTCGAGTGGACGCAGGTAGGGCGTTTGCCGTCGGAGCACTACGGCCACAAGAACGTCATCTTCAAAGACCTTGACGATGAGAAGATTTCCGCGCGCGCGATCGGTGCGGGGGGCCTCGCGTCGACGACGCTGCGTACCGGCGGCGGTGTCCCACCGATCGTGCCGTTGCTCGATTTTGCGAACCGGCAGGTTTATTTCGACTTCAACAAGTTCCTGCGGCTGACGCAGGCGATACCGGATTGCGATCTAAAGACGCCGTCCGACCAGCTGTCGAAGGAGTGTTATGAGATCGCGACGACGCCGGGGGAGCTGACGAAGCGGCTGTTCGATCAGC
>JBJXEH010000268.1:0-13317 GCA_046153995.1 Micropepsaceae bacterium
GCGGCTGCTTGCGGCGGCGCGTAAACTCTTCGTGACCCGCGGCTATCACGAAACCCGGCCGCAGGATGTTTCGAAGGCCGCGGGGTTAGGTCACGGCACGTTCTATTTGCATTTCAAGGACAAGCGCGAGTGCTTCCTCGCGTTTGTGGAAGAGGCGCGAACCGAGATCGACGGCGCCATCATGGTGCGCGCGCAACATGCGAAGAGCTTGTCCGAGTTCGTCGAGGCGGTGCTGACCGCGATCTATGACTTTGCGGAAGAGCATGCGGGCGTGTTGGCTACGGCGCTGTCGGACGAGGCGATCATCGCGTCGGGCAGCGGCGGCGTCGAGGAAGACACGCTGCTGCACCGCTGGGGTGCCGAGTGGGGCGAGCTCTTGAAAGCCCAGGCGAAAGAAGGCGTGGTGGCCAAGGACTTCGACTTTCCGCTGCTCGGCCAGGCAATTGTTGGGGCCATTCACCAGGCATCGAGTTTCAGCTACCGAGGCGGCAGGTCGCGCAGCGCGCTGGTGAAGACGCTGACGCAGTTTATCGTGCGGGCGTTGTCGCCGCGGAAATAGGCGCGGCACTTGCGAAGTGAATTGACTTCGCCTAGCGGCTGACAAATTATCAGTTCAAAATCATTGGGAGGATCCTCATGGCGCGCGTTGTTTTTTCTCGCGAAGAGCTGATGGCGGAGCATGCTTATGCGGAGCCGCAGATCGAGGCGGGTTACCGGTTGCATGGCGGGTTCGATGCGAAGGGGGCTTACGTTTCGCCGCGAACGCTACATCGTTGGCCGGCGGTGGAGGCTTGGCAGGCCCAGCTGACGGCGCGGGGGTTTCCCGTGATCGATGCGTCGACGCGGTTGTTGAAGCGCGAAGCCTATCCGAACATCGATCAGCAGAAACTGCTGCTCGGAAACGGTTTAGGCGAGACGCTTTGGAATGCGCTCACCATCACCGGCATCATCGAGGCGCGGGGGCGGGCGCTTTGCGATGCGACGGCGCCGGACTTTCAAGCGATCATCGAGGAAGACGTTTCTGGCATGTCGATCGGACATCTGAACAAGGGTCTTCTTTACGCGCACGGGCTCGACGAAGGCGGCAACAAGGCAGGGGGCCAAGGCGGGCATGACGATATGTGGTTTGCGGTGCGCGATGCGTTGTTCGGCAAGGATGCCTACCCGATCCCCGACGTACCGGCGAGCATCGCGCGGCCCGAGATCGGGCGATTGATGCCGCAGATAGATAAGACCTATGAGGATTGGATCTTGCTGCTGATGAACGTGCTGATGATCGAAGTCCGCGCGGAGTCGTTCTTCTCCTTCTGCACGAACTTGATGCGTTCGCCCGACGTGTTCCGCGACCGGCGCGAGGCGGCGAACCATGCGGCGGAGTTGGTCGAACGTATTCGGATCGATGAGGCCATTCACGTGGCCTATCTGCAGGCGTTTGTTTCGGAAATGCGCAGCGTTACGATCAAGTGCCTGAACGGCGACCGGATCAAGGGCTCGCAAATGATCGATCCGATTTGGGAGGGCATGATCCACTGGCATGCGGTGACGCAAGCCGATTTTTCGCGGGAGCAGGGGCGGGCGGCGATTGTCGCGCGGCTCAACAAGCACGCGAGTGGCGGCGCTTTGGTCGCGAAGTTCGACGCGTTGGAACAGAAGGCTGTGGCGGCGTGATGAAGGACTTGCGGGACAAAGTGGCGTTCGTCACCGGCGGTGCCAGCGGGCTCGGCCTTGGCATGGCGAAGGCGTTCGGCCGCGAAGGCATGAAGGTGATGCTGGCCGATATCGATCAGCCCGCGCTGACGCGTGCCGTGCGGCAACTGAAGGACAGCCAAGTCCGGGCTGAGGGTGTGATCTGCGACGTGGGTTCGCGTGCGTCGCTGCGCGAGGCGGCGCTGAAGACGATCGCGGCGTTCGGCAAGGTCCATGTCGTATGCAACAACGCGGGCGTTGCCGCCGGCGGCGAGGTCGGCACCGTCCCTGAGCGCGATTGGGACTGGATCATGGACGTGAACTTGATGGGTGTCGTCTATGGCACGGAGGTTTTCGCGCCGCTGATCGAGAGCCACGGCGAGGGCGGGCACTTTGTCAACACCGCGTCGATGGCCGGGATGATCGGCTTTCCGCGCGCGGAGCCCTATTGCGCGACTAAGTTTGCGGTTGTGGCGATGTCGGAAGGTTGGCACGGGCAACTTGCCGCCAAGAACATCGGCGTGTCGGTGTTGTGTCCCGGCTTCGTGCAGACGCGCATCTACGACAGTTTCCGCAACAAGCCGGCACGCTATGGCGCGCCGGAGCCATCGACGATCGGCATCGGCGATACGATCCGGGATACGAAGGCGATGGTCGAGGGCGGTATTCCAACCGAACCCGTCGGCCAACGCGTGGTCGAGGCGATCAAGGACAACGACCTCTATATTTTCACGCATGTCGAGTTCCGCGCGATGGTCGAGGCCCGGTTTGGCGCGATCATGGCCGCGTTCGACAAGAGCGAGACGAGCAAGGCGCTGTCGGGCTTGAGCAAGCGCGAGATCACGCCGCTGCCGCGGTAGGCACAATAACACGCCGCGGATTTAGGGTGGTGCGAGTGGATTGATGCCCGTGACCAACCCAACGTTTTGACCGATCTCGTCCATGAGGTGCGCCGGGAGTTGCGCGAGTGCGCCGAGGCGCCAGAAGCTTGCTAGAGCCGCGATCAACGATACGAGCACCAGGCCGCGGTGCAAAAGCTGCAAGACGGAGAGTTTCTTGGCCAAGGCTTCGGAAATCATCGCTCCGCCAGCCAGCGGCGTCGCCATGACCACAAGGCTCAGCAGCAGGAATGTCGGCCAGGCTTCCGACGGTATGCCGTTCGATAGCCAAGCGGCGGGGGAACCGTTCACGTATGCAATTTGGACGAATGGGTAGGCGCAAAGGACCGTTGAGAGTGCTGCAAGTGTCAGCCAGAAGGGCGATCGCTTCGTGAATCGCGTTGCCTCCACTTCGACGCCGCGGGTCCGGCGCGCGAGCCAGGCAAGCGGCCACACAAATGCCGAGAGGAGCGCCGCGATGAATACGGGCTCCGATGCAGGCAGCAGATCGGGATTGTAAGCCGCGTCCGCTTCGAGTTCGACGATGCGTGTTGCCAACGGTGGTGCTTGCAGCGTTGCGGCGCAGGCGGCGTTTGGCGTGTTCGCGGGATTGCGGAGAAAGTCTCTGACGAGCGTACTGGCGCACGGTTCGTCCCAGGTTGCGCCATGCGCTTGCCCGCGAAGCAGTGTGTAGGTCGCGCGGGGGCCTAGGACGGCTGCGGCGCGTTGAGCTTGCGCAGCGGGTGTTGCCGGGTCCCACTCGCCTGCTACCACAAGCGTGGGCACGGGCGTGTTCCGTGGTGTTTCCCACTTTTCGCCTTGTACCGGCCACAAATCGCAGGCCGCGAGGAGGGCATCGACCCCGGTCGCGCGCGCAAAGACGGGCCAGCGGCCGGCTTGCTGTTTAAGTGCGGCACGATCTTCGAATGGCGCGCGTTCGCGGCACTCGGTTGCCAGGTATACCAGCGTACTCATCTTCGGGAGTTCCGCCGTCATCGAGGCAAACGCGCGTGCAAGTCTCGCCGTTGGGCGACGATGCCCCGCATCCGCGATCAGCAAGGGGATCTGCGGCCACTGACCGGAGAAGAGCAGGTTCGACTGGACGATTGTGAGCAACGCGGAGCCCGACAGATGGCGCACCGTTCCGGCATGCCCAGCCGTCGCGACTTCGAGCGGCAGCGGGTCGCGATCGAGGGCGACGATCGCGTTGCGCAGTGATACCTCTATATCGCCGAAGCGGGCCGCGCATCTTGGCCGCGCGGCGCAGAGGCGATTTAGTGCGGCTAGGGACTCCATAAAGTCGGGAACGACCGACGAGAAGCCCTGCATCTCGGGCGGATACAATGAGTCCAGGACTGCCGCGCGCACATGCGCCGGATGCTGCGCGAGATAAGCCAAGCCCACCGACGTGCCGTAGGAAGTGCCGAAGATGTTCCATTGCTCGATTTTGAGCGCCGTGCGCAGCGCTTCCATGTCGCGCACCGTGGCGTCTGTGCCGATCGCCGCTAGGTTGACGCCGTTCTCCGCCAACTTGGCGAGGCACTCTTTCAAGTACTTTAAGCCGAGCCGCGCGTGCTCTTCCGGCAATGCCTTGTCGAACTTTGGATCGTCCTGGTCCAGTTCCGGACACAGCTTCGGTTTGGATAGACCTACGCTTCGTTGGTCGAAGAGTATGGTGGGCGCGTCTTGCGCGAATGCCATGCCGGGAAACATCCACCAGCCATCCGCGATGCCGATGCCTGGTCCGCCGTGAATGATGACCGTTGGCGGAAGGCGGGCGGCTGCATGATCGAGCGGCTCCAATATGGCGACCGCCAATTCGTTTTTCGTGCCGCCGCTTGGACCTTCAACCGTCACTAACGCGGCGCAACGCAGAGAGAATTTTCCGCGGAGCATCCACTCGTAACCATCCAGGCCTTCGCATGGCGTGGCCTTGAGTGCCGATAGGTCGATAGCGGGGGCTGCAAATGCTGCGCCATGTAGGGTCGCGACGGTGATCAGCAGGGCCGAGAGACTGCGCAAGATCATGCATGGAGACTATCCGTGCCACCGGCACGGCAAAGTCCAATTGATGTCCTGATTGCGCGTTTTGCGGCTAGTGTCACAAAGAGGCTGCGTGGCGGCCCGTTCACGGAATGGCGCGATTCGGCGGCGTCCGGCGTTGCTCGCGTGCAAGTCTTGCTCGACGGGGGACCAAGGGCCACTTAGAAGGGGCGCCAGGGGCGCCATGCTAGAGTGGCGGCCTGCGAGTCGGCTGGAGGACACTACGAATGGAAGGCTACGGCATTTGGATCGTGTTGGGGGTGATTGCGCTCCTCGTGGTCTGGATCATTGCGATCTACAACGGTCTCGTTGCCATGCGGCAGCGCACAAATCAGGCGTTTGCCGACATCGACGTGCAGCTGAAGCAGCGGCACGATTTGATCCCGAATTTGGTCGAAACGGTGAAGGGTTACGCCGCGCACGAGAAGACCACGCTGGATGCGGTTGTGCAGGCGCGCAATTCGGCGATCGGGGCGCAAGGGCCGGCGGCGCAGGCGCAGGCCGAGAACATGCTGTCGGGCGCTTTGCGGCAGTTATTTGCTTTGTCGGAGGCTTATCCGGACCTCAAAGCCAGCGCGAATTTTCAGCAGTTGCAGCGCGACTTGAGCGATGTCGAGAACAAGTTGTCGGCGGCGCGGCGCTTCTTCAACAACGCGGTGTCGGAGTTCAACGCGGGAATCCAGCAGTTCCCGGCCGTGTTGTTCGCCGGCGCGATGGGCTTTTTGCAGCGCGAGTTCTTCGACGTGGGCGACGATCAGCGCAAGACGCTGGACGTCGCGCCGCAGGTGAAGTTCTGAGCGGAGGCTCTTCAAGGGCCCTCAAGCGATGAGCGAAGCGTACGGGCTTTACTCGCACATCCGAACGAACCAGTACCGCTCGGCGATCTTGATCGCCGGGCTGTTCGTTCTGGTCTATATGCTGGTGTTCGCGTTCACGCTGGCGTTCAATGGGTTTGCGATCGGCGACGAGCCGCTCGGCGTGATCATCGATCAGACGGTTTCGCAGTTCGTTTGGCTGGTTCCGCTTGCGACGCTGGCGACTGCGGTTTGGGTGTTCATCGGCTTTCGCTTTCATCAGGGGATGATCGACCGGTCGACCGGTGCGAAGGACGTGACGCGGGAGGATGAGCCCAGGCTCTACAATCTGCTCGAAAATCTCTGCATCTCGCGAGGCATCACGATGCCCAAGCTCCAGGTCATGGAGAGCGGTGTATTGAACGCTTATGCCTCGGGGATGAGCGAGAAGCAGTATCGCATTGCGGTTACGCGCGGCCTGATCGACGAGTTAGATGATCAGGAGCTCGAGGCGGTGCTCGGTCACGAGCTCACGCACATACGTAACGGCGACGTGAAGCTGATGGTAGTGGCTGTAATCATCGCCGGCGTCATCACGTTCATTGGCGAGTTGGTGTTCCGGGGACTTTTCGACAATCCTGGCGGCCGGCGCATTGCCATGAAGTCGTGGACCGGCAGTGGCTCATCTTCGCGGGGCGGCGGCAAGGGCAAGGGCGGCGGTGCGATCGCCATTCTCATCGCGGTCGTGATCATCGCGATCGCTTGGTTCTTGTCGCTTGTTATCCGCTTTGCGTTGTCGCGCTCGCGCGAGTATCTGGCCGACGCCGGGTCCGTCGAACTGACGAAGAACCCGGATGCCATGATCAGCGCGCTGCGCAAGATCGAAGGTAAGTCCGAGATGCCGTCGGTACCGTCCGGGATTATGGAAATGTGTATCGAGAACAAGCGCAACACGGTTGCGGACTTGTTCTCGACACATCCTTCGGTTCAGCGCCGCGTCGACAAGCTGGTCGCGGTCGCTGGCGGGCATGAGGCCGCACCCGCGGCTTAGCTAGTCGTGGCCGGCAACCTTCTTCGAGACGTAGCCGAAGCCATAGACCAACGCTGCGATTAGCGCGTAGGCAACCAAATGCTTGTCCACGGGCAGGCCTAACGTGCCGATCTGGTTGACCAGAATTTGCCAGTAGAAAGTGATGATGCTCGTATCAGACATTGCCGGAACTCCTTGACTGTTCCCCCCGGCTTCAACGCGACCAC
Source organism: Micropepsaceae bacterium (assembly GCA_046153995.1). Classification (GTDB taxonomy): domain Bacteria; phylum Pseudomonadota; class Alphaproteobacteria; order Micropepsales; family Micropepsaceae; genus SZUA-430. The sequence goes on from JBJXEH010000268.1 coordinate 6,659, forward strand.
TGTGACGCCATCACATCAATGGAGTCTGAATGCGGGCGCTGGCAATTTAATCAAATTGTAGCGATGGCTCAGGGCGGCCAGAAGATACTGCCAGTCCATGGGAGTTGGATAAGCGGGTGGTTTACCCAATGCGTCCAATCGTGGACGAGGAACTGAGATACATAGATTTCGCCGACCAGGCCAAACCAGACGGCAAACATAACGGTGCTGGCGAGCGCTCCCGTGACGAGTGAACCCGAACCCACGACAAGTTTAGCCAAATTTCCGCGTGCAGGTTCGGCGCCGCCGTCGAGTTCAAGGCGCTGCAGAAGCAAACGCTCGCGCGGCGCGAAGGCGTCCGTGCCTGCCTTGGCCGCCAGCCTTGCGGTTGCCTTGGCGTAGACGCGGGCTGCGGCCAGGCGCAGCGCGACGTAGAGCGGGAACAATAGGGCGGCGACTAACAGCGGGTAGCTCCTTGCGATCTTCATCGCATCTTCCGGGCTGGCCGCCGTGTTGCCGAGGCCGAGCGGGGCCGTCTTCAAGACCGCCACGATGAAGCCCGCGGTGACAAACGCGATGCCGAGACCGATGAGGCCCGGTTTCACCTCGCGCGCGGCGCGGCGCAGGAAGGCGACGTCGAAGAAGGCGCGCCAGGAACCGTTCACGGCGTGGCGGACTTCGGCGAGCGGTAGCAGTGTCATGACGACGATGAAGTATGCGATGCCTACGAAGGCGACGGTTGGGCCGATCCAGGATTGCTCGTAGCCCTTGTTGAACGAGTTGTCCCAGCCTGACCACCACGAAAACAGGAACAGCAAACCTGCCGGTGCGGCCACGATCAGAATCGGAATAAGTGCGCGAAGCCCAAGTGTCGTGTTCAGCCAGAGCGAACCTAACAGCGCGCGCAGGATCAGCGTGGTGCCGCGGCCGATACCGGCGGTGCGCGCTTGAGCGAATAGTTCGCTCGCATTGTCGGCCATGATCCAGCGCGGCCAGTGGGCGAGTGTTGCCGTGTCGTCCTCAGCGGTTGCAAACGCTGCGAAGTCCGCTTTGCTGCCGTTCGCCTTGGCGTGCCAGCGGCGGGCGACGGCGCGGGCTGTCGCGCGCTGCGTCCAGCCGACGACGAGGACCGCGGTGAACGGCGTCAACGTGAACAGCGCGCCCAGGGTGTAACGCCAGAGGAAGGCGAGGAGCGTTCTCATGCGAACACCTCAGCGAGCGCCGGGACTTCGGCGGATGTCGCGTTGAAGCCCATGATCTGCCCCACCGTGCGCGCGATGGATGCTTGCTCGACCGGTTTGTCTACGACGGTCTTTCGGGCGATGCCTTTGCCGAACGCGAAAGCCCATACTTCGTGCGCGGCGCGGGAGTTGAAGTGATGCTGGTAGGGAACGCGCATCAGCGCGTTGTCATCGCGGCCGCAATCGGGCGTCACGATGAACACGGTGTTGCCGCGGTAGTGTGGGTTGGCCTCGACGGCTTCCACGATCTGGCGGATACCGTCGTCGATGATCGCGATCGCGCGGCTGTAGTGCGAGGCGTTGCCCCAGTGGACATAGTCTGGGTCTTGGTAATTCACGAGCATCAGCTTAGGCTTCAGTTCCTTCATCGCGCGCAGGCTGAGCGCGGTCAGCAGGCGGTCGCCGCGGGCGTTGACGAGGCCGCTTTCGCCGTAGTCGCGCCGCCAGCCTTCCCAAAACGCTTCAAGCGGGGCGGTGGGGCGGACGATTTCGCGATTGAGGTCGGAAGATTCGAGAACGCGGAGCTGCTTCTCTGCCTCGGTAAGTTCATTGCCGTTAAGCGCACCGATTTTGCTACGCAGCAGATGAGCCTTGAACTGCGTTAGGCTGATCACGGACGAGTGGTAACGGATTCCGAAATGCGGGTCGGTCGAGTAGACCAGGATGTCTTCGTCTTGCCGGTTCTCACCGTTGACGATTAGCGTTTGGTGCGCGGGAACGTCGTAGGCCGCGCGCAGATATTCGAACAGCGTCGGCGCTTTGGCTTCGAACGCCTCCTGGCCGAAGCGGCGCGAGATGTTTTCGTAGCGGTCGTAACGGCCGGTCAGGATGTTCAGCGTGCCTTGGGCGTGGCTTGTCACAATGCCCTCGCGGCTCTCGATACGCATCAGCGGGTAGAGCGTGCCTTGCGGCAGGAGCGCCTTCGCCAGATAGGGGCTGAAGGAATAATTTTGGTCGATCGTCTCGCGACGCCGTACGCCGCCGCCGAAGCGGATGATGATGACGTTGGGGCCGGTGTATTGACGCGCTGGCGTTTGCGCGAAACCTGACGTTGGAAGCGCCGACACTGCAGCAAGGCCAAGTGCCGCAAGAGCGACGTCGCGGCGAGAGAGGCTGGTCGTCATTAGGGCACCTCAATGGGGTGGAGGCCGAATGCGATTGCCGAGTATGCGCTGACGCGGAGTGCGCCGCTCAACACGGAATTGTGAGCGGCTTGTCTGATTTGGCTAGCCGCGGGCGGGGACGGGGCCTGCGATGCGTTTGGCGGGTTTTCGTTTTGGTGGCGGGGGCTTGCCGCCGAGGCGAGTGATCTTGCGCAGCGCGGCGCTGGCGATACCGCTCCAGCTGGTCAGGCGGCGTTCCAGATGTTGGACGTGCATGCGCTCGAAGCGCAGGTCTTCCTCGACGCGGCGTGCGCGGGACTCGAGATCGCCGCTCTTCAAGGCGCTGGGCTTTGCCTCGCCGTTGGCCGGCGCCACCGTGCCGGATTGGTTCCAAGCGTCCGAGAGTTCGGCGCGAAGTTCGGATGCTTCCGTCAGAATATCGCGTTCGTTCGCTTCGAGTTCGGAGATGCGTTCGCGGGCGTGCGCAAGCGCTTCCTGGTGCTGGCGCGCTTCGGCTTGCGCTTTGATCGCGCGGGTTTCGTGCGTGTGGATCTGTTCCTTGGCGGCCGCCAGTTGCTTGCTCAAGTCCATCGCGTTTGCGAGTGCGGTCACGGCCCGCGAACGCGCCTCTTCCATCTCGGCGTGGGCTTTGTCGCTCTTCTTGATTTGGGATTTCAGCTGGCTCTCGATCGCGTCGGTGCGTTCGCTCAAGTGCTTGGCAAGCGATTGGAGTTCCTTCGCGTCGGTAACGGCCTTTTTGACGGTCTCTTGCGCCTGAACGCGCTTCGTCTCGAGTTCAGTGATCTCCTTCATCAACGCCGTGACCTTTTGTACCGACATCTCGGAGCGGCGCTGGTGCTCGTCGGCGGCGTTCGAGGCTTCCTTGGCCTCGCCCTTCACTTGTCCCAGCGCCGATTCCAGTTCGACGCCCATCTTCTCGAATTCGGCGCAGCGGGCGCGGGCGGCGTTCATGTCGCCTTCCATCGCCTTGATGCGCTTATTCGCTTCTGCCTTCTCTTCGCGCGCCTTTGCGAGGTCGGCTTTCAGGGCGTCGGCTTTTGCGCCCTTTACATTTGCTTCTTCGACGTCTTTCTCGGCCTTCTTTAGTGCTTCGGTTTGAGCGAAGGCGACGACGCCGAAGAGGCGCGCGCTTTCGGCAAACGCTGCGCGCATGCGGTCGAGTTCGCGCTTCGGCTCGGCCGCCTTCGGTTCGTCGCAGAGCAACGTGAGTGCGCGGTAGGCGGTCTTCACCCAGTGCGGCACTTCGGTGTGCGCGTCGAGTTCGGCGAGCGTTGCGCGATGATTGTGCAGTTCGATGTCCAAGAATTCGCGCACGTCGCTGGCGGCGTCGTTCGGCTGGCGCGGCCATTGCACGCCCATGCGCGCGCCGGATTGCACGGCTAGCAGCTTCCAGTCTTCGAGCAGCGCGTCGAGCGTTACGATGTTGCGCGGCAGGTGGCGCGTTTCGAACTCTACGTCGAGGTAGTGGCGCAACCAAAGTAGCATTGCCTTCTCGAACGGGATGCCGTCGCGCTCGCGCAACGACTCTGCGACTTCAAGCGGGTTGCGCACGACGAGCAGCGGTGCCGAACGGATGCCCGACTTCTCCAGGATCGACATCCAATACGGCAGCGTCCGGCACATGCGCGGGTCTTTGAGGACGAAGAGTTGGGCATTGCCGAACTCCTCGTCCACGGCCATGCGGATCTTGTTGGCGAAGCGGTTCGCCGTTTCGCTTTCCTTCCAGCGTGCGGGTGGCGCGCGCCAATCGTCCCAAGAGGAATCGAACTCGGCGAGCATTTCGTCGTGCAGCGCGGCAAGCGGCGCCGACTCCCAGTAGCCGCGCGGGTTCCAATCGTTGGCGGGCACCAGGTGGCGCGGCATAGCGGCGCCCAAGAAATTCACGATGCGCGCGAGCGCCGACGTGCCGCTGCGCTGCATGCCCAGCACGAGGATGGCCGTCCGGTAGGGCGGCGGCGATCTATCCGGCTTCTTGGCCATTGGCGCGTATTTCCACTCCGCGTCGTCTCGCAAGTTACCCTAAAGGACGTCCCCCCGGCCCGCCTTACGCACGAATCGCTGTCCCGAATATGACCTATCGAAGCGCGCTCTTGCTTGGGGGGAGCGTCGCTTTCGCGGGGCAGTGTGGTCAAGGGCGCACGGTTCGAGATGGAGGAAGATTCACGTGGGTTCGCCCGGTGGCGGTTGCGCCGCGAAGCTCCGTTAGAAGATCAAGTTGTGGTGTCCAACTCGAGGTTGCGGGCGCGTAAGCGAGTTGACGGCGGGCCATGTCCAGCGGAAAGTTCGCCCATGCTTACGCTCACCAAAGCGAAGGTCGCGCTGGCGACAGCGGCAGTGTTGTCGCTGCTAGGCGTTGGCTCGCTCGTGTGGGCACCTCATCAGGACGGGCCCGTCGAATGGCCGGCCGTGCTGGCGCAGCGGCCGCTTTGGGTGCCGGTCGAGGGCGTGGGGGTCAACAAGCTCAAGGATTCGTTCGGCGCGCCGCGATCGGGCGGACGCACGCACAAGGGCATCGACATTTTCGCGGCTCAGGGAACCGTGGTTCGCGCGACTGCGGCGGGAACGATCGTCGGGCTTCATCTGGCAGGCAAGGGCGGCATTGCCGTGTACCAACTCGATGCTACGGGCAAGTATGTCTATTACTACGCCCACCTGAACGGCTATGCGCCCGACTTGAAGAAGGGCATGAAGGTCGAACAGGGGCGGCTGATCGGGTATGTCGGCTCAACCGGCAACGCGGAGAAGACGCCGCCGCATTTGCATTTCCAGATTCAGCATGTGATTGCCGGGCAATCGTGGTGGCGGGGTCCGGCGCTCAACCCTTATCCGGCGCTGCTGGCGGGGCGCGTTCAGGAAGCGCCGCCGGTTGTGCTCGCTGGTACGTCGGACGCCGTGCACTCGGCACCGACGATGACGGGCTCCACCAGCAAGGTTCGGCCCAAGAGCGGGACGAAACGGGTCATACGCCAGCCGTAGAAGCACTTTGTTGTTGCAACACTTGCAGCTAGATCATGTTGCGATGTGCGGGCGATATGTACTTCGGGTGGTTTTGAAGAATTTCCGGCGGGATTTCGAGCTGGGGTTCGACGTCGACGACAGCGACGTTCCGATGGAGGTGCGGCCGCGCTTCAACGTTGCGCCGACGCACATGGTGCCGGTCATCCGGGTGGTGAACGGCAAGCGGTGGCTGTCGCTCGTGCGGTGGGGGCTGATCCCGCATTGGGCAAAGGAAGTGAAGAAGCCGCAGATCAATGCGCGCGGCGAGACGATCTTCGAGAAGCCGATGTTTCGCGATGCGGCGCGGCGGCGACGGTGTTTGATCTTGGCCGACGGGTTCTACGAGTGGAAGCGTGACGCGAACGACAAGCCGCTGCAGGCCTATTTCGTTTCGCGTGCGGACGGGAAGCCGTTTGCGATGGGCGGTATTTGGGAGACGTGGGTTGGCCCCGACGGCGAGGTGATCGATACCGTTGCGATCGTGACGACGCTGGCGAATGCGGAGATTGTTGGCATTCACGACCGGATGCCGGTGATTTTGGACCCCCGGGATTATCTCACCTGGATCGAGGCTGATCGTGTGTCCGTCGACGAGGCGAAGGCGCTGATCAAACCGGCGCCGGACGGGACGCTCTCGCCGCGGCCGGTGTCGAACCGCGTCAACGCCGTCAAGAACGACGATGCGTCGAACCTGAACCCGTTCGATCCGAGTTCTGTTACGCCGGTGGCGCCGCGCAAAGGCGACCCGCGGCAGGGCGATTTGTTCTGACGTTACTCGGTCGCGGTGTATGTGTTCTCGCAGGTGTAGGCGATTTCCCACTGTGGCTTACGGATGAGCGTCGTGGAGTCTGTGGTGCACTTACGGCCGTTGCTCGCCAGGTAGGCCTCGACCGCCGCCTCGATCGACGATTGCGGCGCGGCGTTGCCATAAGCGCCGAACGTGACGTTGCGGATCAAGGAGTCGCTCATGGCGTTGGCGACGCTGGGCGTGATGACGAGTTTGCCGGCGCTCGGTTTGTCGAAGATTCGGTAGGCGCTGCTCTCGAACGCGAAGTTCGTCCGCGGGGTGTCGCGGTATTCGTTGCTGATGTGCTGCGGCGCCGAGCACGCGGCGAGCATGATGAGCGCGGCAATTCCCGCCAAACGTCGCAACGGCATCGGCATGTTCCCCACGGCATGATTCGTTCCGGCGATCTTGGCAAAGCCGGTCGAGCATTTGGGCAACAGGCAGCGGCCAAATCCCGGCGGCATTTGCGGCGTTACGGCGAGGCCGGTAGTTTTGGCCGCAAATCACCGGCAGTGCGCGGCGTATCGGAAT
>JBJXEH010000269.1:0-15623 GCA_046153995.1 Micropepsaceae bacterium
GCGCCGCCCGACTTCGCCAAAATCTTCGTGATCGCAGCCGTCAACGACGTCTTACCGTGGTCGACGTGCCCAATCGTCCCGATGTTGCAGTGCGGCTTGTTCCGTTCGAACTTTGCTTTGGCCATTGCCTGATCTCCGTCCCAAATCCCTTAAGAGGCAAACTTCGCGATCACTTCTTCAGCGATCGCACGAGGTACGTCTTCGTAGTGGTCGAATTGCATCGAGTAGCTGGCGCGACCCTGGCTCATCGACCGCAGATTATTCACGTAGCCGAACATGTTCGCGAGCGGCACCATGGCGGTGATCACTTGCGCGTTGCCGCGCTGGTCGGTGCCTTGCACCTGGCCACGGCGGGCGTTGAGGTCGCCGATCACGCCGCCCATGAATTCGTCGGGCGTCACGACTTCGACCTTCATCATCGGCTCGAGCAGCTTGACGGCCTTGCGTTCCTTGAGTTCGCGGAACGCTGCGCGGGAAGCGATTTCGAACGTCAGCACGTTGGAGTCGACTTCGTGGTACGCGCCGTCAATCAACGTCGCCTTGAAGTCGATCAGCGGGAAGCCCGCGAGCACACCATTGTCGCGCGACGCGTTCAAACCCTTTTCGACGCCCGGGATGAATTCCTTCGGCACCGAACCACCGACGACGTCGTTTTCGAACTCAAAGCCGCCGCCCGCAGGCAATGGCTCGAATACGATACGCACGCGCGCGAACTGGCCCGAGCCGCCGGTCTGCTTTTTGTGTGTGTAGTCGATATCGACCTTCTTGGTCAGCGTTTCGCGATAGGCAACCTGCGGCGCGCCGATGTTGGCGTCAACTTTGTAGGTGCGGCGAAGGATGTCGACCTTGATGTCGAGGTGGAGCTCGCCCATGCCCTTCAGGATCGTCTGGCCCGATTCCTGATCGACGCTGACGCGGAACGACGGGTCTTCCTGCGCGAGGCGCGCCAGAGCCACGCCCATCTTTTCTTGGTCGGCTTTCGTTTTCGGCTCGATCGCAACTTCGATGACCGGCTCCGGGAATTCCATCTTTTCCAGGATCACTTGGTTCTGCGGATCGCACAGCGTGTCGCCGGTGCGCGTTTCTTTCAGCGCCGCCAAAGCCACGATGTCGCCGGTGTAAGCTTCCTTGACGTCTTCGCGGCTGTTGGCATGCATGAGCAACATGCGGCCGACGCGTTCCTTGCGGTCGCGGGTCGAGTTGATGAGCGTCGAGCCCGATTCGAGCTTGCCCGAGTAAATGCGGCAGAACGTAATCGAACCGACGAACGGATCGTCCATGATCTTGAACGCGAGCAGGGAAAGGGGCGCGGCGTCATTCGCTTCACGCTCGACAACTTCTTCGACTTTGCCAGGCTTGATGCCTTTGATGGCAGGCACGTCGAGCGGCGAGGGCAAGAAATCGACAACGGCGTCGAGCAGCGTCTGCACGCCCTTGTTTTTGAAGGCGGCCCCACAGGTCACCGGCACGAAAGCAAAGCTCATCGTGCCTTTGCGTATCAGGCGCTTCAGCGTCGCGGCATCCGGTTCTTTGCCGTCGAGATAAGCCTGCATCACCTCGTCGTCCATTTCGACGACGAGTTCGAGAAGCTTGTGACGCCATTCGGCGGCCTTGGCTTTGTAGTCGGCCGGGATTTCTTCGACTTCGAACTTCGCGCCGAGGCTTTCGTCGCGCCAGACAACGGCCTTCATCTCAATGAGATCGATGATGCCTTTGTGGTCGGCTTCGGCGCCGTAGGGCAGTTGGACCACGCAGGGCTTTGTCCCCAAGCGGTCGATCATCATCTGGACGCAGCGGTAAAAGTCCGCGCCTGTGCGATCCATCTTGTTGACGAAACAAATGCGCGGGACGTGGTACTTGTCGGCCTGACGCCAGACGGTTTCCGACTGCGGCTCAACGCCTGCGACCGAGTCGAAGACCGCGACCGCGCCGTCCAGCACGCGCATCGAACGTTCGACTTCAATCGTAAAGTCGACATGGCCCGGCGTGTCGATGATGTTGACGCGGTAGTCTTTCCAGTAGGCAGTCGTGGCGGCGGACGTGATTGTAATGCCGCGCTCTTGCTCCTGCTCCATGAAGTCCATCGTCGCGGCGCCGTCGTGGACTTCGCCGATCTTATGGGACTTGCCCGTGTAATAGAGAATACGCTCCGTCGTCGTCGTCTTGCCGGCGTCGATGTGCGCGGCGATGCCGATGTTGCGGTACTTCTCGAGGGGTGTGGTACGGGGCATGATAGGTGAAACTCTTCGTTACCAGCGGTAGTGCGAGAACGCACGGTTGGCTTCGGCCATCTTGTGCGTGTCTTCGCGCTTCTTCACGGCGGTTCCGCGGTTGTTGGCGGCGTCGAGCAACTCGGCCGAGAGGCGCTGCTCCATCGTTTGCTCGTTGCGCGCGCGGGCGGCGATAATGATCCAGCGGATCGCGAGCGCCTGGCGGCGGTCGGGGCGGACTTCGACGGGAACCTGATAGGTCGCACCGCCGACGCGGCGCGAGCGGACTTCGATCGCCGGCGCCACGTTGTCGAGCGCTGCGTGGAAGAGCTTCACGGGGTCGCTCTTAGCGCGCTGCTCGATCGTGGTGAGCGCGCCGTAGACGATCTGTTCGCCGGCCGACTTCTTGCCGTCGTACATCAGACAGTTCATGAATTTCGCGATGATGAGATCACCGTACTTCGCGTCCGGAATGATCTCGCGTTTTTGTGGGCGGCGGCGGCGTGACATCGTGAGGTCTCCCTATTTCGGCCGCTTGGCGCCGTAGAGCGAGCGCGATTGTTTGCGGTCCTTCACGCCTTGCGTGTCGAGCACGCCGCGCAGGATGTGGTAGCGGACGCCGGGCAAGTCCTTCACGCGGCCGCCGCGGATCAACACCACCGAGTGTTCTTGCAAGTTATGGCCTTCGCCCGGGATGTAGCTGATGACTTCCTGCTGGTTCGTCAGACGAACGCGCGCGACCTTGCGAAGCGCCGAGTTAGGCTTCTTCGGCGTCGTCGTGTAGACGCGCGTACAGACGCCGCGCTTTTGCGGCGAGGATTGTAACGCGGGCGCCTTCGTGCGCCGGACTTTCGGGCGGCGCGGTTTGCGGATCAGCTGGTTGATCGTCGGCATACGCTTTTGGCTTCGTCCTTCGGGCGCACGACCCTTGAAAACGCGAGAAAGCGCGCATGGAGGGTGTGCACAAACCCCATGGCGCTTGGTTCAACGTGCAGAGGACCGTCCGGGGACCGGAGGGACGTGCTTTCAAACCTGTCATTGGACTAAAAGCGGGAGCGTTTAGGGGCTACCCCCTACGGCCTGCCGTCAAATGAGTGGGCGGGTTCTACGCGGGGCTTTCCACATAGTCAACGAGCCGCGCGAAATATTCTGTCGCAGGGGTAACATCATCGTTTCCGCGCAGGTTTCGAAGGCTTTTCGAAGCTCTACACGATCCGTTTCGGCCAAAGAAAAAGGCCGGGCAGATGATTGCCCGGCCTGCGGTATTTTGGCAGCGCCTACTCCGCTGCGTTGGCTGGCGGCGCTGGTGGGTTGGCAGGCGCCGGTAGTGCGGCCTCGCGAGCAGCGAGGATGGCTTTGTCCCGATCCGCGGCGATGTTCTTCAGCTTCGTCATCATGCCGCCGGTGCCGGCTGGGATGAGGCGGCCGACGATCACGTTCTCTTTCAGGCCCTCGAGCGTATCGACCTTGCCGGACACCGCCGCCTCGGTGAGGACGCGGGTGGTTTCCTGGAACGAGGCTGCCGAGATGAACGAGCGGGTCTGCAACGACGCCTTCGTGATGCCGAGGAGCACAGGCTTTCCGACGGCTTGCTTAATGCCTTCGGCTTTCGCCTTTGCGTTGATTTCCTCGTACTCGATGAAGTCGAGTTGCTCGCCCTGCACCAGCGTCGTGTCGCCGCCGTCTTCGATCTCCACCTTCTGGAGCATCTGCCGGACGATGACCTCGATGTGCTTGTCGTTAATCTTCACGCCTTGGAGCCGGTAGACCTCCTGGATTTCCTGCACCAGGTAGGCCGCCAACGCCTCGACGCCCCGGATCCGCAGGATGTCGTGCGGCGCCGGATTGCCATCCAAGATGAAGTCGCCCTTCTCGACGAAGTCTCCTTCGGCGACCGCGATGTGTTTGCCCTTCGGGATCAAATACTCGATCGGTTCGTTCTTGTCGTTCTTCGGCTTCAGGATCACGCGGCGCTTGTTCTTGTAGTCCTTGCCGAATTCGATCCAGCCGTCGGCTTCCGCAATGATCGCGTGGTCCTTGGGCTTACGGGCTTCGAAGAGTTCGGCAACACGCGGCAGACCGCCGGTGATGTCGCGCGTCTTCGCACCTTCGGTCGAGATACGAGCCAGGATGTCGCCTTCGCGCACGTCCGAACCGTCTTCAACCGACAGAATGGCGTCGACCGGGAGCAAGTAACGCGCTTCCCCCTTATTCGAGAGCTTGATGACCTCGCCCTTCTTATCGCGAACCGAAATCGCGGGTCTCAGATCGTTGCCGCGCGAGTTAGAACGCCAGTCGAGAATTTTCTTCGACGAGATACCGGTCGATTCGTCGGTCACCTCTTGCAGCGAGATGCCTTCGACCAGACCCTCGTACTTCACGACACCAGCCTTTTCGGTGAGGATCGGGATCGTGTACGGATCCCATTCGACGAGGCGCTGACCGCGCTTGACGATGTCGCCTTCGTCGAACTTCAAATGCGCGCCGAACTGGACTTTGTAGCTCGCGCGCTCCTGACCGTTTTCATCGACGATCACGACTTGGCTGTTACGGCCCATCACGCGGAACATGCCGGTCGAGTCTTTGACCAGGTTCTTGTTGACGATCTTGACCTTGCCATCGTGGCTTGCGTCCGTGAACGACTGCTCGGCCACTTGCGCCGCGCCGCCGATGTGGAACGTACGCATGGTGAGCTGCGTGCCGGGTTCGCCGATCGACTGGGCGGCAATGACGCCGACAGCTTCGCCCTGATTCACCGGCGTGCCGCGTGCCAAGTCTCGGCCGTAGCACTTCGCGCAGACGCCGACCTTGAGGTCGCAGGTCAGCACCGAGCGGATTTTCACCTTCGGCACGTGCGCAGTCTCGATGAGGTCGACCTTGTCTTCGGTGATCTCCTCATTGCGCTTCACCAGCAGCTTGTTCGACGCCGGATCGCGGATATCCTCCGCGGTCGTGCGGCCGAGCGTGCGCTCACCCAAAGTCGCAACCACGTTGCCGGCGTCGAGAACGGCAGCGACCGTGATGCCGAGCTTCGTGCCGCAGTCCTCGGCGACGATGATGCAGTCCTGCGCTACGTCGACGAGACGGCGGGTTAGGTAACCCGAGTTTGCCGTCTTCAACGCCGTATCGGCCAACCCCTTACGTGCGCCGTGCGTCGAATTGAAGTACTCGAGAACGGTGAGGCCTTCTTTGAAGTTCGAGATAATCGGCGTTTCGATGATTTCACCCGAGGGCTTCGTCATCAAGCCGCGCATACCGGCGAGCTGCTTCATTTGGGTCGGCGAACCGCGCGCGCCCGAGTGCGACATCATGTAGATCGAGTTGATCTCGGTAACGCGCTTCGTCACCGGATCGCGCTTTTGCGATGAAATTTCGCGCATCATTTCTTCGGCGACGCGGTCGGTGCACTTCGACCAAGCGTCGACGACTTTGTTGTACTTCTCGCCTTCGGTGATGAAGCCGTCTTGATACTGCTTTTCGTAGTCCTTGATCTGCTTGCGCGTTTCTTCGACCAAGCGCTCCTTCGTGTGCGGGACGACCATGTCGTCCTTACCGAACGAGATGCCTGCCTTGTAAGCTTCCTTGAAGCCGAGCGCCATGATCGCGTCGGCGAACAGAACCGTCTCCTTCTGGCCGCAATGGCGGTAGACGATGTCGATCAGCGCCGAGATTTCCGGCTTACGCAGAACACGGTTCACCATCGTGAACGGCACGTTCGGATGGCGCGGTAAGTGCTCCGCGATCATCAGACGGCCGGGCGTCGTGTTGACGCGCACGATCGTGGGCTTGCCCTGCGCATCGACGGTCTTGTAGCGGACGTTGACCTTCGAGTGCAGCGTAACGACGTTCTGAGCTAGTGCGTGCTCCACCTCGCCCATATCGACAAAACTTTTGCCTTCGCCGGGTTCGCCGTCGCGGTCGAGCGAGCAGTAGTAGATGCCAAGCACGATATCTTGGCTCGGCACAATGATCGGCTTCCCGTTCGCGGGGCTCAAGATGTTGTTCGTCGACATCATGAGCACGCGCGCTTCCAGCTGCGCCTCAAGCGACAGCGGAACGTGCACGGCCATTTGGTCGCCGTCGAAGTCGGCATTGAACGCCGTGCAAACCAGCGGGTGAAGCTGGATCGCCTTGCCTTCGATCAACACCGGCTCGAACGCCTGAATACCCAGACGGTGAAGCGTCGGCGCGCGGTTCAAGAGGACCGGATGTTCGCGGATGACTTCGGCCAGGATGTCCCAAACCTCGGGACGTTCCTTTTCGACCATCTTCTTCGATTGCTTGACGGTCGCCGACAGGCCCTTCGCCTCAAGCCGGTTGTAGATGAACGGCTTGAAGAGCTCGAGCGCCATCTTTTTCGGCAGGCCGCACTGATGCAGCTTGAGCTCCGGGCCGACGACGATAACCGAGCGGCCGGAGTAGTCGACGCGCTTACCGAGCAGGTTCTGGCGGAAGCGGCCTTGCTTGCCTTTCAGCATGTCGGCAAGCGACTTCAGCGGACGCTTGTTCGCGCCCGTGATAACGCGGCCGCGGCGGCCGTTATCGAACAACGCGTCGACCGACTCCTGCAACATGCGCTTTTCGTTGCGGATAATAATATCCGGCGCGCGCAGTTCGATGAGCCGCTTCAGACGGTTGTTGCGGTTGATGACGCGGCGATAGAGGTCGTTGAGGTCCGACGTTGCGAATCGGCCGCCATCGAGCGGGACGAGCGGACGCAGCTCCGGCGGGATCACCGGCACGACCTGCAGGATCATCCACTCCGGGCGGTTGCCGGATTCGAGGAACGACTCGACAAGCTTCAAGCGCTTGACGAGCTTCTTGGGCTTCAGTTCCGACGTCGTCGTCGCGATCTCTTCGCGCAGAGAAACTTTCAGCGACTTCAGGTCGAGGCGCATCAGCAGCTCACGAATGGCTTCTGCGCCAATCAAGGCGGTGAAGCTGTCGTCGCCGTACTCTTCCTGTGCCTTCAAAAACTCATCTTCCGAGAGAAGCGTGCGCTCCTTCAACGGCGTCAGGCCCGGCTCGATTACGATGTAGCCTTCGAAATACAAAATGCGCTCAAGATCCTTGAGCGTCATGTCGAGCAGCATACCGATGCGCGACGGTAAGCTCTTCATGAACCAGATGTGTGCGACGGGCGATGCGAGCTCGATGTGGCCCATGCGCTCGCGCCGGACCTTCGATAGCGTCACTTCCACGCCGCATTTTTCGCAGACGATGCCGCGATACTTCATGCGCTTGTACTTGCCGCACAAGCATTCGTAATCCTTGATCGGACCGAAGATGCGCGCGCAGAACAGGCCGTCGCGTTCCGGCTTGAACGTGCGGTAGTTGATCGTTTCCGGCTTCTTGATTTCACCGTACGACCAGGACTGGATCTTCTCCGGGCTCGCGAGCGCGATACGGATGCGGTCGAACGTCGGGACGGCGGCAACCGGCCCGAAGACGTTTTGGACTTCCTGATTCATGGAGTTTTACTTCTCCTCAATTCTTCAATTCGTTTTGCGCGTTCACGAGTTTGGCGTTTCGACCGCAGTGACGAGGTCGACGTTGAGCCCTAGCGAGCGCATTTCTTTCACGAGAACGTTGAAGCTTTCTGGGATACCCGCTTCGAAATTCTCGTCGCCGCGGACGATCGCCTCGTAGACCTTGGTGCGGCCCGCGACGTCGTCCGATTTGACGGTCAGAATTTCCTGCAGCGTGTAGGCCGCGCCATAAGCCTCGAGCGCCCAGACCTCCATTTCGCCGAAACGCTGGCCGCCGAATTGGGCTTTGCCGCCCAACGGCTGCTGCGTGACGAGGCTGTAAGGCCCGATCGAGCGCGCGTGGATCTTGTCGTCGACCAAGTGGTGCAGCTTCAGCATATAGATGTAGCCGACGGTCACTTGCCGCTTGAACGGCTCGCCCGTGCGGCCGTCATAGAGCGTCACCTGACCGCTGCTCGTTAGGCCCGCAAGTTCGAGCATCTTGTTAATGTCGGCTTCGTGCGCGCCGTCGAACACGGGGCTCGCAATGTGGATGCCGTGGCCCATGCTCTCGGCCATATCGACCATTTGCTCGTCGTTCATTTCGCCGAGGTGGCCGTCCTGTCCGAACACCGTCTTCAAGTGACGGCGCAGCGGATCGGCTTTGCCGTCGCGGCGGAACTTTGAGACCATGTCGCCGATCTGGCGGCCGATACCGTTGCAGGCCCAGCCCAGGTGGGTTTCCAGAATCTGGCCCACGTTCATACGGCTCGGCACGCCCAACGGATTGAGCACGATGTCGACCTGCGTCCCGTCTTCGAGGTGCGGCATGTCTTCGATCGGCACGATCTTGGAGATGACGCCTTTGTTGCCGTGACGGCCTGCCATCTTATCGCCCGGCTGAAGCTTGCGCTTCACGGCCACGAAGACCTTGACCATCTTCATCACGCCCGGCGGCAGTTCGTCGCCGCGGCGCAGCTTATCGACCTTGTCCGCAAAGCGCGCTTCGAGACGGTTTTTCGCGTCGTCGTACTGCTTGCGCAGCGCTTCGACTTCGCCTTGCGCTTTTTCGTTGCGAAGAGCGAGTTGCCACCACTGCGCCTTCGTCAACGTTTCGAGCATCGACGGCGTGACTTTGGAGTCCGGCGCAATGCCCTTCGGCCCATGCGCTATCTGCTTGTTCAACAGCAACTCTTCGAGGCGCGAATAGATGTTGCGCTCGAGGATCGCGAGTTCGTCGTCGCGGTCCTTGGCAAAGCGTTCGATTTCTTCGCGTTCGATCGCGAGCGCGCGTTGGTCTTTCTCTATGCCGTGGCGGTTGAAGACGCGCACTTCCACGATCGTACCCGAAGCACCCGGTGGCAGCTTCAAGCTGGTATCGCGGACGTCGGAGGCTTTTTCGCCAAAGATCGCGCGCAGCAGCTTTTCTTCAGGCGTCATCGGGCTCTCGCCCTTCGGCGTGATCTTGCCGACCAGAATGTCGCCGGGATTCACTTCGGCGCCGATGTAGACGATGCCAGCTTCATCGAGGTTCTTGAGCGCCTCTTCGCCGACGTTCGGGATGTCGCGCGTGATTTCCTCAGGCCCAAGCTTCGTGTCGCGGGCGCTGGTCTCGAACTCCTCGATGTGGATCGAAGTGAAGACGTCGTCCCGCACGATGCGCTCGGAGATCAGGATCGAATCTTCGAAGTTGTAACCATTCCACGGCATGAACGCGACGAGCACGTTACGGCCGAGCGCGAGCTCGCCCATGTCGGTCGACGGACCGTCAGCGACGATATCGCCGATCACGACGCGGTCGCCCACCTTCACCAGCGGACGCTGCGTGATGCAGGTCGACTGATTCGAGCGCTGGAATTTCTGCAGACGATAGATATCGACGCCGGGTCTCGTAGCATCGGTTTCTTCGGTTGCGCGCACGACAATACGAGTCGCGTCGACCTGATCGACGATCCCCGAGCGGCGAGCCGCGATGGCGGCGCCGGAGTCGCGTGCGACGACGCCCTCAAGGCCGGTACCGACGAACGGCGCTTCCGATTGCAACAACGGCACGGCTTGGCGCTGCATGTTCGAGCCCATCAGCGCGCGGTTCGCGTCGTCGTTTTCCAAGAAGGGAATGAGCGCCGCGGCTACCGAAACGAGCTGCTTCGGCGACACGTCCATGAACTCGATGCGGTCCGGGCCCAACAGTACGAAGTCACCGCCCTTGCGGCAGGAGATGATGTCGTCGACGAACCGGCCCCGCGGGTCGAGCGGCGCGTTCGCTTGCGCGATCGCGTATTTCGATTCTTCCATCGCCGAGAGGTAGACCACTTCGGTCGTGACCTTACCGTCCTTCACGCGGCGGTACGGGCTTTCGATGAAGCCGTACTTGTTTACGCGCGCGTAGGTGGCGAGCGAGTTGATCAAACCGATGTTCGGACCTTCCGGCGTTTCGATCGGGCAGATACGGCCGTAGTGCGTGGGGTGAACGTCGCGCACTTCGAAGCCCGCGCGCTCACGCGTTAGACCACCCGGCCCAAGGGCCGAGAGACGGCGCTTGTGGGTGATCTCGGAGAGCGGGTTCGTTTGGTCCATGAACTGCGAAAGCTGCGACGAGCCGAAGAATTCGCGAACGGCAGCAGCTGCAGGCTTCGCGTTGATCAGGTCGTGCGGCATAACGGTGTCGATTTCGACCGACGACATCCGCTCCTTGATCGCGCGTTCCATGCGCAGCAGGCCGACGCGATACTGGTTTTCCATCAACTCGCCGACCGAGCGCACACGGCGGTTCGCCAGGTTGTCGATGTCGTCGATTTCACCTTTGCCGTCGCGCAGGTCGTGCAGCACCTTCACGACCGTGAGGAGGTCTTCTTTGCGAAGCGTCCGCTGCGTGTCCGGCGCGTCGAGGCTGAGGCGCGAGTTCATCTTCACGCGGCCGACCGCGGAAAGGTCGTAGCGCTCGGAGTCGAAGAACAGACCGTTGAAAAGCGTCTCGGCGGTGTCGAGCGTCGGCGGTTCGCCAGGACGCATGACGCGGTAGATGTCGATCAACGCTTGCTCGCGAGATTGGTTCTTATCGACGGAAAGCGTATTGCGGATGAAGCTGCCTGTGTTGATGTGGTCGATGTCCAGCAACGCGACCTCGTCGAAGCCCGCGTCGTCGAGCTCTTCGAGCAACTCTTCGGATACTTCGTCGCCAGCTTCAGCGTAGATTTCACCGGTTTCGCCGTTGACCATGTCGAGCGCGAGGTAGCGGCCGTAAAGCTCCTCGTTCGGGACGAGCAACTGCTTCAAGCCTTCTTCCGCGAGCTTGCGGGCGCCGCGCGGCGTCATCTTCCGGCCCGCCTCGATCACGACGTCGCCGGTCTTGGCGTTCTTCAGGTCGTGGGTGGGCTTCAAGCTGCGCATGCGCTCGGCGTCGAACGGCGTGGTCCAACCGTCCTTCGCCTGCTTGAATATGACGGTGCGATAGAACTGGGCGAGGATTTCTTCGCCAGTCAGACCGAGTGCAAACAGCAGCGTCGTCGCCGGTAGCTTACGGCGGCGGTCGATGCGGACGTGAATGATGTCCTTCGCGTCGAACTCGAAATCGAGCCACGAACCGCGGTACGGAATCACGCGCGCGCCGAACAAAAGTTTGCCCGACGAGTGCGTCTTGCCCTTGTCGTGGTCGAAGAAAACGCCCGGCGAGCGGTGCATCTGGCTTACGATCACGCGCTCCGTCCCGTTCACGATGAACGTGCCGAGTTCGGTCATGAGCGGCATGTCGCCCATGTAGACGTCTTGTTCCTTGATGTCTTTGACGGACTTCGCCTGCGTTTCCTGGTCGACCTCGAACACGATGAGGCGCAGCTTCACCTTCAACGGTGCCGCATAAGTCATGCCGCGCTGACGGCACTCGTCGACATCGTATTTCGGCTCTTCGAATTCGTAGTGCACGTATTCGAGGCGCGAAACTTCCGCAAAATCGGTGATCGGAAACACCGAGCGGAACACCGCTTCGAGACCCGCGACGTCCCGCTTATCGTGCTTCACATACATCTGCAGGAACTGCGCGTATGACTCGCGCTGCACCTCGATGAGGTTCGGCAACTGCGCGACTTCGGCAATACGTCCGAAAGTCTTGCGTACCCGTTTGCGGTCCGTGAACGACAACGCCATGATCGATCCTTAAATCCCGTCTCGTCTTCGTCGCTCTCTTTTCAGTCGCACACCGCGTGAGAGCATCGCGGGCGATAAAACAGCCTCACCGCCCGCAGGGAGTTCCTGCGGACGGTGAAACGTCACTTTGTTTTCGCGGGTTGAAACACCCCGCGGATTACTTCAACGCGACCTTCGCGCCTTCGGCTTCGAGCTTCTTCTTCCACTCTTCGGCCTGGGTCTTCGGCACGTCGGCCTTTACTTCTTTCGGCGCAGCTTCAACGAGGTCCTTGGCTTCCTTCAGCCCGAGGCCCGTGAGTTCGCGCACCACTTTGATGACGTTGATCTTCTTGTCGCCGGCGCTTTCGAGGACGACGGAGAACTCGGTCTTCGCCTCGGCCACTGCAGCCGCCGGACCCGCCGCCGCTGCCGCAACGGCAACCGGCGCCGCCGCCGAAACGCCCCACTTCTCTTCGAGAAGTTTGGACAATTCAGCCGCTTCCATGACGGTCAGAGTCGAGAGTTCATCAACGATTTTTTCGAGTTTGGACATGTATGCGTTCCTTTGATGCTTTCAATCTTGAGACATTCGTCAGTTCGGTTATGCGCTCTTCTTGGCGTAAGCGCCGACCACGCGGGCGAGCTGCCCGGCCGGTGCTTGCAGAATGCTGGCAACTTTCGTCGCCGGCTGTTTCAGCATGCCTGCGAGACGCGCCCTGAGTTCGTCGAGCGACGGCAGCGAGGCCAAAGCCTCTACGCCCTTCGCGTCCAAGAACTGGTTGCCCACGACGCCGCCCAGGATGACGAACTTTGGGTTCGTCTTGGCGTATTCGTGTGCAGCCTTCGGCGCGGCGATCGGATCGGACGAAACGGCAATCCCAGTTGGACCCTTGAGCAGGTCCTGCATGGGTTTTGCCATCGTGCCTTCCGCAGCACGCTTGGCGAGACGGTTTTTGGAGATTTTGAAATCTGCTCCAACCGCCCGCATCTGCGACCGTAGCTTCATCATGTCGGCTACGGTCATGCCTTGATAGCGCGCAACCACGACGACACCGGCTTTGCCGAACTTCTCGTTCAACTCGCTGATGACTTCGGCTTTTTGCGTTCTATCCACTTTTGGCTCCTGTTTGGATTCTGTTCCGGCCGGGATTGTCGCCCCGCCCTTCCCTTCGTCAAAAATTCCTGTCCCAAGAGTCTCAAGCACTTTCGCACTCAACTCCTGTCTATGCGGGCTTTCGCGTTTGAGGCCTTTTGCAAAGCCGCCTGCAGTCTCGGACAGGCGGAAGCGACGTTCGCTTCCGTCCAACCGGCGTTGCCGCCGGAAGCTCAAATCTCCTATGCGCCCATCACCGTCGACGTTTCGATCGTGACGCCCGGGCCTTGCGTCGAAGAGATCGCCATCTTCTTCAGATAGTTCCCCTTCGCCGCCGCAGGCTTGGCCTTCATGACAGAGTCGAAGAAGGCGCGGATGTTTTCGATCAGCGCGGTTTCGCTGAAGCTGGCCTTGCCGACGCCTGCGTGAATGATGCCTGCTTTCTCGGCGCGGAACTCGACCGCGCCGCCTTTGGCGTCCTTCACAGCTTTCGTCACGTCCATCGTGACCGTGCCGACTTTCGGGTTCGGCATCAGACCGCGTGGGCCCAGCACCTTACCCAGGCGGCCGACGAGACCCATCATGTCGGGCGTCGCGATCAGACGGTCGAAATCGATCTTGCCGCCGTTGACGGTGTCGAACAGGTCTTGCTCGCCGACGATGTCGGCGCCTGCCTTCTTCGCCTCTTCGGCCTTCGCACCTTTTGCGAACACCGCAACGCGCAAGTTTTTGCCCGTGCCGTTCGGCAGGTTCACGACCCCGCGCACCATCTGGTCCGCATGACGTGGATCAACGCCGAGGTTCATGGCGACTTCGATCGTCTCGTCGAACTTCGCCTTCGCGCGCTCTTTGATCATCTTCACCGCGTCGGCGAGCGGATACTGCTTGCGCGAATCGACGCCGCTACGGGCGGCGGTCAAACGCTTGCCTTCCTTCGGGGCATTCTTCTTTTTTGCATCAGCCATGGCGCTTACCCCTTCACCTCAAGACCCATTGAACGCGCAGAGCCCGCGATGATCTTCATCGCGGCGTCGATGTCGTTCGCGTTCAGGTCTTTCATCTTCACCTCGGCGATCTTGCGCAGATCGGCTTGCGTGACCGAACCCTTCAGTTCGAGACCGGGCTTTTTAGAGCCGCCGTCGATCTTCGCGGCCTTCTTCAGCAAGAACGACGCCGGAGGAGTCTTCATCTCGAGCGAGAATGACTTGTCCTGGTAATACGTGATGATCACCGGGATCGGCATGCCCTTCTCGAGTTCCTGCGTACGCGCGTTGAACGTCTTGCAGAACTCCATAATGTTCAGACCGCGCTGACCGAGCGCGGGCCCGATCGGCGGCGACGGGTTTGCAGCCCCCGCCGGGACTTGGAGCTTGATTTGCCCCATCACTTTCTTCGCCACGAAACTTCTCCTCTTCTATGGCTTAGCGGTCCAAACGGTCTGAGTTCATCACCCTCGCCTCCCGCGACAAACTCGATCAGATCTTCTCAACCTGACCGAAATCCAGTTCCACAGGCGTTGCTCGGCCGAAAATCGACACGGCGACCTTGAGCCGCGACCGGTCTTCGTCGACCTCTTCGATCATGCCGTTGAATGACGCGAACGGACCATCCGCCACGCGCACTTGCTCGCCCACTTCGAAGGTAACGGCGGGCTTCGGATGTTCGACGCCTTCCTTCACCTGATTCAAAATTCGATCGACCTCGGCCTGGCTGACCGGGATCGGCTTGTTGCCGGTGCCGAGAAACCCCGTCACCTTCGGCGTGTTCTTGACGAGGTGATAGACCTCGTCCGTCAACCGCGCCTTCACGAGCACGTAGCCCGGGAAAAACTTGCGTTCCGCGTTCACCTTGTGGCCGCGGCGCACTTCGACGACCTCTTCCGTCGGTACGAGGATTTCCTCGAACTTGTCGGCGAGGCCGTGCTGCAGCGCTTGCTTCTTCAGTTCCTCAGCGACCTTCTTTTCAAAGTTCGAGTAGGCCTGGACGATGTACCAGCGCAGCGGCGTCTCTGTTTGTGGCGTTGCCATGGCGATCAGACCGCGTTCAGTACGATGCGAACGAGGTTGCTCAACACCCAGTCGACGGCCGCAAAGAACAGCACCGCCATAAAGATCATGATGAACACGGCGATCGTGGTGACGCGCGTTTCCGCCCACGTCGGCCACGTGACCTTGTTCGCCTCTTGACGCACCTCGGCAAAGAACGTGGGCGCGCTCGCGATCCAGGAGAACAAACCCTGGCGCGGACGCCCCGCTTCTACTGCTTTGCTGTCGTTCTTTGTTTCGTCCGCCATCGTTTTCATTCACATTCGTCTTTCGAAAATTTGGCAGGGGCGGAGGGACTCGAACCCACGACCCTCGGTTTTGGAGACCGATGCTCTACCAGCTGAGCTACACCCCTATACCAATCCTCATTTCACGATCTTCGCGACGACGCCCGATCCGACGGTGCGGCCGCCCTCACGGATGGCGAACCGAAGCTTCTCTTCCATCGCGATCGGAACGATCAACTCGACCTCGATCGACACGTTGTCGCCCGGCATCACCATCTCGGTACCTTCAGGCAACTTCACAACACCCGTCACGTCGGTCGTGCGGAAATAAAATTGCGGACGGTAGTTCGTGAAGAACGGCGTGTGACGGCCGCCCTCTTCCTTCGTCAGAATGTAGGCCTCGGCCTTGAAGTGCGTGTGCGGCGTCACCGAACCGGGCTTCGCAAGCACTTGGCCGC
>JBJXEH010000270.1:0-8278 GCA_046153995.1 Micropepsaceae bacterium
GTTCGGATTGAGCGGATGACGGAAGTGGAAGCCGTCTTCGGGCTTCAAGTGTTTGGTGCGAATGATCTGTTCGGACATGGGCAACACCCCCCTCTCGGTAGTAGCTTTACTTGCCGCGGCGTGAGTATCGCCGTTCAATCGTTCCGCGCCAACACCCCGCTATCCGTTGGCCGTGAATCTCGGTGGCGTCGGCTATGGCGCGGGAGCAATCGAGCCAGGGTTGGGCTTTTGGCGACACCAGGCGCGACAGACGCTTGTACAGCGGATTTGGCGACTTCGTTTGAGTGAGCTGCGGTTTCGATGCGCGGCTTGATGGCGCTCGCGCGGTCCGTTTCGTTGTAAACACGGAGCGAGACGATATTGAGATCGTCGTCCAGCAGGATTGCCGGCGTTCGCCGACCATCTGTGTTTCCGGTTTGACGCGGCCTTCCGCATGTCGCGTGGGCGCGTTGCAATCAGCGCGGGCAGGGAGTGGGGATGCGGGTGTGCGTGGGGACAGGCCGCCTTCGCCAAGAGGGCTTCGGCGGACACCTGTTTTTTCCAACTTCGCGCAGCGAACTAGGAAAACTAAGTGGCTCCCCGGGTAGGATTCGAACCTACGACCATCCGATTAACAGTCGGATGCTCTACCACTGAGCTACCGAGGAACACCTTGGGAATGCGCGTTGGCTTTTCCCGCGGCAGGGGCGTGCCTATATCAGAGCGTCGTTAATGGCGAAAGAACATTTGTCCCCCGCCGGAGGCTCCGCTCGTGTCGCATGTGAAGGTTGGGAAAATCCGCGTGAAGCTGCCGAAATCGAAGGTGGCGCGCCAGGCGCTCGGCGGCGGTTTGGTCGCAGGAAGTGCGCTCGCGATCTTGCCGGTGTTCGGCCTTTGGATGCTGCCGGCGGGGCTGCTGGTGCTGTCCGTCGACTCCACCCGCGTGCGCAGGTTTCGCCGCGTCCAAGAGGTCAAAGTCGTGCGCTGGTGGCGCGCCCGCCAGGCAGCCTCTAAGTCCCCGTCCTGACAAAGAAAAAGGGCCCGGCGAACCGGGCCCGAAGTTGGGTAATGGTGGGGTGTCTTCATGGGAAGACCTGGCCAACTTGCCCTTAGGTGGTTAACAAATGGTTAACGAGATCGGCGCAAGCCGCACGGTCGAGTTAACGTATCTCAGACGGCGGTTGGGCTTCGCGACTTAAGGTCCTGTGCTGCCATCGCATAACCGCCGTCGCCGCCATCGATAAAATGTACATGCCCGCCGTCGTCGGTTGAGCTCACGAAGCACGTCATCAGGGCAGTCGAGGCGCGATGGAGACCGAAATCGATCAAACCGGCTGCTTTTGAGTCCTTGAGAATCGACTCGATACCGTCCGCTTCGCGCGTGGAGCAGTCGACGACCATGCGCAGCGAGTCGGCGAACTTGCGGTAATCGGAGTGCGAGGGCAGGGCGCGGACGTAGTTTTGGCCGTTGAAGCCGCCAATGGTGATTCCGGTCTTCTCCGAAATCAGACCCAACAACGATTGCCCATAGACTTCGAACAGCGTTCGCCCGAATGCGCGCTCTTTCGCGCCGCCGTGCGGCGGCCACGCGGATCTTAGGTTTGAGACGGCGACAGGGCAGGCGTCGCGCAAGAGCACGCGCTGAATACCGTCGTAGATGTCGCGATAGACCCGCGGAAGCGATGCGGCGTGGTCCTTGGCGCGAACGATCGCCGACACCATCACGCCGCGCTGTGCTTGCAGCGGTTTCCAACGGCAGGAAAGACCGGCCAGATCGGCGTCGGTTGCAGTTGCATCCGCCGTGACGAGGAACTCAGATGCCTCTGGTGATTTGCAGATTGCCTCGGCGCAGTCGATGCCGCCGCCCGACATCATTGCGAGTTTGCGTTTTCCAGCCAGCGTTTGATACGCGAGCTTCACGTCGCGGCCTTGCGCACGGACGGCCCCCACGGGGATGAGTGCGCAGCGAATGTCGAGCGAGAGCGCGTTGCGCGCGACTTTCTGCACGCCTTTGAGCGCATCTTTTGCTTGCGCGGAAAGGTCGCCGGGCACCAGCACGACACCACCGTCGCCGCCGAACGCGAACGGCAGCTCGCGGCCAGGGCAGGCGTTCAAGATGCCGGCGATCGTGGCGGCGCCCGCCAGGTTCACGTCTTTGTAGCGCCCGGCCTGGATCGCGTTCGTCGATTGGACGACGTCACCCACCGCGACAAACCAGTCGCTGGGCAGGCTCACGTAGTTGGCGGGGTCCAATGCTTCGGCGAAACTTGCGACGGTTTGGGCGTCCAAAGGCTGTTCCGCGGTATCAGGAGATGCGCTGTTGGAGGCCACGCCCGGAATTGAACCGGGGTACGAGGTTTTGCAGACCTCTGCGTAACCACTCCGCCACGTGGCCCACCCTCAGCGAGGGCGCGTCGTATAGCAGAGCAGCCGCGCCGCTACAAACAGCCCGTTTCCGCGCATTGTCAGGCTGGGGCGTCGTCGATATAAGCCCCCAACTCCGCTCGCGTTTCGGGACTCTAATCTGATGCAGGACATGGCCGCCGCGCGCCTTCATATGGTCGAAGGTCAAGTGCGCACGAACGACGTCACCGACAAGCGCATCACAGAAGCGATGGGGCGGATCGAACGCGAGCGGTTCGTACCAGCGGCCAATCGCTCGCTCGCTTATGCCGATGTTTGCGTGGAGGTGAAGCCGGGACGGTTCCTGCTCGATCCCCGCAGTCTGGGCAAGCTTTTGCAGCTTGCCGAGATTGAGGAAAGCGACCGGGTGCTCGATGTCGCGTGTGCCACGGGGTACTCGAGTGCGGTGTTGAGCGCGGTGTCGGCCGATGTTGTGGCTCTTGAAGAAGACGAGGCGCTCGCAAAAGAGGCGACGGCCGCACTTCGGTCAGTGCCGAAGCTCGGCCGCCTCTTTGGTGTCGTCGGGCCGCATCGCGATGGTGCCGGGGCCCAAGGCCCCTTCGATGTCGTATTCGTGAACGGTGCGGTCGACGAAGTTCCTTCGGCTTGGGTCAATCAGCTCAAAGAAGGTGGACGCCTCGTATCAATTTTGCGCGATGGCCCCGTTGGGAAGGCTAACTTCTGCGTGCGTAAAGGCGGCGTTCTAAGCCGGCGGGTCGCATTCGACGCTACTGTCCCCGTATTGCCTGGGTTCGAACGCGCCAAAACCTTTGTGTTCTAAGGGCTCCTGCACGCCAAACGCGTGTTTTATTTCCAGCGCTAAGCTCTAATTTACCACTGGGTAGTTAACTTCATCCCCAGTGTGGGAGGGAGCGTTGGTATGCGTTTTGGGGTAGGCACCGGCTCGTTCCGGGCGCCAATTCGTTATGGGCTTCGTGCAGCGTTGCTTGCGACGGTGCTGGCCGTTCCGCACGCGAGTGCGGACACATTGCTCGATGCACTCGTCAAAACCTATCAAACAAACCCACAGCTGCTGGCAGAGCGTGCGAATTTGCGCGCGACCGACGAAGAGGTCTCGCAAGCGATCGCCCAGTGGCGCCCGCGCATAGAGATCAGCGCGGACTACGCAAAGACCCATTCTGAATCGAAGACCGATGGTTTGCCGCGGTCGCTTTCGCGCACCGAACCTTGGAGCGCAGACGTTACGGCGACACAGACAGTGTTTGCCGGCGGCCGCATTCTGGCGCAACGGCGTCAAGCGGATGCAAACGTGAAGGCAGGGCGCGCGCGGCTTCACTCGACCGAGCAGTCCGTGTTTCTGGGCACGATCTCGTCTTACATGAACGTCGTTCGCGACGAGGCGGTGCTGAAGCTGAACGAAGCAAACACGCAGCTTTTGAAGAAGCAGTTGGAAGCGGCGCAAGCGCGTTTCGATGTCGGCGAAATCACGCGTACCGATGTGGCGCAGGCCGAGGCGCGTTTGGCTGCCGGTACGGCCAGCGAAACGTCGGCGCAAGCGACGTTGAAAGCGAGCCGGTTGGCGTTTGAGCGATCCGTCGGTGAGGCACCGGGCTCGTTGGACGCCAAGCCCAAGGCACCTGCGGTTCCCGAGACGGAGGTTCAAGCCCGCGAAATTGCGAACGTCCAAAACCCGGGCCTGGTTGGTGCGCGGGCGCAAGAGGATTCAGCGCGCTATGGCATCGATTTTGCGGTAGGCCAGATGCTGCCGACAGTGACGGTTTCTGCGAGCTATGGCCGCAGCGGCCAGGAGCGTGGGCCGGCCGAGACGATCGGCGACGACTCGCGCTTAGTTGCGACCGCCAGGGTGCCGCTTTACCAAGGCGGAGCCGAATGGTCCGCGGTTCGGCAGGCGAAGGAATTTAACAACCGAGCGCGGCTCAATGTTGAAGACGCGCGCCGGGCGACGGACGAAGGCGTTCAAAATGCTTGGGAGGCGTACCGGGCAGCGAAGGCGTCATCTGAAGCGAACCGCCAGCAGGTTAAGGCCGCCGAGATCGCCTTCGAAGGCGTCGAGCAAGAGCAACAGGTCGGCTCGCGCACAACGCTCGATGTCTTGAACCAGCAGCAGGAACTGCTGAACGCCCGTGTGGCCTTGGTGCGCACGGAGCGCGATGAAGTCGTCGCCTCGTACTCGCTGCTCTCGGCTGTCGGCAAACTCACCGCGCAGGACTTGGAGCTGCCGGTTCAGTTCTACGACCCTGTCGGAAATTACGACATGCAGACGTGGCGGCCGTTCGGCGGGGCGACGTACGAAAAGTAAGGTTTTCCCGCTATTCACCTTGTTGCCGGACGGTGCCGATCGGCCCTGATACGGCTACTGGCGTTTGGCGCGTGCATGGCTTAGTTTTGCGACCCAAGGTGTGGGGCGCGAGTAGCGCGAAAGGGTTTTCGACACAATGCCAACGCCCACGGCGCAACAAGAACCGACAATGGAGGAGATTCTGGCCTCCATCCGGCGGATCATTTCTGAAGACTCCGACCCCGGTAAGTCCGGTCCCGCCATGTCTGCGCAAGACGGCGGAGGCGAGGTGCTGGAACTGACGAATATCGTGCACGACGACGGGTCGATTGGGTCGGCGTCACATGGCGCGCCTGAACCGCGTATGGCGCGGCGTCCGGCACCGCAGCCTCAGCCGATGCCCTCGCGCCGCGAGCCTGAACCGATGCAGCTGCGCGATCCGTTGCCTGAGCCGCGTATTGCGCGCCGTCCTCAGCCGATGGCGGCACCCGCTCCCGAACCCACACGTCACATGCGTCCTCAACCGGAATTCAAAATGGCAGACAACAGCGATCGCGAAGGCATCTTGTCCAATCAGGCTTCGTCGGCCGTCACCAACGCGTTTGGTATGTTGAGCCGCGAGCGCGATGTCAGCGTCGGTGCCGGTGGCGCCAATCTGGAAGAAATGGTTCAGCAGATGCTGAAGCCCATGCTGGCCGCGTGGCTTGAGCAGAACTTGCCCGAAATCGTAGAGCGCGTCGTACAAGAAGAGGTCGAGCGCGCTTCGCGTAACGGCCGCCGCCGCTAACGCCCGTCTAGAACAGCGTCAAGCTCGACAGGATTCGCGTGAGGCCCGAGCGGGCCTTGCGCCTTCGTCCGTTATTGTTTTCAAGTCAGGCCCATGCTCGAAAAAACCTACGCTCCGAAAGACGTTGAAGACCGGCTCTACCAAGCGTGGGAGGCGTCAGGCGCTTTCCGTGCCGGCGGGAAGCCAAACGCGCAGCCGTTCACGATCGTGATCCCGCCGCCGAATGTGACGGGCTCGCTGCACATTGGGCACGCGCTGAACAGCACGCTGCAAGACGTCCTGATCCGCTTCGAACGGATGCGCGGCAAGGACGTGTTGTGGCAGCCGGGTTTGGACCACGCGGGGATCTCGACGCAAATCGTGGTCGAACGGCAGTTGCAGGAGCAGCAAACCTCGCGCCAAAAGCTCGGCCGCGAAGAATTCGTCAAACGCGTCTGGGAATGGAAGGCGGAGTCGGGGGGCACGATCACCCGTCAGCTGCGCCGCCTTGGTGCATCGTGCGACTGGTCGCGCGAGCGCTTCACCCTGGACGAGGGTTTGAGCAAAGCCGTCATCAAGGTCTTCGTCGCCTGCCACAAACAGGGGCTGATGTACAAAGACACGCGGCTCGTGAACTGGGACCCGAAGCTACAAACGGCCGTGTCGGACCTTGAGGTCGAGAACATCGAGGTCAAGGGCAATCTCTGGCACATCAAGTACCCGATCGACGGCAGCGATCAGTTCATCACGATCGCGACGACGCGGCCGGAGACGATGCTGGGCGATACCGCGGTGGCGGTTCACCCCGATGACGACCGCTACAGGGCGCTGGTGGGCAAACATGTGCGCCTGCCGCTAAGCGACCGGTTGATACCAATCATCGCGGACGAGTATGCCGATCCGGAGAAGGGGTCGGGCGCGCTGAAGATCACGCCGGCGCACGACCTCAACGACTACGAAGTCGGACGGCGCCACAAACTCGAAGCAATCAGCATCCTGACGCTCGATGGCAAGATCAACGACAACGCGGCTGCCGCGTATCGCGGGCTCGACCGGTTTGAGGCGCGCAAGCGCATCGTTGCCGACTTGGAGGCGTTGGAACTGCTCGAAAAGATCGAGCCGGTCACGCACGCCGTGCCGCACGACGAAAAGACGAAGACCGTCGTGATTGAGCCGATGCTGACCGAGCAGTGGTACTTGAACGTGAAACCGCTGGCGGAGAAAGCACTCGCCGCCGTGCGCGACGGGCGCACCGTGTTCGTGCCGGAGCGGTTCGCGGACACCTACTACCGCTGGCTTGAGAACATTCAGCCATGGTGTGTGTCGCGGCAGCTGTGGTGGGGGCATCAAATCCCCGCGTGGTACGACAATCAAGGCAACGTGTTCGTCGAGGAAACCGAAGCGGCCGCCCTGGCGGCAGCGAAGGCGAAGCACGGGCGCGACGTGACGCTCACGCGCGATCCGGACGTGCTCGATACGTGGTTCTCATCGGGGCTTTGGCCGTTCTCGACCCTTGGGTGGCCTGAGGACACGCCGGAGCTGCGGCGTTACTACAAGACCGACGTGCTGGTCACGATGTTCGACATCATCTTCTTTTGGGTGGCCCGGATGATGATGTTCGGCATTCACTTCACGGACGATGTGCCGTTCCACACCGTCTACATCCACGCCCGCGTCGTCGACGAGAAGGGGCAGAAGATGTCGAAGACGCGCGGGAACGTGATGGACCCGTTGGTGTTGATCGACGAGTTCGGCGCGGACGCGTTGCGTTTTTCGCTGGCCATCGCGGCGGCGCCGGGCAAGGACCTGCGCATGGGGCGCAGCCGCGTCGAGATCTACCGCAATTTCTGCACGAAGATTTGGAACGCCGCGCGCTTTTGCGAGATGAACGAGTGCAAGCGCACGGCCGGGTTCGATCCAACGGCTTTGACGTCCACCGTGAACCGCTGGGTTGTTGGCGAACTGGTGCATATGCGGAACGAACTGACGGCGGCTATTGAAGCGTTCCGCTTCAACGACGCGGCCGGTGCGCTCTACGAGTTCGTCTGGAACGTCTATTGCGACTGGTATCTGGAGTTCATCAAGCCGATCCTCGCCGGCCATGACGGCGCGCAGAAGGCCGAGACGCGGGCGACGGCGGCGTGGGTGTTCGACGAGGTGCTGAAGCTGATGCATCCGTTCGTGCCGTTCATCACGGAGGAACTCTGGCGCGTGACGGGCGAGCATGGGCCGAAGCGCACGTCGATGCTGATTGCCGCCGACTGGCCGCATTACGAGAGCATGCCGCACGACAAAGAAGCGGCGGCGGAAATGAATTACGTCAAGGCGCTCATCTCCGAAGTGCGCTCAGTGCGTGCCGAGATGAACGTCCCGCCGTCTTCAAAGCTGCCGCTTATGCTCAAGACCGGCAACGGCACTGAGATCGAATGGCTTGAGCGGCACAACGAATTGCTGCTTCGCCTTGCGCGGCTTGAAACCGCGCGCGGCGGCGAACTCGCGAAAGGTTCGGCGCAGATTGTGGTTGGCGACGGGACAGCGGGCTTGGCGCTCGAAGGTTTCATCGACTTCGCTAAGGAGAAAGCACGGTTGTCGAAAGATAGCCAAAAGGTCGACGGCGAGATTTCGCGCATCGACGCGAAACTCGGCAACAACGATTTCGTCACGCGTGCGCCGGAAGAGGTCGTTGAGGAGCTACGCGAAAAGCGCGCGGAGTACGAGGCACAGAAGGCAAAGCTCGGCGAGGCGCTGAGGCGGCTCGAGTAGCCGACTGGAGGCAATTGTTATGAGTAAGAACGACAAAAGGGGCAACCCCGTTTCCTACGGCACGCAGAGTGCCATCGACGGCTTGGACCTGGCGGCGGACATGCTGG
>JBJXEH010000271.1:0-7106 GCA_046153995.1 Micropepsaceae bacterium
TTCAACAGGATGAAGGCGGCGGCGACGCCTGAGGTGCGGCGCGTGTCTGCCCAGCCCATGAGCAGGATCAGAGGGCTTAAGAATATGCCGCCGCCGGTGCCGGTTAGTCCTGCAAGGAAGCCGAGGCCCGCGCCCGCCGTCAGTGCGGTGGCAAGATGCGGTGGCTTCGTGAGCGTGTCTGTCACCGATGCCTGAGCGGCCGTGCGAATGAACTGCACCGCGGAGACGGCGAGCACCAAGCCGACGAGCGGTTTGTATATGTGCGGCGGCACCGATATGGCGCCTGCAAGGAACGCCGCCGGCACCGATGTGACCGCAAACGGCCACAGCAGTTGCCAGTTGCTTTGACCCGCGCGCGCATAGCGAAACGTCGCGATCGAGGCGACGAGGATGTTGAGGCTCAGCGCGGCCGGGCGCATCGATTCCGGCGCAAGTCCGAACAGCGCCATCGCTGCCAAATAGCCGGATGCGCCCGCGTGACCCACTGATGAGTAAAGCGTCGCCGCGACTAGAATGAGAACAGTTAGAATGAGGTCTGCTTCAGCCATCCGCGGTTCGCCCAGATTGAAGACACCACGACGTAGCGGGGCCCGTCTCGCTGATCAAGCTGGGCAGCAGCGGCTGAGCTTGTGCCCTGCCGCAGGATCGTTCAGCCTGCCAGGGTCGCTTAAGCCCTCGCGCGCTAGCGGTTCCTCACCGTCACCGCGACTTCGTTCCGCCGGAAGAACGGCAGCGTCCACGGCGGGTCGTAAAGCCACGTGACGGGCGCGCCAGCGACGGCCCAGCGCGAGCCTTCTATGCCGCGCAGTAATGCTGCCGTCTGCTTGCCAACGGCTTGCGTGCTGCGGCTGTTTGAGAAGCGCAGGACCGCCATCGTTTCGCCGGGCACCTCGACGATCTGAATGGCCGGGTTGTTTGGCTGCGGCAAGGCTTCGCGCGTGTACTTCGAGGGCATGAAGAAACGAACGCGCCAGGCTGCGCCCTCCCGCGTTTGGGCGACAGGGGCTGTCATCGCGATTTTTTCACTACGCTCCTGCGCCACCGGCGCCGTCATCGCGATCTTCGCGCGCGCCGTGTTGTTGCCGAAGATGTAATCGGCGAGCGCTCGAAAGCCGTCCGACCGCGCGTCCTCTTCGTCGCCCTGCACGATCACGTCGGCGGCGAGGCGCGGTCCGTACTGGCGGATCTCGATAACGCCGATCTTGTCAACGACGGTATGGCGCGGCTCCTCCGTGTCTGCGCGAGCCGGCGTGAGCGTTGCGCCGATCACGGAGGCGGCAGCCACGAACGCGGCTACGGCGGGGAACAAGCGGCTCATCGTCGATAACTCCTTCGTGCGCGGATGTCGAATGGGAGAGGCGGCCCAGCTCAGGAAGAAGGAAGCGTCGCGGGCGGGATTCTTTGGCGGCTGGAAACTGTGCGGTCTTACGAACCCTCGACGGCGCCGGATTGCGAACGCGGCCGCGTTTCTTTTTGCACTTTGCCCTTGAAAGCGGAGGGTGCTGCGCTAAGGCATTTACCAGCGATAGCCACAGAATCGAAAAGGCCCCGGCGAATGTCCCGCCAGGGCCCTCTTTAGAATGCAGATTGAAAAACCTTAGAGGTGGAACGCGATGCCGATCGAGAAGTGATCGGTCGAAGGTCCGGCTTCGATGTCGTAGAGTTCCGCCGGTGCAAACGTCACGCGTTCCGCGCTGTAGTCCGTGTGCCGGTATTGGAAGCGCGCGGTCATCGATGGCGTCAGCTGCGTTTCGATACCCGCGCCATACGTCCAATCGGCGAACGTATGCGAGCGTGACGACACCGGCGCGTTCAGCACGTTCGCGTCGTATTCAGCCCACGAGTAGCCGACCGTGCCGTAAATCAACGTCGACGGTGTAACCAGAAGGCCGAGGCGCGCACGAAGCGACGCTTCCCAGCTTTGTTCCCACTCGTTGATGTCGCCGCCTGAGCCGCCGTCATCGCCCGAAGGACCGCCGAAGTCCCAGTTGCCTTCGAGGCCGAGCACAACGTTGCCGCCAACTGTCCAGTTGTGACCGGCGAGCACGCCAAACGTCCAACCGTCGATGCTGGCATCGTTTTGTGTCGAGACGAACGGACCGCCTACCGCGCCGAAACGCGTTTGGTTGGCATCGCCCGTACCATAACCGGCGCTCGCGCCGAGATAGAAGCCGTTGTACGGCGCTGCCATCGCGGGCGCCGAAAGCAATACGGTCGCTGCCGTAGCCAAAAGAATTTTTTTCATTTTCCCCCTCCGTTGCTGGAAACTCTGCACTAACTTTATAGCATAACGGGGACGCCTTCGGCATCGCGGCGGCGCTGGCGCCACTTCAAATGTTGTGGGCTCAAGCGGTTGTTTGGATTCGTGTGGTTGGTGAATTGGACGAACCGCGGCTCGCTCGCTTGGCGAATTCGTGAACTACGGAACAGCCGTTTTCGGATCGAGGTTGAGTTTCGCCGCAAGCTCACGTGCTTGCGCGCGTAAACCGGGTAGCCATTCGGCATCCGCCGGCGCGTCGCGGATGACAGCGATCCACAGGTCGAATGCCCCGCGCTCGTTGCCGGACTGCAACAGCTTCAGGCCTTTGTAGAAGCGTGCGCGCGGGTCTTTTGGATCGTGCTTGAGCGCTTCCTCGAATGCGGCGAGCGCGTCTGGCGTGACTTGGCCGTCCGCGTCTTGCACGAGCGCTTCTCCATACTGCGCGCGCAAGGGTGCGTTCTTGGGGTCGAGCGTCACGGCGCGCGCTAGTGCGTCGATGCCTTCTTTCACGCGGCCGAGTTGCACGTACGACCAGCCCAGCATGCGCCAGCCTTGGCTGTCGTTCGGTTGGGCTTTCAGTTTGGCGGCGAGGCGTTCGACCATGCCGTTGATTTCGGCGAGCATTTCGTCGGCTGTGCCTTCGCGTTCGGCTTTGGCTTCGTATGGGCGGGAGGGAAGTGTGGGGCGGCCGAGCGACAGATAGGTTCCGATTGAGAGCGCCATGACTGCTGCTGCGACGGCGAAGGCGGCGGTGCGCGATGGTGCCGTTGCTTGCGTGGGGGCGAGTTGCGGCACGGCGAGGATGCGGCGTTTGATTTCGGTGCGCGCGGCTTCGGCTTCGGCGGGCGAAATGAGGCCGCGTTCGAGGTCGGCTTCGAGTTCTTTCAGTTGGTCGCGATAGACGGCAAGATCGCGCGTGTGGTTCGCGGGCGCAGGGCGGCGCAGCAGCGGCGGCACGACGAGACCGAGCGCGACGACGCTTAAGAACGCGAAGGCGAACCAGATCATGGTGCTTCGTCCAGCTTACGGCGGACGGCGTCTTCTTCGGTCGCGCTGAGCGGTGCGGCGGTAGCGGGTTGGCGCGCGAGGCTGCGGATGTAAGCCCAAGCGCCGAGTACGCCTAGGCCCACGACAGCGAACGGTGCGAGCCAGAGGACGAGCGTGTCGCCTTCGACGGGCGGGTTGAGCAGCACGAACTTGCCGTAGCGCTCGATCATGAACGCGCGGACTTGATCGTCGCTGTCGCCGGCCTTGATGCGTTCGCGCACGAGCACGCGCATGTCGCGCGCGAGCGGCGCGTCGGAGTCGTCCACCGATTGGTTCTGGCAGACGACGCAGCGCAGGTCTTGCGTCAGCGCGCGGGCGCGGGCTTCAAGCGCGGGGTCGGCTAGGATTTCGTCGGGCTCGACGGCGAATGCCGTCCAGCAGAATGCGAGCGCGAAAAGTGCGAGCGATATGAGGCGGGTCATTGCTCCGCCTCCAGCTGCTTCATCAGCGGCTCTAGCGTGTTCGTCCAGGTGTAGTCGTCCACCGCGCCGACGTGTTTGAAGCGGATGCGGGCCTGCTTATCGATCACGTAGGTTTCCGGCGCGCCGGTGACGCCGAGGTCGATGGCGGTGCGGCCGATGCGGTCGTCGGCGATCGTGGCGTAGGGGTTGCCGAGTTCTTCGAGCCAGGCTTTCAACTCGTCAGGCTTGTCCTTCCAGGCGAGGCCGATGATCTCGACGCGCTTCTCCTTCACGAGTTTCATGAACACCGGGTGCTCGACGCGGCAGGTGATGCACCACGAAGCGAAGATGTTCAGCAGCGTCACGCGGCCCTTGAGGCTTTCGGGCGTGACGCGCTTGCCGTCATCGGGGAACGCGGCCAGGTCGAACGCGGGCAGCGGCTTGTCGATCAGTACGGTTTTGATCGTGCGCGTGTCGGTTTGCAGGCCGATCGCGAAGTAGGCGGTGAGGGCCAGCAGGATCAGCAATGGCGCGAGTGAGAACCAGCGGGACATTGTCACTCCGCCGGCTGCAGCGATGCGGCGCGGCGCGGTGCGCCGATGCGCAGTCTGCGGTCGCTGAGCGACAGCGTGCCGCCCAAGACCATGATCATAGCGCCACCCCAGATCCAGAAGACGAGCGGATGGTGGTACAGGCGCACGGTCCAGCCGCCGCCGGGGTGCGATTGGCCGATCGTGACGTAGAGCACGTCGGCTGCGCGCACGCGCAGGCCCGCCTCGGTCGTGTCGCTGCCGGGGTTTGGGTAGTTGCGGCGCTCGGCGATCATCTCGTCGAGCTGCGCGCCGCCGGCGCCGATGGCGAAGCGGCCGAGCTTGCTCGTGTAGTTCGGGCCCTGCACGTCGTCGACGGCGATGAGGCGGACGTCGTAGCCGCCAACTTGCGTGCGCTCACCGGGTTTGAGGATCGTCACGACTTCGTGCGTCCATGAGGTGACGGCGGCAACGCCGAGCGCCATCACGGCGACGCCGGTGTGTGCGACGACCATGCCCCAGGTGGAGCGCGGCAGGCCGCTCATGCGGGCCCAGGCGGTGGACCAGTTTGCCTTGCCCATGCGTTGCGCGATGACGGTGAACGATCCGCCAACCAACCATGCTGCGGCGGCGAGCGCCAAAACGGCGAGCGAACCCGTTCCGATGAGGATGGCGGCGATGGCGGCGCCGAGGGCGGCGACGGCAGCGAGTTTCAGGCGCCAGAACGCTTGGCCTAGGTCGCCGCGCTTCCAGCTGAGGAATGGGCCGATCGCCATTGCGAACATGAGCGCGATCGCGAACGGCACGAAGAAGAAGTTATAGAACGGCGGGCCGACGGAGATTTGCGTGCCGCTCGTGACTTGCAGAAACAGCGGGTAGAACGTGCCGAGGAAGATGACGGCGGTGATCGCCACGAGCAGGATGTTGTTCAGGATCAGACCGCCTTCGCGGCTGACGGCCGTGAACAGGTTGCCGAGCTTCATTTGCGGCGCGCGGATTGCATAGAGCGCGAGCGCGCCGCCGGTGGTGAGCACCAGCAGGGCTAAGATGAAGACGCCGCGCGTGGGGTCGGTTGCGAACGAGTGCACGCTTGAGATCACGCCGGAGCGCACGAGGAACGTGCCGATCAGGCTCAACGTGAACGTCAGGATCGCGAGCAGGATCGTCCAGTGTTTCAGCGCGTCGCGCTTTTCGACGACGATGGCGGAGTGGATGAGCGCGGTGCCGGCCAGCCACGGCATGAGCGAGGCGTTCTCGACCGGATCCCAAAACCACCAGCCGCCCCAGCCGAGTTCGTAGTAGGCCCAGAGCGATCCCAACATGATGCCCATGGTGAGGAAGGCCCACGCGGCGAGCGTCCACGGCCGCACCCATCTTGCCCAGGCGGGATCGACTTTGCCTTCGATGAGGGCCGCGACCGCAAACGAGAACGCCATCGAGAAGCCGACGTAGCCGAGGTAAAGAAATGGCGGGTGGGTCGCGAGGCCTGGGTCTTGCAGCAGCGGGTTCAAGCCGTTGCCGTTCAGCGGTGCGGGGTCGAGGCGCAGGAACGGGTTCGACGTGAAGAGAATGAAGGCGAGGAAGCCGACGCCGAGCATGCCTTGCACGGCGAGCACGCGGGCCGAGAGCGTCTCCGGCAGATTGCGCCCGAACCACGCTACCGCTGCGCCGAAGAGCGCGAGGATCAACACCCACAGCAGCATCGAGCCTTCGTGGTTCCCCCAGACGCCCGCGATTTTGTACATCAGCGGCTTGGCCGAATGCGAATGCTGCACGACCAGCGAGACGGAGAAGTCCGAGGTCACGAACGCGGCGGTCAGCGCCGCAAATGCGATTGCGACGAAGAGGAACTGCCCGGTGGCGGCCGAGCGCGCGAATGCCATGAGGCTGAGGTCGCCCTTGGCCGCGCCGTAGAGCGGGAGGGTCGCTTGGGCGAGCGCCAGGGTTAGCGCTAGTGCCAGCGAAAAATGTCCGATTTCGGCGATCATCCGTGTCTGCGATATCGGACAAAGCCTCTAAAGATCAATGTGCGAAATTGTGAGGGTGGCCTTGGCGCTCTTGGCAGGGTGAACGGCGCTTGCGAGAGTGCGGCCGGGGAGGGGCCTCAATGACCTTTTGGCAGGGCGCGGTTTGCGCTGTTTTCGCGTGTGTCCTTGGTGTCGCGCCGGTGTGCGCCGCGTCGGCCGATCGCGTGCGGTTTTTGGAGGGGCCCCAAGGCTCGCCACTGTCGCCGGAGGAGTTGGCGGAAGACGTGAAGGGCTATCTGCCGGCGGGAGCCGTCGACGCCGCTACGGTTTTGAAAGGTCCGCCGGCGGTTGATTCGGCCGGCGACAAAGCCGACGTCGCGCATGTGTTGCAGGTCAACCGCCACGCGAAGCCTGAGCGCTGGGAGCGTGCGCTGCTCGACGACGCGTCGGTGTACGACCGGTTCAGCGAGCAGTTGGGGTTCCGTCCGGACCGCAAGCGCTTCCCGCGCTTCGTGGCGTTGCTCAACCGGGTTGCGGAAGATGCGTTGGCCGCGGGCGGTGAGGCGAAGAAACGCTTCCCGCGGGCGCGGCCGTTTCAGCGGTTCCAGCTCGCGCGCGTGTGCGGGCAGGCGAAGGCGCCCAAGCCCGACGCCTCGCCAAGCGGCGGCACGGCCTATCCGTCGGGGCACGCCGTTGTGTCGTGGGCGGTCGCGCTTGTGATGATGGAAGCCTCACCCGCCAGCGCGCAGGCGATCGTGCTGCGCGCGGTCGACTACGGCGAGAGCCGCGTCGTGTGCGGCGTGCACTATCCGACCGACATCGACGCGGGGCACCTGGTCGCGACGGCGGTGGTGGACAAGTTGTTCGCGCTGCCGGAATTCCGCCGCGACTTCCACTGCGC
>JBJXEH010000272.1:0-21777 GCA_046153995.1 Micropepsaceae bacterium
TGTCGCCCGTCGTCGCCTTAATCCACTCCTCGCCCTGCACCGGCGACAGATACGTGCGCAGCCGGTTGACGAAGATCGGATGGTTCTTCTCGACCTCCAGAATGTCCGCATGCTTCGTCACCGACCAGAACGGCCGGAAATGCGCAGGCTGCGTCCAATGCACAGGATCCGTTCGCCGCACCTCCGCATAGACATCGTGGATCGTCTCGTCCTGATAAAGCACGGGGTTCACGAGCCGGTCGTCGAGCGACCCCAACGAATATCCCGGAAACGGCGACGGCGCGGCGCTCATGTGAACTTCCTCCAATATCGTTTCGCCGACATTGGGACGAACAAGCCCTAAAGGCAACGCTGCCCGATTGGATTTCCGCGTGCGCCTTGGCTTACGCTAGGGCGAGCAGACACTCGGATACCCCATGGTCAAGAACATCCAAACGCTCGACTTCGACTCGTCGCGACCGCCCTCGCCGTTCATGAACGAAAGCCACCACGCCTGGCGGCGCGAACTGCGCAAATTCATCGACAAGGAAATGATGCCCCACGTCGACGAGTGGGACGAGAAGGGCGAGATCCCGCTCGAGCTTTACAAGAAGGCGTCCGACTTCGGCCTGCTCCGCATGGGCTATCCCGAGGAGTACGGCGGCATCAAAGAAGGCCTCGACCGCTTCCACGGAATCGTCACGGCTGAGGAGATGGCCCGCATGGGAGCCGGCGGCATCAACGCCAGCCTCATGGTCCACGGCATCGGCCTGCCGCCGATCCTAGCCATCGGCGACGAAGTGATGAAACAACGCATCGCCCCGCCCGTCCTCGCCGGCGACAAACGCATCTCGCTCGCCATCACGGAACCATCCGGCGGCAGCGACGTGGCGCAGCTGAAAACCCGCGCCGTTCGCGAAGGCGACGAATTCGTCGTCAACGGCTCAAAAATGTTCATCACCGGCGGCATGCGCGCTGACTACTTCACGACCGCGGTCCGCACCGGCGGCCCCGGCATGGGCGGCATTTCGCTGCTCTTGATCGAGGCCGATCGCCCCGGCGTCAGCCGCACGAACCTAAAGAAGCAAGGTTGGTGGGCGTCCGACACGGCAGCGCTCTATTTCCAAGACGTGCGCGTACCCGTCGAAAACCTGATCGGCGGCGAGAACCAAGGCTTCATCGGCATCATGCTGAACTTCAACGGCGAACGCTTAGGGATGGCGGCGGGCGCCACCGCCTACGCGCGCGTCTGCTTAGAAGAAGCCGTGAAGTGGGCCCGCGAACGCCAGACATTCGGCAAGCGCCTCGCCGACCACCAAGTCATCCGCCACAAGATCGCGGAGATGGTGCGCCAGATCAACGCGTCCCAAGCCTATCTCGAAATCTGCGCCTGGCGCGTGCAGAACGGCGAAACGCCTGCCGCCGACCTCGCACTGCTGAAAGTCCAAGCAACGTTAACGATGGAATTCTGCGCCCGCGAGGCAATGCAAATTTTGGGCGGCAGCGGATATATGCGAGGTTCGCGCGTTGAGCGAATCTACCGCGAGGTCCGGGTCAACGCGATCGGCGGCGGCTCGGAAGAAATCATGCGCGATCTCGCAGCGCGACAACTGGGACTTTGAACCATGCCTCTCTCACTCCTCCTCGCCTTCCTCCTCTTCGCCGCGATGGGCGGCGCCTTACTCTGGAAGCCTGAGTACCTCGCCCGCGTCACGAACCAAGAACCCACGACGCCCGAAGCGCGCAGCGAAATCCGCGCCGTGTACGGTGGCTTCGGTATCGCGATCGCTTTGGCACTGTTCGTCGCGATGGTCTATTCCGACTTCCGCGGCGGCATCATGTTCACGGTCGGCCTTTCGCTGATCGGCATGGCCGCGGGCCGCGGCTACTCGGCGTGGCTTGAGCGCCCGACGAGCAACATCATCTGGGGCCTCCTGGCAGGCGAAGCGGTCTTGGGGCTGGTCATCTTCTTCCGCATGTTCTGATGGACTTCAAGCACCTCACCTACGAAACAGACGGCCGGATCGCGACGATCACGCTAAACCGGCCGGACCGCCTGAACGCCATCGCCCGCGGCATGCCGCAAGAAATCCGCGAGGCGGTGGAGAAAGCGAACGACGACAACGGCGTACACGTCATCGTCCTAACCGGCGCCGGCCGCTCGTTCTGCGCCGGTTACGACCTCATCGACTTCGCCGAACACAAGAGTTCCGCCGCAGCCGGGCAAAGCGCGAAGGGCCCCTGGGACCCGATGGTCGACTTCGCGATGATGAACCGCAACACGCAGGACTTCATGAGCCTCTGGCGCTCGAACAAGCCAACGGTCGCCAAAGTCCGCGGCCACGCCGTCGCCGGCGGCAGCGACATCGCGCTCTGTTGCGACCTGGTCGTGATGGCAGAAGACGCGAAGATCGGCTACCCGCCGGCGCGCGTTTGGGGCGTGCCGACAACGGCGATGTGGGTCTATCGTTTGGGTGCGGAGAAGGCGAAACGCATGCTCCTAACCGGCGACCTCATCACCGGCAAAGAAGCGGCAAACATCGGTTTGATTCTGGAAGCCGTGCCGGAGAGCGAATTAAACGCCCGCGTTGTTGCTTTAGCGACACGCATCGCGGCTGTGCCAAAAAACCAACTGATGATGGTCAAACTGATGATCAATCAGTCCATCGAGTCGATGGGCCTCGTTCAAACGCAAATGTTCGCGACGCTTTTTGACGGAATTGCGCGCCATTCGCCGGAGGGCGTGTGGTTCAAGCAACAAGCCGAAGAAAAAGGATTCAAAGAAGCGGTGCGCCAACGCGACGGTGGGGACCCTATCGCAGAAGGTGTGTCGAAACCGTTTTATCGCTTCTGATGTATTGAACGTGGTTCAAACATCCGCCAATTGTATCCCTGAGATTCAAATCCGGGGGGATACGATCTTGTCTCACTTAGAGTTTCCGCATGACCGCCGCAAAGAAGAGCGTCGGGAAGCGGCGCACGCCTTCAAGCGCGCCGAAATCCTTGCCGCCGCAAAGCGCGTGATGGCACGCGTCGGCGCCAAGGGCATGACCATCAGGGCCGTCGCGTCCGAAGCCGGCTACGTGCCAGGCGCGGTCTATTTCTACTTCGACTCGAAGTCGGCAATCCTGGCCGACCTCGCGGTACACGAACTCGCCGGCCTCACGAGAGAGCTGAAGTCATCGACGTCGAAGGACGCAGCTGACCTCGCCTCGCGCGCCGCCGACGCGTTCGCGACCGCATCCAACATCTTCGAGCTCGACACCGGAAAACGCGCAAGCCCGGGCTCCGAGCGCGCACTGATGGGCCGCCTGATCTCGCTCTTCCAAACGGTGAGCGAACCCTTGGCCCTCGACGATCTACCGCCGGAACAAGCCCAAGCCCGGGCGCTTGGGCTATCAGCAGCCTCGATCGGCCTCGCAACGCTCGCTCGCACAGGCCGTCTGCAGAAGCTGGGCGTCACCTCGGGCGCCGTACTGCGCGAAATCGCCCATTGCCTGAAAACGGCGCCGAAGCGCGAAGAAAAGACAGGCACCTGAACAGCGTCTGGCGCAATTAGCCATCCGGGTTGACTTCGCCGCCGCGCTATAGCGAGACTTTGCCATTGTTTCGGAGGGCGGACTTCTATGCGCAGGCTTTCTTTCGTCGCAGCAATTGTGGCGCTCAGCGCTTCTCCGGCTCTCGCCGCAGACTGCAAACCGCTGCAACGGTACGCAGTCATCCCATTCGAGACCGATGAATCGTATCAAGTCTACATCCGTTCGACCGTCAACGGGCGTCCCGCGCTGATGATGCTGGACACGGGTGCCTACTGGAGCATGCTCAGCAGGCAGTACGCCGAGGCACAGGGTTTTTCCATTGGCAACTCCGTGATCTTCCCGCTGCGTGACGTCAACGGCGAATTGATGAACAAAATGACGAGCGGCGACTTCAAACTCGGCAGCGCAAATTTCGGCAAGACGGAATTCTTCATCGGTGGATTTGGTGGTGAGATCAACGGTTTGGTCGGCCAAAACTTGCTCGCGAAAGTCGATCTCGAAATCGACAATGCCAACAAAACAATCTCTCTCTTCAGCCAAGATCACTGCCGGGGTGATGGCGTTCATTGGGCCGATGAAGCGGTCACCCTGACATACAAGAGAGCAGTGCGCGCACCCATCGGGTCGAACATCAGAAAGCAAGAAAACAAGATAGATATGCCCATCGTTGGAGCGGATATCGACGGAGAGGCGGTGACGATGCTGGTCGACACCGGCGCTACTTACACCGTCATGGACTTAGAGTACGCCAAGAGAAAGTTCAATTTGACGACGAATTCTCCAGGGGTAAAGGCCGCTGGAAAGTTAGTCGGGGCGAACGGTGGCGGCTCGGATAGCTACAGCTACACGTTCTCGACTCTGACAATTTCTGGCATCAAGTTCGAGAATGTTCCCATCCGCCTATCGAGGCTCGAAAGCACAGATATGCTTCTCGGCATGAACGAACTGAAGAAATTGCGTCTCTACTTCGCGTCCAAAGACGGCATGATCCACGTCACCTCTGCCGACGCGAAGCGCGGGCAGTAGTTCAAGTCAGGCAGCTTCAAAAACGGCGGCGATGCCCTGCCCACCGCCGACGCACATCGTCTCGAGGCCGTAGCGCGAGCGGCGGCGCTTCATTTCGTGCAGCAGCGTCGCGAGAATTCGCGCCCCCGTGGCGCCGATTGGATGACCGAGCGAGATGCCTGAGCCGTTGACGTTCAGCTTGTCGTGCTCGTGCCAACCCCAACGCTTCAACACGCCCAGCACCTGCACCGCGAACGCCTCGTTCAATTCGACCAGATCGATGTCCTTCCACGAGAGCTTCGTTCGCGCGAACAGCTTCTCGACCGCGGGCACCGGCCCCAACCCCATCGTCGCCGGATGGCAGCCCGCGGCGGCCCACCCAACAAGCGTTCCCATGGGCTTCAAACCCAAAGTAGCAAGCTTGTCCTCGGCCACGATCAAGCACGCAGCAGCCGCGTCGTTCTGCTGGCTCGCGTTCGCCGCCGTGACGACGCCGTCCTTCATGATCGGCTTCAGCGCCGCGAGTGTTGCGAGCGTCGCATCCGCTCGCACGCCTTCGTCTTGGGCCACGAGCAGCGGATCGCCTTTGCGCTGAGGCACCGGAACCGCCACGATCTCGTCCGCAAACTTCCCCTCCGCCCAAGCCCGCGCCGCGCGGCGATGGCTCTCGACCGAGAACGCGTCCGCTTCCTCGCGCGTGATCTGGCATTCACGCGCGACGTTTTCCGCCGTCTCGATCATGCCGGAGATCACGCCGAACCGTTCCACCGGCTGCGAACGCTCGCGGCCGCGCTCCAGCCGGTCGAACATCTGGACGTTCCCGGCCCGCGCGCCGGAGCGCATCGACGTCGTGTAGTACTCGATGTTGCTCATGCTCTCGACACCGCCCGCGATCACGACGTCGGCCGCCCCCGTTTCGACCATCATCGCCGCCGTCACGATCGCCTGGAGGCCCCCACCGCAACGCCGGTCGAGCTGCATACCCGGCACCTCGATCGGCAGATCCGCCGCAAGCGCCGCCCATCGTCCGATGCACGGCGCCTCGCTGTTCGCATAGCTTTGCGCAAACACGACGTCGTCGATGCGCGCCGGATCGATACCGGACCGCTTGACGGTTTCCTTCACGACATGCGCCGCCAACGCCTCCGCCGGCATGTCCTTCAACCCGCCCAGATACTTCGCCACCGGCGTTCGAACCGGCGCCACAATAGCAGCCCTGCGTGTCATCAGATCACTCCCTTCGATTTCAGTTCTTCGATGCGCGCCGGTGCTAATCCCCAGTCGCGCAACGCTGAGATATTGTCGCCGCCAATCGCTGGCGGGGGCCCTTGCACGCTGCCCGGGGTCGCCTCGAACCGCGGCGCGGGCGCCGGCTGCACAACCCCTTCGATGTTTACAAACGCATCGCGCGCCACATTGTGTGGATGTGACGGCGCCTCACCAATCTCAAGCACCGGCGCAAAGCACACGTCGCTGCCCTCCATGATCGCGCACCATTCCGCACGCGTCTTTGCTGCAAACACGCGCGCGAGCTTTTCCTTGAGAGCCGACCACCGCGAACGGTCCATCTGCGCGTCGAAATCGGGATCGCTCAACCCCGCCTTCTCACGCAAGAGCGCATAGAACTGCGGCTCGATCGAACCCAAAGCAACCCACTCACCATCTGCACATTTGTAGACGTCGTAGAAATGCGCTCCACCGTCGAGCCGGTTCGTCACACGCTCGGCCGTATGTACCCCTTCCGCACGGAAGCCATAGAAATACGACATCAGCGACGCCGCCCCGTCCACCATAGCGGCATCAACCACCTGTCCTTGACCGGTCGCACGCGCATGCGTGAGCGCCGCAAGCAACCCGAACGCGAGGTAGAGCGCGCCACCGCCAAAATCGCCAATCAGATTGAGCGGCGGCACAGGCCGCTCGCGCGTACCGATCGCATGCAAGGCGCCTGTAATCGCGATGTAATTGATATCATGTCCCGCGGCATTCGCCAGCGGCCCCGTCTGCCCCCACCCCGTCATACGGCCATAGACGAGCTTCGGGTTACGCTTGAGCGCGACATCGGGCCCAAGCCCCAAACGCTCCATCACGCCGGGACGAAACCCCTCGAACGCGATCTCGCAACGTTCGAACAACTGGAGACAGAGCTCG
Source organism: Micropepsaceae bacterium (assembly GCA_046153995.1). Lineage (GTDB taxonomy): Bacteria > Pseudomonadota > Alphaproteobacteria > Micropepsales > Micropepsaceae > SZUA-430. The sequence goes on from JBJXEH010000272.1 coordinate 6,675, forward strand.
ATGGACTCTTTGTTCTTGAGATCAAGCGCTATCGACTTCCGCCCGCGATGCGTCACGTGATGCGGCTGAGCCGGCCGCGCATCCTTGCGATCGATACGCACCACATCGGCGCCAAGATCGGAAAGCAACATCCCGCAGAACGGCGCAGGCCCAAGCCCGGCGAATTCCACCACCTTCACGCCGCTGAGCGGTCCCTGCGCCACGTCGCTCTCCTTGAATACCGACCCTTTTCGATCCAGACCTGCCGAATGTCCAGCCTCCTTCGACGTAGCGTCACGCGTTGAGGCGGCTGACAGGCCGCCACGCCTGTGGCATCAAGAATCGCGAAGCAAATCGGGCAAACATGACGAGTATGATCGAAGTCGCGCGCTCCAGCGTCCAGACCTGGGAATGCGATCAAATGGGCCACATGAACGTTCAGTTCTACGTGGCGAAAGCGGACGAGGGTCTGGCCGCGCTCGGCGCCGCTTTGGGCTTGAGCCCTCGCACGCAAGGGAACGACCGGGCTACGCTGATCCCGCGCGAACAGCACATTCGCTTCCATCGCGAACTGAGGCCCGGCGCACCCTACGCTGTACATGCGGGTATACTACTCGCGAAGAACGAAGGCCTGATCGTCTATCAGGAGATGCGCAACATCGCGACGGATACGGTCGCGGCCACTTTCGTGACGCGCGCCGAATGGGCGGACACGTCGGTGCGCGGCGGCTTGCCGCTTCCCGTAGGCGCAGTCGCGAAGGCAGCGCCCTTGATGATCGACTTGCCAGAACACGGTCGCCCGCGCGGTCTGGAACTGACGCCACCGCGGCCGTCGCCATCGCTGAATGACGCGGAACAAATGGGCCTCATCACCACGTTTCGCGGCGCGGTCTTGCGCGAATACTGCGATACGCACGGTTACATGGCGCCGCGCCACTATATGGGACGCGTTTCCGACGCGATCCCGAACCTGATCGCGCAGACCCGTGGCGAAGACCGCTCGACAAGTTCGAGAGGCGGCGCCGCGCTCGAATATCGCTTCGTCTACCGGACCCCGGCCCGGGAAGGCGATCTGCTTGTTCTGAAGAGCGGCCTGCGCACCGTCGGCGCGAAGACTTACGCGTGGTGCCACTGGCTGTTCGACGCCGAGTCCGGCGACTGTTTCGCTACCGCCGAAGCCGTCGCCATCGCGATGGATCTAACGACGCGCAAAGCAATCGACATCCCGCCGGATATGCGCGAAGGGCTCGAGCGCCTTATCGTGCCGGGGCTTTCTGTGTAACGGAGCACGGAACACGGACGACAGGTATCAGAGAGGGCTTTCCGATCCCTGTACTCCGTTTTCTGTCTTCCGGTTCCCTGCCATCCCCCGCACCTCCCGCCGCACGATCTCCGGATACTCCATCGGCAAGAAGTGGCTGGCAGCCGGCACTTTCACCACCCGAATCTCGGGGCGCCGCGCGATCAAAAGCTCAACCACGGGATCGGGACACGTGGACCGCTTGCCGCCCACGATCAAGGTCAGCGGACAGCGCAAGGCGTCGAGTTCGCGCCATATGTCGGCGGCGTTGCTGCTGTAGTTGGCTGCCTCCCATCCGGGCGTGCACGCGAGCCGAATTTGCTTGTCGTCCATAAAGTCGACAGTGCCACCGGTGATGTAGTCCCGCACAACCTCTTCAGGCCACGTCCGGAACGCACCGCGTCCGCGATAGGCCTCGAACATCGCCTCATGCGACGGCCATATCCCGCGCCTATTCTTCGCCTGCGCGACCAGCGGTGACACGCGCTCGGCCAGCCCCAGGGCACGCATGATCTTCATCCAACGAATGTACTTCGGCGGCAGTATGACGGGCTCGACCAACACCAATCCCGTCACCCAATTGGGCTTGGCGAGCGCCACCATAAGGCTCGCCGTCGCCCCCATCGAATGGCCAACGAGCAGCTTCGGCCGCCCGTCAAGCTCGTTCAGCGTACGCACGATGTCGTCGCGGTAGATGTGCCAAGACCGCATGCCCTTCGGATTGGCGGCAAGCGTCGTTTGTCCATGCCCGCGCAGATCGGTTGCCGCGATGCGCATGTCGCGCGCCAGCGGATCGAGCAGCGTGCGATAGGTAAGCGCGTTGAACCCATTGGCATGCGCGAAATGTACGGCTGGCGCGCGCGCGTCCGCGGCTTCCCAAAGCAAGCAGGAAACCTCGCCGTCCCACATCTTGATGGAGCGCCGCTCGGGCACCTGATGTGCCTCGCGAACGGCAGCCGCCGCGTTCATCGCATCCCCTGAATCAGTTGCACGCGCCGGACTCTGCCAGCCCAGCGCGCGCAACAAAAGCACGATGAAATTTGAACGGCGTTCAAAAAACGCCGGTACCGCTGCCTAGTCCTTGGCGCGCGTCATGGCGAGCGCGGCCTGCCGGGCGATCGTCCCGTTCGTGATGCGCTTGAACGCCAGGTTCATATGATCCGCATCTTTCAGCGTCCGCTCATAGACGGTGACATCCCACTGCCCATCATCCGCGATGACGAGTTGCGTGATGATCAGCGCATCACCGGCCAAGCGCGCCCAGGTGGTCTTTTTACCCTCGGTGGCGTCGCCGGACTTCACGTCCGTGTAGACGCCGGGCTTCTTGCCCTTCTTGAAGGTCAGCTGTGACGTCTTGACCTTCGACTTCGAGCCGTCGTCGACACTCGACGACATTGTGGTCCAAGAAATTTTGAATCCATCGGCAGCCTTCTCGACGATCACCTCGGCGTCGCGCGACTGGGTGACCTTCGTATCGGTGGAGCCTTGCGTCGCCTGTCCGGAGCCGATCCAACGGCCGACAAAGTCTTCAATCTTACGATCCGCGGCCTGCGCCACCGACGCAAACAAAAGTGCTGCCGTTCCAAGCGCGAGAGCTAAGCGCATGTTTCGTGTCCCCTTAAGGTAAGAGTTACGGGCGCCCCGCCCCAACCGGACAGCATCAAATCATGGCCCACCCAGCCGGCGCAACGGCCGCCTAGTTAACTTTCGCCGGGCCTTTCAGCAGGTTCAGATGAACAGCCCTCACGATTCGGCTGTTTTCGAACCGCGTAAAGCGCACATCCATGCCCTTTTGCGTCAGCGTACGATCGTAGTGCGTCACGAAGTATCCGCCGTCCGGTCCGACCGAAACCTGCACGATGCTGAGCGTATCCCCGTTGAGCACCGCCCACGAGGCGTCTTGACCCAAGTTCACGTCGCCCGACGTGATTTCCCTGAATCTGTTGCCTTTGTCCGTCTCGCGAAAAGTCTGCGTGTACGTTTTCGTGTTGGCGGTCGAAGGCAACTCGTCGCCTTCCAGCTTCAGCGTCGACCACTCGATCGTGAAGCCCTTCTCTGACGGCGCCGGGCGAATCACGACCTGGCTAAAACGCTTCTCTTTGTCCTTGGCTCCCGCGTCGGTCTCGCCATGTCCGAGATAGACACCATAGAAATCGGAAACCTGACGGCTCGCTGCTTGAGCGGAGACGGCGGCAAACGCGAACACCAAAACGAAGGCGGCAGTAACAGCGCGCATAACGAACACCCCTTGTGGTTGTCTTGAAGTAACACGACCGGGAGCCATAGGAAAAGAGGGCGTATGTCACGCCGGGGCGCAACTTCAAATCGCACGGATGCCCTAGACAACCCGGCGTGCAAAAAAGGAAAGGGCGCGGCCACTTGAAGCCACGCCCTTATGGATCAAAGGTGAGCGGTGGCTAGGCCGCCGCCTTCTTCGCTGGGTCGAAGCGGCCGTAGAACGTGTCGCCCTTCTCCGCCATGTCGCGCAGCAACTTGCCCGGCAGGAAGCGCTTGCCGTACTTCTGCGCGAAGCGGTCGCAGTCCTCGACGAATTTCTTCGCGCCGACGGTGTCGATCACCGAGAGCGGCCCGCCGGTATAGGGCGCAAAGCCCCAGCCCAGAATGGCGCCGACGTCCGCTTCGCGCGGATCGGTGACGACGTTCTCCTCAAAGCACCGCGCCGCCTCGATCGCCTGGCGATAGAGGAAGCGCTTCTTGAGCTCGTCCACGAGTTCCGGCGTCGACGACGTCACCTTGTACTTCACGATATCCTTCAGGCCCGGCCACAAGCGTTTCTTACCGCCGTCCGCCGGATAATCGTAGAAGCCCTTACCGTTCTTGCGCCCATAGCGGCCGAGTTTAGCCACCATCGTTTCGATCAATGTGTCTGCAGGACCCGCTTCGTACTTGTCGCCCAAGTCCTTCTTCGTCTGCTCGCGTACCTTGTAGGCGAGGTCGAGCGCGACGTCGTCGGCAAGCTCCAGCGGCCCGCGCGGCATGCCGGTCATACGGCCCACGTTATCGATGATGGCGGGCGCAATGCCTTCGGCCAGCATCTCCTGACCCTCGGCCACATACGTGCCGAAACACCGCGACGTGTAGAACCCGCGGCTATCGTTGACCACGATCGGCGTCTTCTTGATCTGCTTCACGTAGTCGACCGCCATCGCAAGGGCATAGTCGCCGGTCTTCTTGCCGGTGATGATCTCGACGAGCTGCATCTTGTCGACCGGCGAGAAGAAGTGGATGCCGACGAAATTGTTAGGCCGCACACTCGCTTCCGCCAGGCCCGTGATCGGCAAGGTCGAGGTGTTCGACCCGAACACGCCCTTCTCCGTCAGTTGCGCTTCGGCCTTCTTCGTGACGTCCGCCTTGATCTCGCGGCTCTCGAACACCGCTTCGATGACGAGATCGCAGCCCTTCAGATCGTCATAGTTCGTTGACGGTTTGATGAGCGAAAGCAACTTCTCTTTCTTCTCAGGAGTCGAACGCCCCTTCGAAATCTGCCCATCGAGCAGCTTCGTCGAATAGGCCTTTCCCTTCTCGGCGTCTTCGATCGAACGGTCGATGAGAACGACCTCCATGCCGGCCTGCGCCGACACATAGGCGATACCCGCGCCCATCATGCCCGCGCCGATCACGCCGAGCTTCTTGACTTGGGTAGGCGCCACATTGGCCGGACGGCGCGCACCCTTGCCCAGGTCTTGCATCGAAAGGAAAAGCGAGCGGATCATGTTCCGCGACGCCGGATCCATCAGCAGCTTTGTGAAATAGCGCGCCTCGATGCGAAGCCCCGCATCGATCGGTACGGCCAGCCCCTCATAGACGCACGACAGAATATACCGTTGCGCCGGATAGTTGTTGAACGACGTCTTGCGATAAAGCGCGTTGCCCATCGTGAACGCGGTCGACGTGCCCTTGTCGTTCGGCAGGCCACCAGGCACCTCGAAACCCTTCTTGTCCCAAGGCTGCACCGGATCGGGCGTCTCCTTGATCCAACGCTTCGCCTCGGCGATCAGCTGATCGGCCGGCACGACCTTGTGCACGACCTTCTGCCGCGCCGCCGTCGCCGGATCGAGCGATGAGCCCTGCATGATCAGCTGCATCGCCGCCTGCGCACCCATGAGCCGCGGCAAGCGCTGCGTGCCCCCGCCGCCCGGCAACAAGCCGACCTTCGACTCCGGCAGACCCAACTGAATCTTCGGATTGTCGGCGACGACGCGGTAGTGGCAAGCGAGCGTCACTTCCAATCCGCCGCCGAGCGCGAGCCCATTGATCGCGGCGACGACGGGCTTCCCGCACGTCTCGAGCTTTCTGAGCAGCATGTTGAACTGCAGCACGCCTTCATAGCGCTGCCGCACGCGTTCTTCCTCGCTCTTCGGCTGACCGGCGCCAGAGGCCGCGCCCTCCATCTCATCGAGCGCGGCACCGGCGCAAAAGCCGTTCGCCTTACCCGACGTGATGACGACGCCCTTGATCGCCGCATCGCCCGCGATCTTCACGATCGCCGAGCCGATGTCAGCCAGCGCCTTGTTCGACAACACGTTCATCGAACGCTCCGGGTCGTCCCACGTCAGCGTGACGATTCCATCCGCATCCTGATTCCACTTAAAAACTTTGAGTTCCATGGGTTTTGTCTCCTAGACGCGTTCGATGATCGTGGCCGTGCCCATGCCGGCACCGACGCACAGTGTCACCAACGCGGTGTTCAAATTCCGCCGCTCAAGCTCGTCGAGCACGGTGCCCAAGATCATCGCGCCGGTCGCTCCCAGCGGATGGCCCATCGCGATCGCGCCGCCGTTCACGTTGATCTTGTCGTGCGGGATGTCGAGCACCTTCATGAACCGCATCACGACCGAAGCGAACGCCTCGTTGAGCTCGAAGAGATCGATGTCCTTCGCCGTCATCCCCGCCCGCTTCAGCACCTTCTGGGTCACCAGCGCGGGGCCCGTCAGCATGATGCAAGGCTCAGACCCGATCGACGCAAACGCACGAATACGCGCCCGCGGCTTCATGCCTTGGCTACGGCCCGCTTCTTTCGTCCCCATCAGAACGGCGGCTGCACCGTCCACAATGCCCGACGAATTACCGGCATGGTGCACGTGGTTCAACTGCTCGACCTCCGGATAGCGCTGCTGCGCCACCGCGTCGAACGCGAACTCGCCCGGCATCGTGAACGCAGGCTGCAGCGAGGCCAGCGTCTGCATCGTCGTATCCGGCCGCATATGCTCGTCGCGGTCCAGGATCGTAAGCCCGTTGATGTCTTTGACCGGCGTCACCGACTTCTTGAAGTAGCCTTGTTTCCACGCATTCGCCGCGCGCTTTTGACTCTCGACCGAGTACGCATCCACGTCGTCGCGCGAAAACCCGTCCAGCGTCGCGATCAAATCGGCGCCGATGCCTTGCGGCGTAAAATACGTCTTGATCGCAACGGAAGGATCGGTCGCCCACGCACCGCCCGAAGCGCCCATACCGACGCGGCTCATGGATTCGACGCCGCCGCCGATCGTCATGTCGGACTGCCCCGACATCACCTGCGCCGCCGCCATATTGCAGGCTTCAAGCCCCGACGCGCAGAAGCGGTTGATCTGCACCCCGGCCGTGCTTTCCGAATAATCGGCGTTCAGTACAGCAATACGCGCAATGTTCGAACCTTGCTCGCCGACCGGATCGACACAGCCGAACACGACGTCGTCCACGATCGACGTGTCGAGCTTGTTGCGGTCGCGGATGTTGCGCAGCACTTGGCTGCCCAGCTCCAGCGCCGTCACCTCATGCAGCGCGCCGTCTTTGCGCCCTTTGCCACGCGGTGTGCGCACGGTGTCGTAAACAAAACACTCAGTCATAGCTTCCTCCGTTATCAAACCTTGTCCAATTCACGGGCCATGAGCGCGGCCAACTTGACCTCACCTGCAGCCTTCAATTCTTCGATCACGCGCACGCGCTCTTCGCGCGGCTTGTTCTGAGAAAGCTTCGCCTTCCCCTCGATCCGCGAAATCTCCATGCGAAATGTCACGATCCCGCGCGGCATTGTCTCTTGCATTTGAGGCGCAAGCTCGCTGAACGACCAACCGTCGTCAGCCTCATACCGCCCGACCATCTGATCGAGGTGCGCATGCACCTCACGCTCATGCACGACCGGCGTGCCGGTGCAGTGCACCGCCACGTAGTTCCACGTCGGCACGTTCTTCGAGCGATCCGAATACCAAGTGGGTGACACGTAGGCATGCGGCCCGGAAAACACGGCAAGCGCCTCGGACCCGAACAACGCCACATGCGGATTTGCCCGCGCGACATGCCCGTAAAGCGTTCCAAACCGCCCCTCATCGCGCTTCAACATCAGAGGGATGTGCGTCGCGAACAACCCGTCGGCACCGGAGCTAACGACAATGCCAAAGTCGCACGCATCGATCAGCTCGTGCTGAGACGCTAGGTCATCGACCGCAAAGTGCTTCGGGACGTACATCCTAGTCTTGGTCCCGTACGCAGCCGCTCGTCACAACGACCTCGCGATCAACAGCTTCATGATCTCGTTCGTGCCGCCGTAGATCTTCTGCACGCGGCTGTCCGCGTACATCCGAGCGATCGGATACTCGTTCATGTACCCGTACCCGCCATGCAGCTGCAGGCATTCGTCGACGACGCGGCACTGCACTTCCGTGAGCCAGAGCTTCGCCATCGACGCCATGAACGGGTCGAGCTTGCCCCGCAAATGCAAATCCATCAGGTGATTGCAGAACACCTTCCCAACCGTCGCGTCAGTCTTGCACTCGGCGAGCTTGAACTGCGTGTTCTGAAACTCGATCAACTGCTTGCCGAACGCCTTACGCTCTTTGACGTACGCAACCGTGTGCTCAAGCGCACGCTCAATCACCGCCATCGCCTGCAAAGCAATAATTAAACGCTCCTGCGGCAGCTGCTGCATCAACTGAACAAAGCCCTGCCCCGGTCCCGGCCCGATCAGGTTCGACGTCGGCACCCGCACCTCGTCGAAGAACAGCTCCGCCGTGTCGTTCGCCTTCTGCCCGATCTTGTCGAGCACGCGCCCGCGCCGGAATCCCTGCACCTCGTCCGTCTCGACGACGATCAGCGACGTCCCCTTCGAACCCTGCGCCGGATCGGTCTTGGCCACCACGATGACGAAGTTCGCCGTGCCGCCGTTCGTGATGAACGTCTTCGACCCGTTGATCACATAGTGATTGCCGTCGAGCTTCGCGGTGGTTTTCACCGACTGCAAATCCGACCCCGTGCCCGGCTCCGTCATGGCGATCGCGGCAACCAGGTCGCCCGAGGCCAACCGCGGCAACCAACGCTTACGCTGCTCGTCCGACCCGTAGTGGGTCACGTACGGCGCAACGATCGCGTTGTGCAGCACAAGACCCCAACCGTCGATTCCCATCTTGCCCAGGAGATCGATGATCACTGCCTCATGCGCGAACGTGCCGCCCGCACCGCCGAATTCCTCCGGCGTCGAGGCACACAACAACCCCGCCTCGCCGGCCTTCTTCCACGCGGCGCGATCGACGTGCTGCTGCTTGATCCACCTCTCCGCATGAGGAACGCATTCGCGTTCGAGGAACTTGCACGCCTCGCCCTCGAAGATCTTGAGGTCCTCGTCCATCCACGCAGGCGTTTCGACCTGGAGCGCCGCCATCGGGATCAATCCCGAGCGGCGGCGTTCATCGAATACCCGATCAGACGGCCATGGCCATCGTCGTTCGCAGGCCTGCGGTTGGCCGGTTGCTTCTCACCAAGCAGAACCTCAAGCCGCGCCCGCGCCGCGCGCAACTCTTCGAGCGAATGCTCGATATCCGCGCGCTGCTGCTCGAGCGCCGAAATCCGCTGGCTGAATTTCTTGATCGTGTAGGAAAGCTGCGTCGCCTGCCCGTCCTTCACGTCGTAGAGATCGAGCATCTCTTTAATCTCGTCGAGCGAGAACCCGACGCGTTTCCCGCGCAGAATGAGCGCAAGCCGCGCCCGGTCGCGCGCCGCATAAACACGCGACTGCCCCACCCGCGCCGGGTGGATCAGATCTTCGTCCTCGTAGAAGCGGATGGCGCGCGGCGTAATGCCGAACTCGCTGGAAAGTTCACTGATGGTCCAAGTGCGCATGGCTTTTGACCTCGGTTGATATCGGTGCGACGAAATATGCTTCCGTTGACGTAAGCGTCAACTCACAATTTAAGCCATTGAATTTACTAAGGGATCAGCCGCTTGTCACAATCCGAAGGTAATCTTGGCTCGACGAATGCCGCTCCCGATGCCAGGAACGGGGCATGCCCCGCCCGATCATTTTCGACTTCGACGGCACGATCGTCGACAGCGAACCGATGGCCAATCAAGGCCTCGCTGAGTGCCTGAGCGACCTCGGGTTTCCCACGACCTATGACGAAGCAGTGGCCACCTACATCGGCCTCAGACTGACGGACTGCATCGCCAAAGCCGAACGCATCCACGGCCGCAAACTGCCGGAGGACTTCGCTAGCATCTGCCGCGCGCGCGTCGGCGCGCTGATAGACCAACACCTCCAACCTGTCCCCGGCGCGATGACCTTCATCCGCGACCGCGTGCACGACCCCATCGCGATTGCATCGTCCAGCCGCGTCGTCAGTATCGAACGTTCGCTCGCCCGCGTGGGATTGCACAACATCTTCGACGGCCGCATCTACAGCGCCGCCGACATCGAACGCGGCAAGCCGCACCCTGACATCTTCTTGAAAGCCGCAGATGGGATCGCCGTGAACCCGCGCGACTGCATCGTTATCGAAGACGGCGTCTTGGGCGTGCAAGGCGCTGTCGCAGCCGGCATGACGGTGATCGGCCTCACAGCGGGTTCACACTGCAACCCCGCTCACGGGCAAGTACTGATCGACGCAGGTGCCCACTTGATCGCGCAATCCTACAACGAAGTAGAACGTCACATCGCGCGTCTGTAACGCCTATCCGCGCTGGCGGAAGACGAGATAGGCGGCAAACCCCGCCAGCGCGGACAGAACGACCGCAAGCAGCCCATAGATGAACGGCTGATCGAGCGCCAATTCCGATAGGCTGCGCTCGATCCCGGACTTGTCGATGTAAAGCGTCATCGTATTCGTGCTGGTGAGGTCGCCGGCCGCAAACGCAAACACCTGAACTTTCAGATTGCCGGCCGGTACGTTCGGCGGCAATCGAACCGTCGTCCGGAACAGCGAGCCCGACAAGAAGCTCACGCCGCCCTCATGCTGCGAATAGAGCTGATCTGTCTGCTTGTGCCGCACGATCGCTTGGCGGAACTCCCGCGGGCCACCGACCGCTCCAGGTGCCGGCCCGAACGCCAACCGGTCGAGCCCCAACTCGTACTGCGACAGCAAATCGGCGCGCGCGATGTCCTTCAACGGCCGCGTGGACGACAAGAAATAGAAGCCCGGCACACCGGCAAACCGCTGCATGTCGCGGTTGATCCAGATCGGCCCGACGCGCTCTTTCTTGCGAACAGTGATGTTGTACGGCTTATCGCTGCGGATGACGACGACGACGTCGCGCATCTCGGTGGCGGGCAGCGCCTCGCCCTCTTCGTTCTCGATGGCGCCGAACACGACCACCTCCGTGCCGCTGAAGCTGGACGTAATCTCGATCTTGTCGCGCGAAATGCCGGCCGCCAGATCTTCCGCACGAACGCTCGCAGTCAACGTCACGCCGATGAGGACAAGAATGAGCCAAAGCCTCATTCCACGCCCTCAATCAAGAGGTTGAACGGATCGGCCGGCGTGAACACAAGGTCGGCGGCAAGGCGCAAGCAGATGAGCAGGATCAACCCGGCAAGGCAAAGCCGCATCCAATCGCTGCGCAACCGCTCGCCGTAGCGAACGCCGAACTGCGCACCGATCACGCCACCTGCGATCAAGAGCAACGCCAGGATCGCATCGACGCTTTGGTTCGTCATCGCGTGCAACAACGTCGAAAACGCGGCGACGAAAATGATCTGAAACAGCGACGTACCCACAACGACTGCCGTCGGCATCCTCAGCAGATAGATCATCGCAGGCACCAGAATGAACCCGCCGCCGACTCCCATGACAACCGACAACAGCCCAATAAGAAGCCCGAGCAACGCAGGCGGGATCGCACTGATGTAAAGCTTCGAGCGCTGGAACCGCATCTTCAGCGGCCAGCCGTGCACCCAATAATGCCCGCCCGGTTCGCGACGCGTGCTGCCGACATTCGAGCCGCCGGCGCGCACAGCCTGCAGACTCTCGTAGAACATCAGCCCGCCGATCGAGCCCAAAAAGATGACGTAGGACAGCGCGATGAAGAGGTCGAGCTGCCCTGCAGCTTTCAGCGCATTGAAGAGCTGAATGCCGAGGATCGATCCCGCCAGACCCCCGCCAAGCAGCACCGCCCCCATCTTGATATCGACGTTACCCTTGCGCCAATGCGTCAGCACGCCCGACACGGACGACGCCACGATCTGCGTCGATTGCGTGGCAACCGCGACCGGCGGCGGGATTCCGATGAACATCAAAAACGGCGTCAAGATGAACCCGCCACCGACCCCGAACATGCCCGACAAGAAACCCACCGCCGCGCCGAGCGCGACAATGAGAAAAATGTTCACCGGCATCTCGGCGATCGGGAGATAAATTTCCATGGGGCTGAAAGCGCAGTCGGTCGAGCAGCGACCGTTAGACGCTTAACCCCAGAGGCACGCGCTGGCTAGGTGAACTCGTCACCAATGAGCGAATTGGTCGCGGGCCTTGGCCTCGAATGATACTTAACCGGAAAAGCCGGGCAACTCGTTCGCAGCCTTGTCGAGCGGCTTCGGCTGGAACTTGCGCGCCGCCTCAAGTGCCATGGCGACATCGCCCGCACTCAAGGTTTTCTTCAACGCCTCAAGCTTCTCGCCTGCACCGGTGTCGCCTTGGCTCGACGCAATCGCGTACCACTTCGCCGCCTCCGTCACGTTCTTCTCGACCCCCATTCCGCGCTCCAAAAGGATCGCGAAATTGTACTGAGAATCGGGAAGCCCGTGCTCGGCACCTTGACGGAACCACGTCGCCGCCTGCTGGAAGCTCTGCCCAATGCCGACACCGTCGGCAAAGAGCACCGCCAGATTGTGCATAGCCTTGCGATTGCCGCCCTTGGCCGCGCGCTCATACCACGACTTGGCTTGCGGCAGGTCCTTACTGACGCCGATCCCGCGCTCGTACATCGCACCCAAACGGTACTGCGCGATCACAAGGCCCTGCTGCGCCGCCTTCGTGGCGAGCGACAGTGCCTTCGCATCGTCCTTCGCGATACCGCGGCCCTCGGAGTAGCGCAACGCCAGCAAGAACTGCGAACTCGCGTCCCCGCGCACGGCGCCCGCTTCAAGCGAGGCGACCGATGTGTCCTGAACTTCCGAACCCGGCAGCATCGATGTGCCGGACGTGAACGAGGACGGTGTCCCTTCAACGGGCGGCGCACCCAAACCATTGGGCTCGGCCGTCATGCTGGTTCCCGGCGTCCCTGGCGTCTCAGATCCCGACGGTGGCGCAAACTCTGCAGCCGGTTGAGGCTGCGGCGCGACGCCAGGCTGCCCTGGGCCATTCAAAATCTCGCCGATGCTGTCGCCCGCACCCGGACGATTGATGCCGTCGTCCTTACCGCCAGGCAGCGTAAAGAGCAGCGCAACAATTCCAGCGACGATGGCAACGCCGGCAATGGCGATGACGGCAAGCCGTCCGATACGGCTCTTCTGGGTATCGTCTTTGGGGTAAGGAACGGCCTTCTTCTTTTTGCCTTTCACGGGCGCATGTTCGGCATCGGCCTGCGCGGCGGCTTTCGCGGCGCGCCGGGCCTGGCTCAGAAAGTCTTTCTTCGGCGCCTCTAACTCGTCGTCCATCGGCGGCGGCTGGAAGCGATCGACACCGAGGTCGTCGTCGAGCGACGGCTCCTCGTGCGACGGCGCAAGCGTCGTCGCCATGATCGTCTCAAGCGCCGAAACCGAAAGCCCGCCGTCGTGCTTCGACCCGTGCGTTTGCGGCTCGGGCGAGAGGTTCGAAAGCATCTCCGCCGCGCTCGTCGAATACGGCTCCTGCGAGAGCGGAGGCGGCGGCGCATACTGCGACGTCAACGGCGTGGCCATCGTCGAAGCCGTCGTCGACATGCGGTGCCGGTGATCGGGCACGGAGTCGGCCGCAGCCTTCGCGACCAAACCGTCGACGGTCAGCCGCAAGCCGCCCATCGCTTCCTTGTGCTTCTTGTCGGACGCTTCCAAGCGCTGCGTCAGCGTGCGCATCGTGTCTTCGACGAGGTTCGACGTCTCGCCTGCACGGCGGTCGGTATCATCGAAGCGCCGGTTCAGCGACGTCATCGCCTGCGCATGACGCGTGTCGGATTCGTCCAGCCGCGACGAGATCGACTTCAGCGCGTTGCTGACGGTCGACACGGACTCGGCCGCCCGCCGTTCGCTGTCCTCGATTTTCGTCGTCAGCGTTTCCAGCGTCGATTCGATCGCGTTAATCGGCCCTGCAATATGACCGCTGGGATCGCCAACCTGATCGATCCGCTCGTGCAGCGTATCGACCGAACGCTTCAGCGCCATGAACGCTTCCGGCGGTGCGCTCGCCTTCTGCACGGTCTGCGCGATCCGCGCATCCATCGTCGACAACTGTCCGCGCATGTCGTCGAACATCGACGCCGAACGTGCTTCCAGCGTGTCCAGCCGCGCCGTGACGCCGTTGCCGCCGCCATTCGTGGCGTTGCGTTCCTGCGTATCGACACGGTTGCCGAGCTCGCGCATGAACCGCGCCAGCTGCGTCAGGTCGTCCCGCGAGCGCTTCTCGTTGTCGACGACGCCGTGGCGGACTTCGGCGATCGACGCCTCAAGCCGCACCAACGCGTCTTTGTTCGGAAAGTCCCCGCGCGCCATTTCCATCTCGGCGAGGCGCTTCTGCAGATGATTGAGCGTAATCTCAAGCCGCGCGAACTGATCCTTCTGCGCCGAGTCCGGCTTGTTCGCCGCTTCCATCTCGACGAGCCGCTTTTGCAGCTGCGTCAGCGCCGTCTCCAGACGCGACACGGATTCCTTGCCAGGCCAATCCGCGCGTCCGCTCTCGATATCGATCAAGCGCTTCTGCACACTGCGCACCGTCGTCTCGAGGCTTTCAAACGCGTGTGATTGATCGCGCGCCGATTGCGCCAGCGCATCGGCCGCACTCGTGAACGCAACATCGGCGAGTTGCTTCACGCGCTCGTGCGCATCGATGCGATCCTGCATCGCGGCGACCGATTGGTTGACAGTCGCGATCGCCGTTTGCGCGCGCCGCTCCGAACTCTCAAGCCGGTCGGCGAGATCGCGCAGACCGTGCGCCACAATCTGAAACTCGCTACCGCGCACTTGGCTGTCGAACGAAGGCTGCGGCTGCGGTTGGTGCTGCGGCTGATGTTGCGGCGGCCCAAAGCCCGCATGCGGGTTCAGCGGCTGATAAGGTTGCGGCTGCGGTTGTGCATAAGCTTGTTGATGCCCCTGCGGGAACACCTGCGGATAACGCAAGCTCGGCGGAGGCGGCTGCATCATCGGCTGCGGCCCATAGGTGCCGTCGCCGGGCACGAATTGCTGCTGCGGATAGCCATGTCCGACGGGGCCGTTTGGACGCCCTTCGGTCATGATCAATTGGCTCAAATATTCACCGAGGCTGACGCCACTACGACGCGCTGCCAGCTGCGCCATTTCGCGCGCTTCTGCCTCGATTCCCTTCACATTCCACGGAACGCCGGGCCGCATCGAATCATTCCCCCGAAACACGTTTTTCACGTTAGGTACGGTGATATGTTGTGTAAAGCTCACGCACGCGCACTACCCGT